>CAZHXU010000008.1:0-33068 GCA_964536535.1 uncultured Fusobacteriaceae bacterium
CTAAATCAATTGAAAAGTTATCCTCAGGTGAAAAAGTAAATAGAGCAGGAGATGACGCTGCGGGACTTGCAATCTCAGAAAAAATGAGAGGGCAGATAAAAGGTCTTGATACAGCAACAAAAAATGCTCAAAATGGTATTTCTCTTATACAAACAGCAGAAGGAGCATTATTTGAATCACATGCGATTTTGCAAAGAATGAGAGAACTGTCTATACAGGCAGCTAATGATACTAATACTTCTGATGATAGATTTAAGATACAACTTGAGTTAAATGAACTTAAGGGAGAATTAGACAGAATAGCAGAAGCTACAGAGTTTAATACAAGAGTTTTATTTACTGGGGAGTATGAGAAAAACTCTGATGGGTTAGTGTTTCATATAGGTGCTAATAAAGATCAAAATGTAACATTTACCCTAAATAAGATGGACTCAAAAAGTTTGGGTGTAGAAAAAGGAGATGAAGCTATCTCTGTACTTACTAATGAAGATGCTAATGAATCTATAATCAAATTTGAAGAAGCCATAGAGAAAGTCTCTAATGAAAGAGCTACTTATGGAGCTTTGCAAAATAGGTTAGAACATAGCATTGCAAATCTCAGAATTGCATCTGAAAACTTGCAAGCTGCTGAAAGCAGAATAAGAGATACAGATGTAGCTAGTGAGATAGTAGAATTTAGTAAAAATAGAATTATTTCCCATTCGGGAACATCTATGTTAGCTCAAGCAAATGCTATACCAAATGATGTATTAAAACTTATTGAATAAAAAAAACCCTAACTTTAAGTTCATGGTCTTAAAGTTTTGGGTTTTTTTTGTCGTTAATATAAATAGAATATTAATATTGTTGGAGAGGATATTATGAAAACGACAAGTACAGGTAAAGTAGACTTATATTCAGACTTAGACCTTAATAAATCTATGCAAAAAATGAATAAGGAAGTTGCTGAGAGTAGAAGAGTTGAAAAAATAGAAAAAAAGAGTGAAATAGAAAAAACAGCTTGGGATAAAAAAGTTGATAAAACAAAAGAAAAAGAATTGGATGAAATCTTAAAGAAACTTAATCTAAATACCGATATACAAAATAGAGGAATTAGATTTGAAAAAAACTATGATTATGATAGGATAGTAGTACAAGTAATAAATACTGAAACTGGTGAAATGATTAAACAATTGCCACCAGATCATGTTTTAGAGTTTAATAGATTATACCAAGAATATACAGGATTGTTATTTGATATAACTGTGTGAGAGGAGTATTATGGCTACTTTGCAGATGACAGGTCTTGCTTCAGGACTTGATACAAGAACAATGGTAAATAAGCTAATGGAATTAGAAAGAAGACCTATCTATCTTAAGCAGCAAGAAATACAAAAGGTAGAGTTTGAAAAAAAACATTGGAACGATATAGGAAAACAAGTAAAAACATTTAAGAGTACTGTTCAAGATATGAGTAGAGATAATGTTTTTAGAAGAAAAAAAAGTGAAATAAGTGATGAAAAAATATTAGGAGTAGAATTGGGGCCTAGTGCAAAAAAAGGAACATATATTATAGAAGATATTAAACTTGCAAAACCAGGTCAAGCTACATCTAATGCTGAAGTGCCTCTTGAAAAAGAGATAAAAACAAATATAACTAGTGGAAAACTTGGGATAAGACATGTAAATACCAAGTTTATTGACATGTTTTTAAGTCCATTTGGAAATATGGAGTTTGGAGACATAGGGTTTAAAATTAACAAACAAGAAATAAATATAGAAGCTAGCGATACTCTTGGAACTTTTATAAATAAGATAAATGCAAGTGGAGCAGGGGTAAGAGCTAGTTTTGATAATGAAACAAGAAGATTTAAAATAGAAAGTGAAAGTGCTAAAACTATACAAATTAGTGCAGAAAAAGCTAGTTTTTTAAGAGGACTTGAAATCGATCAGTATAATGGGAAAAAAGTCGAAAATTATGTTGAGCCAGAATATAAACAAGTCATGTCAAATGTTGATAACTTAAAAAACATTAAAAGGGGATTTTTTACAATAAATGACTTTACAGTAGAAGTTAATCCAGATTTTGATAGTGTTGATAGTATAGTTCAAAAATTAAATGGGGAAGGATCTCCAGTTAAAGCTTATTATGATGAGAGTACAAATAAATTGAATCTAGTAGCAAGAGAAGCAGGAGATGACATTCTTATTCAAGATGATACTAGTGACTTTTTGGATGTAATGGGTCTTTTGAAAAAAAATCCTATAGGTAGAAGAGAAAAAGTGACTATTTATGAAGGGGAAAAAGCTACATTTACTATAGATGGAATAAAGTATGAAAGAGATAGTAATGATATTATTTTTAATGGGATAAAGATAAATATGCTTGCTACAACAGAAGGAAACGAAAAAGTAACTATTAATATAGATAATGATTATGAAGCAATGGTTGGAAAAATCGATGAATTTGTAAAAGGATACAATGATACAATTGCTCTTATTAATACTAAAACTGTAAAAGACGGACCTTTACAAGGTAATACTACAGCTAATACTCTGTCTAGTACATTAAGAAGACATATTGGTAATAGTGTAAATGGAGTAGAGTCTAAATACAGTCAATTAGCTCTTATTGGTATAGCTACTATGGGAAAAGAGCCTAATCTTAATGTTAATTATAACAAATTGAAAGCAGCTCTTGAAGATAATCCAATTGAAATAGAAAAGTTATTTACTCAAATGGGGCAGACAAGTGGTAGTGAAGTTGTTGCTACTGGTAATGGAGAACGAAATAAATTTTATACTCTTAACTATAACGGAGTTAACCCAAAAGATATTCAAGTTAGAGTAGGAAATAAAGTATATAGTACAGATGGTAAGTACAAACTTATGAAAAAAAGTGAATTACAAAAATTAAAAGTATCAAAAACAGATATGATAAAGTATGTAATGAACGGAGATATAAAGAGCAAAGCTGATCTTGATGCTAGGCTTGGTAAAGGAGTTCCTAGTAATGCAGTAGTAATAGATGATGTAACTGGAGCATTAGAGTTTGGAAATCCACCAGGTAATGGAGAAAATATAGTTATTGAAAGTTCTAAAAATGTTAATCAAAGTAGGTATGGAAATGCTGAAGGGATTGCAACTAAACTTTCTAACTATTTAAGTCCTTTTGTTGATTATGGTGGAACTTTCGATAGACAAAGTAAAGCTTTTGATAGTAGAATAGATCAGATGAATGATTGGATTGCTAGAACAGATGATAGACTCAAAATGAGAGAAGATGCTCTTAAAAGACAATTTGCAAGTATGGAAGGGTCTATGCAGTATAGCAATTCTCAAAGTAGTTGGTTAGCAGGACAAATAGCTCAGTTATAGATGGAGATGGTTATGAAGATAATATTGGACAATGTTGAGAAAGAAATTAATCCAAATATATATAGTAATTTTGATGTATTTTTGGAAGAGATAACAAATGAAATAGAATCTTTAGGTAGAGTCATAACTGATTTTAGAGTAGATGGAGAAAAGATAGAAAATTTATCTCATAGAAATATTAAATTAATTAAACTTATAGAGATAAGTAGTAAAAAAACAAATCTTCTTCTACTAGAAACTTTGTATGAGCTTGAAAATTATATAGGTAGATTCCTAGAAAGTATAGATGAAATAGTAAAGCAGATAGATGAAGGAAATGCTTTGGAAGCTATTGAAGAATTATTAGAAGGAATAAATGGCCTAGAATGGATTTTTAGCGTTTTAGAGAATACAGAAGAAATACTAGTTTTGGAACAAGGTCAACTAGATTTATTATTTGGAAGAGCTAATGAAATCATGAATAAATTAATAGGAGCATTAGAATCTAAAAATTATGAAAGTATAAAAGTTGAGTTAAGTTTTGGATTATATAGTCTGCTTATGGATATAAAAGGTGTAATTCCAAATCTTTCTGCAAAAGCAATCGACCTTGAAAGAGGAGAAATATTTAGTAATTAAGTAGAAGTAATTATAATTTTAAAATAGAAAGATCAATTTATAAAATTGGTCTTTTTTTTGTATAAACAAATATTAATTAAGTTAAATTTTTTTATTTTGAGAAAAATTATTTTGAAGTTCTTTTTCTCTAAAAAAAGATTATAAAAGGAAATGTAACAAATACAAAGAATTGAGCAGATATTAATCCTTTGACATTTGACATGGCTTGGTATATAATAATTTGAGGTATTATGTTCTGTGGAGGTTAAAAATGAAGAAGTTTAAATTAGCTACATCTATTATTGGTTTATTATTATTTGCAAGTGCGTGTTCAAATGTAGAAAATGCAAATTACAAACAAACAGCACTTTTTTACTCTGAAGATAGTCAAGGAGATGACAAAGGACCTGGAGCATATACTTATCCAACAGATAAGATATATTTAGAAGGTGCATTTGACATCAAAGAATTTGCAATTTATGAAGGTGAAGACTATTATGAATTTTTCATCAGAATAAACAGAGATTTTAAAAATGATAAGGATTATTTTGGAGGTTGGGATGTACAAATGTTTGATGTATATCTACAATTAGATCAAGGTAAACATACTATGGCGGTAAATGGAAGAAACGTTAAGTTTAGTGAAAAGTGGGATAAAGCTATAGTAATTGCACCAGAAAGAACTACTCGTGTTCAAAGAGAAATTTATAGAAAAAATACAGAAGTATCAGATTATGTTAGCAACTATGAAGATATAGCAAGTGATGTAATTGTACCAGATACTTATATAGTTGATTTTGATACTTTAAGTGCAAGAATACCAAAAGAAAAACTAGAAGGATTAGAAAACTTAAAAGGAGTACAAGTATTCTCTTTAGGATTTGATCCAAAGGCAGATGAAAACAATACATATAATATGGTTGTAGAAAACTTTACAGGTCAGTTTAACTTTGGTGGTGGAAGTAATTATAACGGAAATCCAAATGTTATTGATATGTTAGGTTCAAATGAAAAACTTGGAGATTATGTATCTGAAGAAGGATATGAAATCTATCCAGTAGTAGACTTTATAGAAATTAAAAAATAGAGGGTGGCTATGCCACTCTTTAATTATAAAAAGAGTAAAATTGAGGAGGAACATGAAAAGAGTATTATTAGTTTTAGCAAGCCTTCTACTCCTAAGTGCATGCGCCAATAGAAAATTGAGAATAGAAGATGTAGATCCACCTAACACAACAAAAAAAGGGGACGGGTATATATTTTTAGATTTTATAAATCATAAACAAAGTAATTTTTATATAAAAGAACTTGGAGAAAAAAGAGTAGAGATTATTTTTGAAGGAAAAAAAGATGATATAGAAGAAGTTATACTTAATTTTGGTCAGGAAGAATATAAAATGGAATCTCTTGGAAGTATTGGGGATATTGAATACTTTATTGGAATAGTAGAAGAAGAAAAAGGAGAATATTTTTTCACTCTAAATGATGGAGATTTTACATATTATTTTGGTCAAAAAGGTGTATATCATTTGGAAGAAGTAGAAAAATTTTACTTTGAAAGAACAAAAGAAGAAAAAAGAGAAAAAAATCCACTTTTAGGGAAAATATGGTATCAAATATATATAGATACATTTAGAAATGGAAATAGAGAAAATGACCCTATATTTAATGAATTTGGACCTGAATATTTTTTAGCTGCAAGAGGAAGTCTTAAAAATGGTACTCCAAAAGAAACTTTAGTGCCACTTTGGGCTGAAAGAAAAGATAATTTTAATCTAGGAACATTTACTATTAATTCGTGGACTAATGATTATAATACAGAAAACTTGTGGGAAAAAAGGCTAGAAGAATTATATCCTGAGACTAAATCACAAACAAAAAGATTTGGTGGAGATATAGAAGGAATAATAGAAAAATTAGACTATTTGGAAGAATTAGGAGTAGAAGGCATACTTATAACTCCTCCGTTTTATTCATATTCTGCTAGCAAATTTGACACTATTGATTTTAGACATATAAGTCCTGATTTTGGTAGTTTTATAGATCAAAATCAAAGTGAATACTTGAAACTTTTGGTAGATAAAGATGGAATAAATAATTATGGAGAATCTTTAGAGTATGATACTTGGATAGAAAGCCAATCGGACAAGATTTTTAAAGAATTTATAAAAAGAGCAAAAGAAAAAGAATTTGCTATTGTAAGTGATATCAACTTTGACTATGTTTCAAATAGATTTTTTGCTTTTGACCTTTTGATGTTACAAGGACCTAAATCAAAATATTTAGATTGGTTCATAGTTGATTTTTGGAAAGACATAAATATAGAAGAACTTGATAGCTGGAATCCTCTTGTAGAATATAGAGGGAATAGTAATATAGCTGTTGAAAGCATTAACGGTATTAGATATAGGAGAAAATTTGTAGAAGTAGAAGGGATTTATAGTCCAAATGAAAAAGCAGAAATAATCAAGTGGAACAGAGAAAACTTGGATTATAACGGATACAGAAACAATAAGAATATAGTAAAATTGAACTTGAATAATGAAGATGTAAAAAAATACTTGTTTGATATAACAAAAAAATGGTCAAAACTTGGATTAGATGGTTTTTCAGTAGTTTATAATGGAAATGAAGATTTTTTTGTAGATTATAGAAAATTTATAGATGAAAATTTAGAAGATTTTTATCTTTTTATGGAAAGTCCAACTGGTTTTGATAGTGAAAATATCTTAAAAGATGGAGAGTTAGATTATTATCTTTCAGATATACTTTATAGATATTATAGTAAAAATAATGAAAAATACCTTTATGATAACAAAGAATTAAGTGTTGCAATAAACCTTATAAAAAGAGGGATAGACAAAAATGAATTACATTTTAATTTGTTAGAATCATATGATGTAGACAGGTTTAATTCAATGATATTAAATCCAAATAGAGATTTTGACATGTTAAATAATCAAGATAAAGATGAATATTATGGAATAAAACCTAATTTGGTAGATGGAACAATAGATAAAAAAGTGGATAGTTCGACTATAGCCCAGTTTACTCTGCCAGGAGCTCCTATGATATATTACGGAAGTGAAAAAGGTATGTGGGGAGGAGATACACCACATAATAGGAAAGCTATGTTATGGGAAGAATATTTTCCATATGGAATGGAATCGGATAGTATAGAAAAATATATAAAGTATAAAGGAGAACTTACTGAAAAGGGAGTTTTTGATGAAGTATCAAAACGATTAAAATATAATGTAGTTTTTGACAAAAAAAGAGAAGAGTTTGTAAAAAAACTAAGCAGTTTTTATAAAGAAAATAGAGAGACTTTAGTTCTTGGAGATTTTGATATAATAGATACAGATAAAAACCTTGTTATTTATAAAAGAGAATACAATGATCAAATAATAGTTGTTGCTCTTAATAATACTAAAGATAAAATAACTTTTGAGTTGGAAGTTGAAAAGGGGAAAAAGTATCTGAATTATTTTGGAGGTAATGAAGTAGAAGTTATAGCTTCTAAGGTAGAAGTTGTAGTAGAAGCTTATGGTGCAACTGTCTTGAAAAAAATAGATTAATATTTAAACGATTACTTATCATTTTTATTTTGATAGTAGTCGTTTTTTTATTTGGAAGTTTATATAAAAAAAGTAAGAAAATAGATAAAATTATAGTAAAAAGAAAAAAACAAATAATCTTAGATTACATCTTCTTTTGAACACAATAAAAACAATGAATCATTTGAAACATTAGTATTTAAAGAGAAAAAAATAAAAATTACTATTAAGAAGTTTTTTATTAGGTCGATAATTTATTTAGATATATGGAGGTGAAATATGCAATTGCCAAACAATGTAAAGTTGGCAACTTCTAATATATCTGATAAAGAGAACATCACAAAAAAACCTACTGAAAAAAATAGTAAAACCCAAGGAGAAAAAAGTACTTTCTTAAATTTCTTTAAACCTACAAAAAAAGGTAAAGAAAGTAAAGAAGTAGAAAAATTAGTAGCAGATAAGAAAAGAACAAAAGTTACTAAAAAAACAGAAGAAAAGGGAGTAGCTCTAGGAGTTGTACCTACTTTTGTTATGCAAAAAAATCCTGAAGGTGAAAAAACTAAAACAGTAGAAAAAGTGGACTTTGGCAACAGAATAATGAGTAGCAAAATGAATGGACTAGAAGTCTTGACAGCGAAAGAAAAAAGTAAAGACATTAAAGTGGACAAATCTTTTAATCCTGAAGGGAAAATATCTCTTGAAGGTTTTGAACCTGTAAAAAAAGGAGAAAAACTTCCTGAATTAAAAGATATAGAAAAACTTTATGAATTGAAAGAAAAAAAAGCTGTTGAAAATGGACTGAAAGTTAAAGATATTGCTAAAGATAAAGAAATTGTTGTTGTTAAAGGAACAAGCCCTCAATCTAAAGGAAGAGTTTATTTAAAAGAAGATTTTCAGTTAAATAACCCTAAAACTTTAGAAGGAGCAAGTATCTCCGAATCAGATCTTAGAAAGGTCAACCAAGATTTAACAATGGTAACAAAAGCTAGTTATGGTCTTAAAAAATTTAATAATAACAAAGATGAAAGAAGCTTTGATGAATTATTAAGTATCAATAACGGGCAAAAAGCGATTAACAATAACTTTATTGCTTCAAAAGTTGAAAATGTAGTAGATCCTAATATGAATAAACTTGATTTCTTTAATGTTTTAGAACAAGTGGAAAATGGGATAAAAGTGCATTTTAATAGTCAACTTAAGGAAATGAAAATCAGACTACAACCGGAAGAATTAGGGGAAGTAGAAGTGAAACTTAAGATTGATAACAACATTATGAAAGCTGAATTTTTGGTAGAAAGTCAAAGAGTAAAAGAAGTTTTAGAAGGAAAATTTGACACGCTAAAAAACTCGCTTTTATCAAAAGGTATAGATGCATCAGAAATTAATGTGTTTATATCAAATGAAAACAGAAGTGATAAAGGAGAAAAACATTTTGCCTTTGAAAAAAAGGAAAAAATGAAAATTGATAGGAAACCTGCAAATACAAGAGAAAAAATAGAAATCCTTGATAAGCAGAGTGTTAGAAATAGAAGAATAGATAATTCTTCGTTTGATATTTTCGTTTAGGAGGATAATGAATTATGTATATAAACAATCTAGGTCTTAATATCCCAAAAGAATTACAAGAGAGTCAAGCAGTTGTAAATGAATCACAACAACTTGGAAAAAATGATTTCATGCAATTATTATTAGCTGAAATGCAAAACCAAGACCCTCTTGAACCAAAAAGTAATAGCGAATCGATAGCTCAAATGGCGCAATTTTCTTCTCTAGAACAAAGCTCAAATTTAAATTCAGCATTTCAAAGTTTTATGAAGATGCAAAGTATGAATAGTTTGGCTTCAAGTGCTCATGTTATAGGTAAATATGCAACTATCCAAAATGGTAGTGAAGAAGTATCAGGAAAAGTTGTAAGTACCAGCATGAATGAAGGAGAAGTAATTGTAAAATTAGAAGTAGAAGAAGGTAAAGAAATAATGGCTAAACTTAGTGGATTAATATCACTATCAGAAAAAATGCCAGAAAAAAGAGAATACAAGCAACTCCCAAGCAGTATAGGTAAAATAGCTAACGTATAGTTAGGGAGGTGAAGTCATGGCTAGACTTATGAACACTGGTTATATTGGCAATTTAAAAGTAAATACAGATATAAATCAGAAAAATGACCCGCGTAATAAAAAGAAGCCAACAATTGAGTTTGAAAATGTTTTAAAAGCTGAAAAAAAATTAAAATTTTCTGCCCATGCTCAAAAGAGAATGGAAAGTAGAAATATAACATTAGACGGAGATGAAATAAAAAAAATAGAAGAAGGCGTTGCTAAACTTAGAGACAAAGGTTGCAAGGACTCAGTAATATTGTCTAAAGACAGAGCTTATGTTATTAGTATCAAAAACAACACTGTAGTAACAGTAGTAGATGAAGATGCTATGAAAGACAATATCTTTACAAATATCGATAGTTTAACTTTGATTTAAGATCTAGATAAATTCATTATCACTATAAGGCTGGCCCGTAAGGAGGCCTTAGTATCATGGAACGATTGAAATGATAACTAGGAGGGAAACATATGTTAGGAGCATTATATTCAAGTATTAGTGGACTGAAAGCTCACCAAACAAAAATGAATGTGGTAGGTAATAATATTGCCAATGTAAATACAGCAGGATTTAAAAAATCATCTGTAAACTTTGAAGAAACAATGACACAAACTGTAAAAGGTGCAAGAGGACCTGTAGATGGACGTGGAGGTGTTAACCCTGCAACTATTGGTCTTGGAGTTCAAGTGTCAAGTATTAATACTAGTTTTGAATCTGGTGCACAACAAACAACAGGTAGAAAAACTGACTTAAGAGTTGACGGATCAGGATTCTTTGTAGTTCAAGATGGAAATGCTAGAATGTATACAAGAGCAGGGAATTTCAATTTAGATGGAAATGGAACTCTTGTAATGCCAAATGGAATGAAAGTTCAAGGGTGGCAAGCTACAATTAGAGAAGATGGAACACAAGGTATAGACAATGATACTCCATTAGGAGATTTAGCTATTAGAATGGGTTCTGTACTTCCAGGAAAAGCAACAGATTCAGTAAACTATGTAGGAAATCTAAGTCAAAATGCAGGTATAGAAAATATTACTTTATCTGTAGATGATTTGACTGGTAAAAAAGTTGATGTAACTATAAAATTCAATTATGATATAGATAACAACAAATGGAACTGGAGAGCTGAAGGAGAAGGTGTAACAGGAAAAGGTGCTTTTGAATTAGATGAAAAAGGTAACATTAAAAAGAGTTTCCCAGATGAAACTACACCAATTCAAAATGCTAATGGTGTCTTAATAAGTTCACCTGTAGCAGGTAAAATAAGCTTTTCAGAACTAGCTGATATGAGTAATAGAAAAACTGCAATTTATGCTGATAATGGAGTGGCGACATCAGCAGAAGTATATGATACACTTGGGAATACGCATACAACAAGTATGAAGTATACTAAAGTGTCTGAAAATATATGGGATTGGCAAGCGAAAGTTGCTAATGGTGCAAAAATAGATAATGGAAAAGGGTTTATAACATTTGATGCAAGAGGACAAATGAATGGAAATTATTTATATGCAGATCCAAATAACCCAGACACATTACCAGAGGGTGTAACAAGTATATTCTATGAAAATGGAGTTGCTAATCCAGATGGAACTATGAATTTTGGAGATCCAGCAAGTGAATATGTAATGGATGCAAATGGAATTGTTAAATTTAGAGGTGCTCAAGTTCCAGGAGGTCCAGAACCAGGACAAATAATGAATAAACAATTTGAAGGGCAAGTAACATTTGATCCAGCAGATAATGGTCAAGCTCCACCACCATCAAAAGGTGCAGCACCAGTAGCCCTTAATTTAAACTTTAGCAATGTAACTCAATTTGCTGCTCAATCATCTGTTGCACTTGAATCACAAAATGGATATGGTATGGGAGAATTAGAAACATTTAATATAGCCGATACAGGAGACATTATGGGATTCTATTCAAATGGATATCAACAAATAATTGGAAGAGTAGCTCTAGCTAAGTTTACAAACCAAGAAGGATTACAAAATGCAGGAGGAAGTGTATTTAAACAAACTTCTAACTCAGGAGAAGCAATGGTATTAAAACCAGGTACAGCTGGAACAGGTAAAGTTGTTGCAGGAGCACTTGAAATGTCTAACGTTGACTTAGCACAAGAGTTTACTGATATGATAGTAGCTCAAAGAGGATTCCAAGCGAATTCGAAGACAATTTCAGCTTCTGATCAAATACTTCAAGACTTAATTAATTTAAAAAGATAATAATGGGAAGGGCTAGCCCTTCCTAAAAGCCTATAGTAATTAGGTAAAATAAGTGATATAATAAGGTGAGAAATATGATAATAGTTCACAGATTAGGAAAAGAAGAAGGATTAATTGCAATAAATGCTGAAATGATAGAATTTATTGAAAGTAATCCAGATACACTTATTACTTTGTCTACAAACAAAAAAATTGTTGTAAGAGAGAGTATGGAAGAAATTATAAAACTAATTATAGAATACAAACAAAGTATAAAATAGGAGGCTAAATATGGATATTGCTACACCGCTGGGTCTAGTGATGATTGTATTATTGATGCTTTATGGAATGGGATTTAATATAGGACCATTTTGGGATCCAAACTCTGCTGCGATAGTTATAGGTGGAACTTTTGGAGCTATATTTGTATCATTTCCATTACCAGTTTTAAAAAACCTTCCAAAGGTTATAATGAAAACTTTTAAGAATGAAGTGCCAAATAATATAGAAATCATAAAAAACCTAGTAAAATTTTCTGAAAAAGCAAGAAAAGAAGGACTACTGTCATTAGAACAAGATTTAGCTGAGATAGATGATGAGTTTTTGAAAAAAGGTATGCAACTTGTAGTAGATGGAACTGATCCAGAATTAGTAAAAAGTATACTAGATAGTGAGATTAGCTTTATTGAACAAAGACATAGTCAAAGTAAATCTGTAATGAAAACAGGAGCTTCAATGGGTCCTGCTTATGGAATGATAGGAACACTAATTGGACTAATATTAATGCTAGGAAACTTAAATGATCCTTCAGCTGTTGGACCTGCCATGGCAGTTGCACTGATAACTACTTTATATGGATCTATGCTTGCTAATATAATATTTGATCCTATGGCAAATAAACTTGAGTACTATAGTGCACAAGAAATATTGAGTAAAGAAATAACAATAGAAGGAATATTATCCATACAAGGTGGAGACAATCCTAAAGTTTTAGAGGAAAAATTAAAATCTTTCCTACCACCAAATGAAAGAGCAGACTTAGAACAAGAAGAAGGTGAGTAAGATATGGGACAAAAAAAATGTAACTGTCCTCCAGAAGGTCTTCCAGGTTGGATGGCAACTTATGGAGATATGGTAACTTTACTTCTTTGTTTCTTTGTACTTTTGTTTGCAATGTCCACTACGGATGCTAATAAATTTAAAAATGCTATGATGGCATTTAGAGGAACTTTTGGACTTATGGATGGTGGAAAAACAGTTTCACCAGAAGATTTTATGAGTAATGCAAGGATAGATAGTAGAGGAAGTGAATTTAAGTATCAAACTATAGCCAAAAAATTAAAGGGTGATTTGGAAAAATTTGCAGGTGAAATGAGTAAAAATTCTTCTAGTACAGAAGAAACAGACTTGTCTCAAGTGGCAGATATAAAAATTACCGATAGAGGAATAGAAGTAGCTCTTGGTGATGAAGTATTATTTGATTCAGCAAAAGCAGAAATTAGACCTGGGGCTAAAGAGATACTAAATATAATATTAGATACAATATCAACTCTTGATAATGAAATAGTTGTTGAGGGACATACAGATAGTAGAAGAATTAATACAGAAAAATTTCCTAGTAACTGGGAATTATCTGGAGCAAGAGCAGCAAGTGTAGTAAGGTATTTTTTAGAAAAAAATACTAATATTTCTAAAAGAGTGTCTATTGCAGGTTATGCAGCTACTAGACCTGTTGCTGTAAATACTACTGTTGAAGGTAGACAAAAGAATAGAAGAGTAAATATAGTAATACTTAAATCTATAGAAGAGAGAGTAGCAGAAAAGAATGTTGATCTTTCTGTAGTGGAATAAAAGGAGGAAGAATGGCAGACGAAGTTAAGAAGAAAAAAAGCGAAAAGAAGGAACTTCCTTTTGTTACAAAAGCAATAATAATAGCAATAATGGCTTTGTTAGTTGTAATTATATCTGTTGGAACAGCTTTTTTCGTAGCAACTAACGTAAAAGGTTCTGGAGATGAAAATACAGTAAATAAAGAAGTTATGGAAGTTGAGAAAACTACATATGGACAAACAATAAATTTTGGAGAATATACTCTTAATTTGAAAGAAAGATCTCCGAGATATTTAGTAGTTAGAATATTTTTGGAACTAAATCCAAATATAAAAGAAAAAGAAATTGAAGGAATAAATACAGAAATTTCTACAAAAAGAGTAATTATTGAAGATAGACTACTATCGATTATGATGAGTAAGAGTGTTGACGACCTAATGGCAGATGAAGACTTTCAAAATTTGAGAGGGGAACTTGCTAAAGAGGTTAATAGTATCCTTGGAAAAGAGTATGTTGTAAATATAAGGTTTAACAACTGGCTTATCCAATAGCTTAGGTGGTGAGTTAAATGAGTGATGTTTTATCTCAATCGGAAATTGATGCGCTACTTTCATCCATTTCTAGCGGAGAAGTAGACATTGATGAAGTAAAGAATAAAGAAGAAGAAAAGAAGATAAAAGTCTATGATTTTAAGAGACCAGATAAGTTTTCAAAGGATCAATTAAGAACTTTGCAAATGATACATGAAACATTCTCAAGGCTTGTTTCTACTATGCTTTCTGGGCAACTTAGAACTAACTGTCATGTTCAAGTAACTTCAGTTGATCAAATAACTTATGAAGAGTTTATAAGATCAATACCTGAATTAACTATATTATCTGTATTTGATATGGGTACTTTAGAAGGGAATGCTATACTTGAACTTAATTCAAATATAGGTTATGTTATTATAGACAGAGTATTTGGTGGTGCAGGAAAATCAGATCATGGAAGAGCAAGAGAACTTACAGATATAGAAACTACTGTAGTAGAAAAATTTGTAGGAAAAATGTTAGGTTATCTTAGTGAATCTTGGCAAGATATAATAGAAGTTATGCCTAAAATAGATCAAATGGAAGCAAATCCACAATTTTTACAAATTGTAGGTCCTACTGAAATGGTAGTTTTACTTAGTTTCGAAATTAAAGTTGGAGATGCAACTGGAATTATGAATATATGTTATCCAGCTCCTCTTATAGATCCAATAGTTTCAAAATTATCAGCACAATATTGGTTCTCTAATGTTAAAAAGGAAAAAACTGAAGAAAATCTAAGTGCTATCAGAAAAAGACTTAATAAAGTATCTGTTCCTGTTGTTGCAAAACTTGGAGATACAGTTATATCTTTTGAAGATTTTATTGAACTGAATGTAGGAGATGTAATTCCACTGAATAAAAACGTTAATAATTTTATAGATGTTATTGTTGGTAATAAAAAGAAATTTAGAGGAATACCAGGAATAGAAGGGAAAAAAATGGCAATAGCTATAGAAGAAGTAATTGGAGAAAGGGGTGAGTAATTATGGAAGGAATATTATCTCAAGAAGAAATTAATGCTTTGTTATCAGGAGCTGATATAGATAGTTCGGAAGAAGAAGTAGTAGAAGAAGTAAAATATGAGCCATCATTTAAACTTGATAAAGATGAAGAAGATGCAATTGGTGAAGTTGGAAATATTTCTTTAGGATCATCATCAACTGCTTTATCAACTCTTTTATCTAAGGAAGTCCAAATTACAACTCCGAAAGTAGAAGTTTATAATTATGATAGTTTCTTAAAACTAGTAGGCACAGAAGAGAAAGTTCTTATTCAAATAGAATATAGAACAGGGTTTGTAGGATTAAATGTGTTACTTATAGATAAAAAAGATGCAGCACTAATAGGAGATCTTATGATGGGAAATGATGGAAGTAGCCCACCAGAAGAATTAGATGATTTGTATTTGAGTGCAGTGAGTGAAGCTATGAATCAAATGATGGGTTCATCAGCAACAGCACTTGCTGGAATGTTTTCAAAAGAGGTAGATATAATGCCTCCAAAACTTACTGTTACTGGAACTGATAATCTTAAAGAAACAACTAGTTTCTTTAAAGAAAATGACGAATTTATAACAGTTGCTTTTGATATGGAAATTGAAAATTTAATTAAAACAAAAATTTATCAAGTTATGGCTGTTAAATTCGCTAAAAACCTTATAAATGAATTGTTTGAGTCGATGGGCGCAAATGAGACAACGAAGAAAGTTGAAGAAAAGGTTGTAGAGAAAAAGGAAGAAGAAGTAAAATATCAACAAGGAAACATGAGTTCTTCATCGAATACTGCTTATGTAGCTCAAGGGCAAATGGGCGGACAAACAGAAAATGTCCAACCTAACTTTGATCAAAACATGATGATGCAACAAATGATGCAACAAATGATGATGCAACAACAGATGATGAATAATCAACAACAAAATGTTAATGTTCAACCAGCTGAATTTATGACTTTTGGTAAAAACAAGATTAGAGAGATGCATTCGAACATGGATATGATTATGGATGTTCCATTACAGGTCACTGTTGAACTAGGAAGAACAAGAATGCTAATCAAAGAAATACTTGACTTGGGTCCTGGGTCTATAGTAGAATTAGATAAGTTAGCAGGTGAACCTGTTGATATACTTGTTAATAATAAACTTATCGCCAAAGGTGAAGTTGTTGTAATTGATGAAAGTTTTGGTGTAAGAATTACAGATATAATTAGCAAAATGGAAAGAATGAATAAAGTACAGTAAGGAGGAGTATAATGAGCGCAAAAATACTAATTGTTGATGATGCTGCTTTCATGAGAATGATGATAAAAAACATTCTTGTTAAGGAAGGGTATGAGGTAGTTGGTGAAGCAGAAAATGGAGCTCAAGCTGTAGAAAAATACAAAGAATTAAATCCAGATTTAGTAACAATGGATATAACTATGCCAGAAATGGATGGAATCTCGGCTGTAAAAGAAATTATGAAAATCAACTCTGGAGCAAAAGTTGTTATGTGTAGTGCAATGGGACAACAAGCAATGGTTATTGATGCTATACAAGCTGGAGCAAAAGATTTTATAGTTAAACCGTTCCAAGCTGACAGAGTTATAGAAGCAATTTCTAAAGTATTAGGATAACCTATGAGTGAGGGAAACTACTTTGGACTTCTCTTGCCAATAATATCCTTACTCTTTATACTTCTTTTGGTAGTTTTTGCATATGTATATATGCAAAAGGGTAGAAGGGGTTTCTTTAAAGATAAGAATATGAAAGAGCTTAGTAGACTTTATCTATCTAATAAAAGCTTTATTTCTATCGTAAAAGTAGGAGAAAAAGTATATCTTTTAGGTGTAGGAGATGGCAGTATAAATGTCATAGATACAATAGATAACCTAGAAGAGTTAAATGAACTAAATATTGATGAAAAAATGAATAATTTTACATTTAAAGAGATACTTAATAAAGAAATAATGTTAGATAAAATTAACAAAGTAAAGAAAAAAATACAAAAATAAGAGGGTAGAGCATGAAAAAAGTAAGTAGACTATTATTGATGGGTTTCATATCAACTATGACCTATGCTAATGTAACAATTCCAAAAATTGACTTTAGTATTGAACAAAGTTCTAGTCCTACAGACTTGGTTAGTAGCTTGCAAATAATGATTATTTTAACAGTACTAACTCTTGCTCCTTCTATTATTATAATGACAACTTCTTTTGTTAGGATAATAGTGGTTTTCCATTTTATAAGGCAAGCGATAGGGCTTCAACAGATGCCTCCTAATCAAGTCTTAGTTGGAATGTCCCTTATACTAACTTTTTTTATTATGCAGCCTACTATTTCAGAAGTAGTAGACAAAGGAGTAAATCCATATATTAATAGAGAGATAGGTCAAGAAGAATTTTTTCAGAATATACAGAATCCTTTAAAGTCATTTATGCTTAAACAGACAAAAGAAAAAGATTTAGAATTATTTTTAAAAGCTTCAAAAGCTGAAATTCCTAAGAGCAGAGAAGAAACTTCCTTTTGGGTAGTACTTCCAGCATTTATTCTTAGTGAATTAAGTAGAGGTTTTGAAATTGGAATATTGATTTTTATTCCATTTATTATTATAGATATGATAGTTGCAACAGTTTTAATGTCGTTAGGAATGATGATGTTACCACCTGTAAGTATATCTATGCCTTTTAAACTACTTTTATTTGTTATGGTAGATGGATGGACACTTATAGTAGATTCGTTAATAAAGAGTTTTATTTAGGAGCGTTTATGACAGAAGAATTAATTATAAAACTCATAATGGAAGCACTTATGATAATTTTGAAAATAACTTTACCAATACTTATAGTAGGGTTATTAGTTGGTTTGATAGTTGGAATATTTCAAGCAACAACTCAAATACAAGAAATGACGTTAAGTTTCATTCCTAAAATTATATCTATTTTTTTAGTTATGTTTATATTAGGACAATGGATGTTAACAACTCTTGTAGAACATATTAGACATTTATTAAATTTAATTCCGACTCTGGGGTAATTATGTTATTATTTAATGAAACAGTGATTTTTTTTACACTTATATTATTTAGAATAAGTGGTATATTTTTCTTTAGCCCTTTTTTCTCTAGTTTAGCAATTAATGCTAGAGTAAGGGTCGGTTTTTCGTTTTTTGTAAGTTTTTTGATATACAGTGTTGTTCCAAAAGATAATATTGCAATTGCTAATATGGACTTTTTAATTTATGCAATGCTTTTAATAAAAGAGTTGTTTATAGGAGCTTTATTAGGTTTTTTAGTCGCACTAGTCTTTTCTACTGTGCAAACTGCTTCCCAGATTTATAGTATGAATATGGGACTTATGATGGCAAGTGCTTATGATCCTCTTAGTCAGAATCAATCACCAGTTCTTGGTCAATTAAAAAATCTATTTGTATTAGCTCTTTTTTTTGTATATGGAATACATAGACTTATGATTTTGAGAATAATAGATACTTTTTATTATTCCCCTATTGGTCAAATAACTTATAACATTCCTCAGATAACAGAATTTTTTATTAAACAGTTTGCTTATTATTTTTTTGTAGCTATACAACTATCTTTGCCTATAATAGGAGTATTACTTCTTATAGATATGACACTTGGAATACTTTCAAGAATAGCACCTCAAATGAATGTTTTTTTTGTAGGGATGCCACTTAAATTATTAGTAGGATTTATAGTATTGTCTAGTTTTGCTCCATACTTTGTAAATTTTTATACATTAGTTTTTGAAAAACTTGATAATAAAATACTGGAACTGTTTAAGTTGAGTATGTATTAGGAGAAAAGATGCTGGTAGAAAATAAAATTAGAATTAATCTTCAACTTTTTGCAGATAGTGCTGATAAAACTGAGCCAGCAACACCAAAAAGGAGAAGAGAAGCAAAAGAAAAAGGACAAGTAGCTAAAAGCCAAGATCTTGCTCAAGTATCTACACTTTTAGGTGGAATAATAATGATGAATGTATTAGCTAGTCAACTTTATGATTTGTTAGTAGTTGAAACAACTAAACATTTGTCACAACTTGATATAGAAGTACTTACAACGGAAGTTTTTAAGGAAAATTTATTGAGATTTATAGGAGTTTTTTTTATAATTATTGCTCCTATATTAAGTACAGTTTTAATCTTGGGAATAGTTGTTAACTATTTACAAGTAGGATTTATGTTTACTCTAGATCCAATTAAACCTAGTTTTGAAAAGATGAGTCCAATTAAGGGATTGAAGCAGTTATTCTCTATGCGGAAAGCTGTAGAATTATTGAAAACACTTATTAAATTAGCAATTATTAGTTATTATGGTTATTTAGTTGTAAAAGGTCAAATGGCTAGTTTTATGGAACTACCATATGAAGACCCAATAAAAGGATTTGTATTTATTTTTGATATAATATATAGTACAGTAGTGAAGATAGCAGCGGGATTATTCCTAGTGGCATTATTTGATTATTTTTATCAGAAGTATGAATTTGAAAAATCTATTAAAATGAGTAAACAAGAGATTAAAGATGAATACAAACAAACTGAGGGAGATCCTCAAATTAAAGGTAAAATAAAACAAATGCAAAGGGAACTTTTGAAGAAAAAAATGATAGAAGATGTCCCAAAAGCAACAGTTGTTATTACCAATCCGACTCACATATCTATTGCATTAAAGTATGAAAGGGGAATGGGGGCACCTGAAATTGTAGCAAAAGGTGTTGATCATATGGCAATGAGGATAAGAGAAATTGCAACAGAGAATAAAATTCCTCTTATAGAAAATAAACCTCTTGCAAGAGCAATGTACGGAGTAGTGGAAGTAGGAGATGAAATTCCAGAAGAATTTTATCAAGCAGTAGCAGAGATTCTAGCTGTAATACTAGATTAGAGGAGTGTAAGGAGTATAATGGCACAAGATTTTATTATGGGAAAAAGGTTTAGTGTGTTGGTACCAATATTAATCATAGGTGTTGTACTTATGTTTTTCGTACCATTACCAGTTTTTTTATTAGATTCATTTCAGGCAATAAATATTACTTTGGGAGTAAGTATATTACTTATTTCAATGTATGTAAATCAGCCTTTAGATTTTTCAATATTTCCATCTATTTTGTTGGTAACTACATTATTTAGGTTAGCACTAAATATGTCTTCAACGAAACTTATTTTATTAAAAGGAATTAGTTTTGATGGTAAATTAATTCGAACTTTTGGTGACTTTGTTGTTGGAGGAAATTATGTTATAGGTATTATTGTATTTATTATTTTAGTAGTTATGCAATTTTTGGTTATAACTAAAGGTTCTGAAAGGGTAGCAGAAGTTAGTGCAAGATTTACTTTGGATGCCATGCCTGGTAAACAGATGAGTATCGATGCTGATTATAATGCTGGACTTATTAATGAAGATGAAGCAAGAAGTAGAAGAAAACAAGTACAAGAAGAAGCTGATTTTTATGGTTCTATGGATGGGGCATCAAAATTCGTTAAAGGAGATGCTATAGCTGGTATAATTATAACAGTAGTAAATATAATTGGTGGTTTAACAGTTGGTTTATTAAGGGGAGAAGCTTTGGTAGAAGCTGCTCAAACTTATGTTATATTAACTATTGGAGATGGGTTAGTTTCACAAATACCTGCACTTTTGATATCGGTAGCAACAGGTATGATAGTTACTAAATCTGCCACAGATGCAGATTTTGGAACTGATGTTATAAAACAATTTTTCCAAGAACCAAAAATATTATATATAGTATCTGGAACTCTACTAATTATGGGATTAATTCCAGGTATGCCTAAAATTCCATTCTTTTTATTATCTACATCTTTAGGTTTTTTAGGATATACAATGGCTAAAAATATTAAAGAATATAGTGAAAATGTAGAAGAAGAGATAGTTGAAGAAGTAAGTGATGAAGAAAGAAATGCTCAGGAAGTAAGAGATCTTTTAAAAGTGGATCCTATGGAACTTGAGTTAGGTTATAGCTTAATTCCACTTGTAGATAAAGATCAAGGTGGAGATTTGTTAGAACGTATAACAATGATACGGAAACAAATTGCTATGGAACTTGGAATAATAGTTCCTTATATGCGTATCAGAGACAATATGCAACTTAACCCTAATGAATATGCAATAAAAATTAAGAGTTCAAGAGTAGCTCAAGGGGATTTGATGGTAGGAAACTATATGGCTATGAATCCAGGTAGTGTAATGGAAGAAATAGCAGGAATACCTACAGTAGAACCAGCTTTTAATCTTCCTGCAATTTGGATAGGTGAAGATCAAAGAGAAAGAGCAGAACTTCTTGGATATACAGTAGTTGATCCTACAAGTGTTTTGGCTACACATATTACAGAAACAATAAAAAAACATTCAGCAGATATACTTGATAGAGAAGTTGTTAAAGAGATTATAGATAATGTTAAAAATGAGTATGAAGTAATAGTAGAAGAAGTATACCCTAAAAAGTTTGATTTGGGAGAATTGCAGACTGTATTACAAAATCTGTTGTTAGAAGGGGTATCTATAAGAAATATGCCTTTAATACTTGAAGCAATTGCTGATGCAAGTAAACTAACTCAAAATCTTGATACGCTTTCTGAATATGTAAGAAGTGGAATAGCTAGACAAATTTGTAATAGTTTACAAGGGTATGACGGAAAATTGAGAGTATTAACAATAGAACCTGGGTTAGAAGAACATTTTAGAGAGAATTTGCAAGAAACAGACTTGGGAAATTATATTGCTCTTGATCCAAATACAAATAATCAATTTATTTATGCAGTAAGTAATGAGAGTAAAAAATGTACTTCTATGGGTTATGCAACAGTGATACTTGCAGCACCAGAATTAAGAAAACCTATTAGAAGGTTACTTGAAAGGGATTTGAGAGGGGTAGCAGTATTATCTTATAATGAGATAATAGCAGATATAGAATTAGAAGCAGTAGGGATGGTGAGTGTTAACTAATGGATATTAATAGCTTAAAGATAAAAACATATGTAGAAGATGAGTATAAACTGGCATATGCAAAAGCAAGAAAGGAACTTGGACCTAATCTTGTAATTATTGATAAAAAGGAAGTTAAAGAAGGAGGAATTTTTGGACTTTTTGGAAAGAAGAAAGTAAAGGTTACTTTTGGAATCGAAAAGTTTAAGAATAAGAGAGTAGAACAGGAAAAAGAAATAATAACTGCCCTTAGAGATGCTGCTAAAAAACATATGGCAGATGTGGGAGAAGAGAAGAAAGAAGAAGGAGGATTTAAACCTCTATTTGATAGTGTAAAAGAAAAATCAAATAATGAAAGTGGAGTTTATAGCCCTTTTGGAAAAGAAGAAAAAAAATCTCTGACAGATATACAAAAAGAGTTAAACCTATCTAATTACGGAAGTTTTGAGGTAGAAGAGGAAGTAGAAGAACTTCAAAAAGTAGAAGAAAATGAAATAGAAGCAATAAAAAGAGAACTTGAAAAAGAACTTGGGAAAAATGTTAAAAAAAGCATCAAATCAGAAGCTGATTTTGATTTGATAGAAAGACTTAGAGATAATGAAATACCAAGAGAAATAGCATATGATATAGATGAATACTTTGAGCTTCACAATTTTGACAAAAGTGAACTGTATACTGGTTTAAAAAGTTACTTTAAAAAACATATAAAGATAAAAAGAGATGAAGAAGATCGAAAGTTTGTTATGCTTATTGGACCAACAGGAGTTGGGAAAACAACAACATGTGCAAAAATTGTTGCTAATAACTGGAGAAATGAGAAAAAAGTTGGTTTTATTACGGCAGATACATATAGACTTGAAGCTGTTAGTCAGCTAAAAGCTTATGCAAATATCATGAGAGTACCTATAGAAGTTGTAAAAAAACCAGAAGAATTGAATGGTGTAATTGAGAAGTTTAGAGAGAAAGATTTGGTTCTTATGGACACAGCTGGAAGAAGTCCTAAGAATAAAGAACAGATGGATGAACTAAAAAATTATGTTAGCTCTAAAGGAGATAATATGGAAACTATTTTGGTTCTTAGCGCAACTAGTAAAGCATCTGTAATAAATGAAACTATAGAAAAGTTTGAACAGATAGGTTTTGATAGTATTATTATTACAAAACTTGATGAAACAAGCAGTGCAACACTTTTATTAACAATATTAAAAAAATATGATTATCCTATTTATTACATTACAAATGGACAAAGTGTTCCAGATGATATTGAAATTTGTACAGAAGATATGCTTACGGATATATTTATTAAGGGGATTAAATAATGGATCAAGCTGCAAAATTAAGAAGTTTGGTTAGAGACCGAATTAGTGAAGGGAAAAATATTAGTACAAGTGAAAGTAAAAATGCTCGTATAATATCTATAACATCAGGAAAAGGTGGTGTAGGTAAAACAAGTATAAGTGTTAATTTGGCTGCAACTTTTGCTAAAAAAGGAAAAAAAGTTTTGGTAATTGATGCAGATTTGGGACTTTCAAATGTAGAAATTATGTTAGGAGTAACACCTTCACACACACTTAGAGATGTAATAAAAATAGGAAAAGCAATTGAAGATGTAATAATAAACGGACCATTCAATATTGATTTTATATCTGGTGGAAATGGATTTTTAGAATTGGCTGAATTATCAGATATAGAAAGAGAAGAAATTTTGATAAAAATCCAAAAATTGGATGAACTTTATGATATAATTATAATAGATACTGGTGCAGGAATTTCTAAGAATGTAACTGCATTTTTGGAGATAAGTGACGAAGTTTTAGTAGTAACTACTTCTGAACCCACAGCACTTACAGATGCATATAGTATTATTAAAGTATTACATGAAGCTCAAATAGAACAAGAACTTGGGCTGATTATTAACCGTGTGAAAAATAGAAATGAATATCAGCAAGCTTCAGATATTCTAATAAACACAGCAAGAAAGTTTTTAAATCAAACTGTTAGAAATATAGGTTATGTATATGAAGATCCAAATGTAAGGAAAACTATATATAAAAAGACTCCTTTTGTAATCTATTATCCTGCTTCGAAAGCAAGTGATTGTATCATAGACATAATTAATACTTTGTCTATAGATAACAAAAGTGAAGTTAAGAAAAGTATAATGGATAAATTTAGAAGACTTTTTAAGACAAGCAGGTGAAATGAATGATTAAGGTAATGGTAGTGGACGACTCAGTTTTTATGAGAAAAATGATTACTAAAATGCTTGAAAAAGAAAATGATATTGAGGTAATAGCAACTGCAAGAAATGGAAAAGAAGCAATAGATCTTAATATTAAGCTTAAGCCAGATGTAATAACATTAGATATTGAAATGCCACAAATTAATGGTCTTGAGGCTTTAAAAGAAATAATGTCAACAAGACCAACAAAAGTAATAATGTTAAGTAGTTTGACAGTAGAAGGTGCAAAAGAAACAATAAAATCACTAGAACTTGGTGCATTTGATTTTTTATCTAAGCCAGATGGGAAAAGTATTTCACTTAATATCGAAAAAGTGGAAGAAAATCTGCTAGAATTAGTTAGAGCAGCTTCTAAAGCTGACGAAAGACTATTGTTAAATAAAACAAAAATAGAAGTGAAAACTAGTCCTTTAAAAAGACCAAGTTTTACGAAGATATTAGAAAAAAAAGCTTTTGAAGGTATACCTGAAAAAATAATTGCTATAGGAATATCAACAGGTGGACCAAAAGCACTTCAAACAATTTTACCTAAGATTCCTAAAGAAATAAATGCAGGAATACTTATAGTGCAGCATATGCCTCCTAAATTTACAAAATCTCTTGCTGATAGGTTAGATGAACTATGTGAAATAGGAGTAAAAGAGGCAGTAGAAGGTGAAGTTATACAAAAAGGTCAAGCATATATAGCACCCGGTGATTATCACATGGTCGTGAAAAAAAGTGGAACTAAAAAAACAATTAGTTTAAACCAAAAGCCTGCAATGCAAGGTCATAGACCTTCTGTAGACATAATGTTTGATTCAGTAAAAGACAATTATAGTCCGAGTGAAATCATATCTGTAATAATGACTGGTATGGGTAAAGATGGAGCAAGGGCTATTAAAGATATAAAAGATTACGGTGGAAAAACCATCGGTCAAAGTGAAAAAACTTGCGTAGTTTATGGTATGCCGAGAGTAGCATTTGAATATGAAGCTCTTCATCATGTTGTAGACTTGGAAGAGATACCAAACCAAATAATAAAACTGCTAAAATAGGGGGAATTCAAAATGAGTATGGCTCAATACATGTCAGTATTTATAGATGAATCTAGAGAACATTTACAATTAATGAATGATTCATTATTACAACTGGAGCAGGAACCTGAGGATATTAAAATTATAGACGAGATTTTCCGTTCTGCACATACATTAAAAGGTATGTCAGCAACAATGGGATTTAATCGTTTAGCAGAATTAACTCATCACATGGAAAATATACTTGATAATATTAGAACTGGAAAAGCAGATGTGGATACAGTTTTAGTTGATGTTTTATTTGAATGTTTAGACACATTAAATGCTTTAGTTGATGAAGTTATTGAAGAAGGTGAAGAAACAACAGAAATAGAAGTTTTGATGGGAAAACTAGAAAAAATAGCTAGAGATGGTCAAGGCGGAGCACCTAAAGTAAAAGAAGAAAAAGTGGTTGAAGAAAAGAAAGAAAAATCAGCACCTGTAACTTCTGAATCTAAAGAATTAAATATGGATTTTAATGAATTTGAAAAAGAAGTAATATTAGCTGGAAAAGACAAAGGAATGAAAACTTATTTGATAGAAGTTAGACTTGATGAAGGTTGTCTTTTAAAAGCGGCTAGAACATATATGGTCTTTAGAAATCTTGAAGAAATAGGTGAGATAATAAAATCGAATCCTAGTGTTCAAGAATTAGAAGAAGAAAAATTTGATAATAGTTTCGTAATAGCTTTTTTAACTGAGAAACAAGTAGAAGAAATCAGAAAAGAAGTTGAAGATATTTCAGAGATAAATAATGTTGTTGTTCAAGAAATATCTATTGAAGGAACAGAAGAAAAAGTAGAAGAAAAAAATAAAGAAGAAAAAGTAGCTAAAAAAGAAGTTGTAAAAGATAAAAAAGCCAAAAAAGTTGAAAATGTTAAGAAAACAGCTACAGTAAGAGTAGATACAGAAAAACTCGATGCTCTTATGAATTTGGTAGCTGAATTAGTAATTAATAAAACTAGGCTTGCTCAAATTGGAAGTGAATATAACTTGCAAGAATTATCTGAAACACTTTCTCATGTAGATAGAGTAACTTCGGATTTACAAGCAGTTGTGACTAAAGCCAGAATGGTACCTATAGAAACTGTATTCTCTAGATTCCCACGTATGGTAAGAGATTTATCTAAAGATTTAGGTAAAGAAATTGAATTAGTTATCCAAGGTAAAGAAACTGAATTAGACAGAACTGTAATTGATGAAATAGGTGATCCTTTAGTTCATTTAATTAGAAATTCGGTAGATCACGGAGTTGAAAAACCTGAAACTAGAGAAGGAAAAGGTAAAGACCCTAAAGGTACTATTGTATTAAAAGCAGAACATGAAGGAAATTCAGTTGTAATTACAATTAAAGATGATGGAAAAGGTATAGATGCTGAAGCAATGGCTTCAAAAGCTATAGAAAAAGGAATTTTAACTGAAGAAGAAGCAGATAAATTAACAAAAGAAGAAAAAATTAAACTTATTTTTGCTTCTGGATTCTCAACTGCAGAAACAATAACAGATGTATCAGGTCGTGGAGTTGGTATGGATGTTGTTAGAACAAAAATCGAAGCTTTAAATGGTTCGATAGAAGTTTTAAGTGAAATAGACAAAGGATCAGAGATAAAAATTAAATTACCACTAACACTGGCAATTATAGAAGCTTTGATGGTAAAATTAGAGGAAGAAATCTATGCTATTCCACTTGCAAATATAGTAGAAACAATAGATATATCTATTGATGAAATAAAAGTAGTTCAAGGCGAAAATGTAGTACTACTAAGAGGAGAAATAGTTCCTATCTTGAATTTATCTCAAATACTTGAAGTAGAAACTGAAAAACCAGAGATAGAAGAGAGCAATACTGTTGTTATAGTAAAAGTTGGAAACAAAAAAATAGGATTAGTTGTTGACGTATTAATTGGACAACAAGAGATTGTTATAAAATCACTTGGAAAAATGTTTACAGGAACAAAAGGTATAACAGGAGCAACTGTTTTAGGAAATGGAGAAGTTGCTTTAATCCTAGATGTATTAACACTAGTATAGGAGGGACTAAAGATGGCTGAAAATATAGAAAGCAAAGGAATTAGACAAATAGTAGGTTTTAAACTTAATAGTGAAGAATATGCACTTGAGATAGATAATGTTCAAGAGATTATAAAAAAAGTAAAAACTACTAGAGTACCAAGAAGTAAAGCTTATATAAATGGAGTAGTAAATTTAAGAGGAATAGTAATTCCAATAATAAATTTGAAATATAGATTTTTGATGGGAAACCAAAGTTATGATGATAACTTGAGAATAATAATATTGAAAGTAAATGGAATCTCGGCTGGAATAATGGTAGATTCTGTATCGGAAGTAATAGAAGTAGAAGAAAAGTTTATACTTCCTAATCCAAAGCAAGCAAATACAGAAATTAGCGCAGATTACTTAAATGGAGTTTGCAAGATAGATGAAGAAAGACTTATGACCCTACTTAACATAGAAAAAGTATTGGAGATTAAAAAACATGACAATTAAACTAGATAGCTTGAGTTTGGAGCAATTAGACGCTCTTAAAGAGCTTGGAAATATAGGAGCAGGTAATGCCGCAACGGCATTATCTCAAATCCTAAATAAAAAAGTTGATATGAGTGTGCCAAGAGTAAAAGTATACCCTATAGAAGAAATTCCAGAATTATTTGGAGGTTCTGAAAATATAGTAGCTGGTGTATTACTTAGAATGTTTGGAGATATGCAAGGTAGTCTAATGTTTTTATTAGATGAAGAAAGTGCACTTAAACTACTTGATATGATGATGGTAACAGGTATAGACCATATTACTGATGAAATATCAATGTCTGCTCTAATGGAAGTTGGAAATATAATTTCTAGTTCATATTTAAATTCATTAAGTTTCTTTTCAAATTTAACTATAGTACCATCAACCCCAGCTTTTGCATATGATATGGCAGGAGCAATATTAGGTACAATACTATATGAAGTAAGTGAAATGAGTGATCAAGTTTTACTTATTGAAACAGATTTTTTAGGAAATGGTGAAGCAATTAGAGGACACTTTTTTGTTCTCCCTGATTTACCATCATTAGGTTCCTTATTAAAATCTGTTGGAGTATCCTAATGAGCCAATCGATTAAAGTAGGAATGGCAGACTATAAAGTGGGCAAAAGTCCAGATAAGTTAATAACATTGGGTTTAGGGTCTTGTATAGGGATAACTTTATATGATAAAAGGAAAAAAATGGGTGGAATGGCTCATATTATGTTGCCAAAAAACCCAGACCCAACAAAAGCTTCAGCAAAATTTGCAGATACAGCAATGGAAGCTATGTGCAAAGATCTTGAAAAAATGGGACTTATTATCAGAAATATGGAAGCAAAAATAGCTGGCGGAGCTCAAATGTTCACTTTTAGTAGTTCAAATGAAATGAACAGTATAGGATTTAGAAATGCTGAAGCAGTAAAGCTTGAGCTAAAAAAAAGAGGGGTTAAGTTAATTGCTGAAGAAACTGGTGGAAGTGCTGGAAGAACTATAGAGTTAGATTTAGAAAGTGGTAAGTTAAAGATTAAAACTATGGGTAGTGGGGAGAAGTACATATAAACTGTGGAGGTTAAGATGGTAGACGAAAAGAGGTTGTGGATAGAATATAAAAAAACTGGCAACCTGAAAATCAGAGAACAACTAATAATTCAATACATTCCATTAGTTAAGTACGTAGTTGGACGTATGATAACAAATCTTCCCAAAAATGTTGAATATGATGACTTAGTAGAATATGGAATCATAGGGCTTTTAGATGCAGTTGAAAAATATGATGTAAGTAAAGGTATTGTTTTTAAAACATATGCAGTAACTCGTGTTAGAGGTGCTATATATGATGAATTAAGATCTCAAGATTGGGTACCTAGATCAGTTAGGAAAATGGCAAAAGATGTTGAAAGAGCTTATGCACATTTGGAAAACAAATTAGAACGTGTACCTAATGAAGAAGAAGTAGCAGAATATCTTGAGATACCTTTGTCAAAATTGGAAGAGTTATATGCGAAAGTTGACATGGGAAACCTTAACTCGTTAGATGATGTAATCTACGATAGTGGAGAAGGAAGTACAACTGTAGCAAATGTAGTAGAAGATAAAAAAGCAGTTAATGCTCAACAAAGTTTAGAGATGGATGAACTAAAAAGAGCCCTTATGGAAAGGCTTGATGAGTTAAAAGAGAATGAAAGATTAGTTCTTACTCTTTATTATTATGAAAAGTTGACATTGAAGGAGATTGGAAGAGTTTTGGAGATATCTGAATCTAGAGTATCTCAGATACATTCTAAAGCGATATTAAAACTTAGATCTAAACTTATGAATAAGTTTGGCGATTATGCAGATATAATTTGATTTGAAATTTTGACAGGTGAACCTGTCTTTTTTTCTATAAATAGATGAAGTATAATCATTGTATAAAAAGACTTTTTAGAGGCTAGGTGATTATTATGGTTAGAGGTATAGATATTTCTATAGTAATGAAAAACATAGATGAAACAGCTAAAGTAATGAAAAATAAAGAAGCAAGTCTTTATTTACAACAAATACACGCTAGTGATGAATTAATAAAAGAAGCAGAGTTGAAGAAAAAAAAGGTTAATAAAAGTGAAAAAACAAATTTGGAGATGATTTCACTTGATAAAGAAAAAGAGGAAGAATTAAAGTCAAAATTAAAGAAACAAAAAGCAAAAGAGTCAAGAAATAAAAGAAGATTTACTGATCCAAATAAAGGAAGATGGTTAGACTTAGAAGTATAGGAGGAGTTATGGCTACAATTGCGTATTTTAAAATGTATTCGGAAAAAGACAGTTATTTAGGTGGAATTATGGTAGTAGATGAAAGAGGAATACCTATTGAATTTAAATATACTGATATAATAAATCCGAGTAAACTACAAAAAGTTTTGTATGGAGATGTGCTTGAAAAGTACTTGAAAGAAGAAGTTATAATGGGGAATCTTATAGAAAAACTTGAAAATAAAGGGGATATATATTTTGTAGATAAATTAGAAAATCAAGTTCTTGATAAATTTGTTCAAAATGGAGTTGCGGTAATTAGAGATTCACAAAATAAAGCAATGGAAAATATAAATGAGTATCAATTTGTAAAAGAAAATGAAGCAATAATTCAAATAGATGAAAGACAAAGTCCAGTAAGATTTATCTTCGAAGATGGAAGAGGTGAAGAATTAGTAAATAAAATCATTTCATTGGGACTTGAAGGGAATATAATAGAACCATTTGAAAGAGTTGAGGAGGCTCTTAGGCTAATATGCAAAGGGGACTTATAGATAAAGTAAAAAAAACTTATAAAAACATCAAACAAGATGTAAAAGGTGCAGAAATATTTGATGTAGAATTTATAGAAAAAAAAATTGGTATAAGTAACAAAGAAGTTTTTGTCGAATATCAAATTCGAGAAAAAAAGACGGGAATAAGCAGTCAAATACAAAACTTGGATTTTATTAGAGAATATGGTACCTATGATTTGCATGTGGAAAAAACATTAAATAATATATATGATATTGAAGAAAAGATAGAATCAGATATTTATAATATGCCTCTTGAAGAAGATATAGTAGTAGATGTAAAAAAAATAATTGATTATGAAAAATTTGACTGTACAGTTTTAGGCAAAGAACTTGAAGAATTTAGAACAACAGTTTTGTTTGAATTGGTAGAAAAAACTAAAAAAGCTAAAATAGAAGGATTTGTTGAAAAAGGATTTAAGAGTAAAATCATAAATGGAAAAGAGAAGATGTATCTATTGCCTAGGAGGTATAGGGGTAGAAGTTTTTTAGGTAAAAAAGAGATGATAGAAATTGGAGCTAGAGTAAAAGAAGCTAAACCCGACTTTGACTTTAGAGAGTATAAGTTTTTAGCAATTTTTGAAAGTTTACCTGTGTATCAAATGAAAAAATTTAGATACATAGAAGAAGAAAAAGAACTACTATTTTACTTTGATAAACGAAAAAAAGAAGGACTTGGACCAATGGATTTGGTAGTGTGGTCAAGGAAGAATAGTCCTTTGATAGAGAAAATATTTATTTGAAAAATTAATGTATATATGCTAGAATGTGAAAGTATTATAATTTAATGTAGGAGGCTAGAATGAGAAGAAAAATAGTAGCTGGTAACTGGAAAATGAATAAAACAAATGCAGAAGCAGTTAAAACTTTGACTGAATTAAAAGAGGCAGTAGCTGGAGTAGAAGGAGTAGGAGTAGTAATAGGAGTTCCTTTCGTAGCTTTAGCAGATGCTGTAAAAGCAGTTGAAGGATCACAAATAGAAATAGCAGCACAAAACATGAACCCAAATGAAAGTGGAGCATATACTGGAGAAGTTTCACCACTTATGTTAAACGCAGTTGGAGTAAAATATGTAATCTTAGGTCACTCTGAAAGAAGAGAATACTATGGAGAAACTAATGAGTTTGTAAATGCAAAAGTTAAAGCAGCATTAAAACATAACTTAACTCCAATCCTTTGTGTAGGAGAAACTTTAGAAGATAGAGAAGGAAACAGAACAGAAGCTGTAGTTGAAGATCACGTAAGAGGTGGATTAGAAGGATTAACTGCTGAAGAAGCGGCTAAAACTGTAATCGCTTATGAGCCAGTTTGGGCAATAGGAACTGGTAAAACTGCAAGTCCTGAGCAAGCTCAAGATGTTCATGCATTTATTAGAAACTTATTAACTAATATGTATAATGCAGAAACAGCAGAAGCAATAACTGTTCAATACGGAGGATCAATGAATCCAGGAAATGCACAAGAGTTAATGGCAAAAGCTGATATCGACGGTGGATTAGTTGGAGGAGCTTCATTAGAAGCAGAAAGTTTTGCAAAAGTAGTAAAAGCAGGATTATAAGAAAATATTTTATTGCCGCAGGTTAGCCTGCGGTAATCTTTAGTTATAATAGGAGAGGTGAGGAAAAAATGGCTAAAAAACCAGTAATGTTAATGGTTTTAGATGGATGGGGAATAAATAATAACCCAAGCGAAAAAAACGCAATTAGAGAAGTAAAACCAAAAAATTTCTTAAGACTTGAAAAAGAATATCCAAATACAGTATTAAATGCAGCAGGAGAAGCAGTAGGGCTACCTGATGGTCAAATGGGGAACTCAGAAGTTGGACATTTAAACTTGGGAGCAGGAAGAGTAATTTATCAACCACTTGTTAAAATATCAAAAGATATTAGAGAAGGAAGTATCAAAGATAACAAAGTATTAGTAGAAGCTATTTTGGAAGCTAAAGAAGCTGGGAAAGCAGTTCACTATACAGGATTATTATCTGATGGAGGAGTTCATTCTCATATAGATCATTTAATAGGACTTATTAAATTAACTAAAGAATTAGGTGTTGAAAAAATATACGTTCATGCAATAACTGATGGTAGAGATACTCCACCTAAATCAGCTTTAACTTACATTAATAAATTAGAAAAAGCTATGGAAGAAATTGGAGCTGGAACTATTGCTACAGTATCTGGAAGATATTTTGCAATGGATAGAGACAATAACTGGGATAGAACAGAAAAAGCATATAGAGCAGTTGTATTTGGTGAAGGAGATAAACACTTAAGTGCTAC
>CAZHXU010000009.1:0-31540 GCA_964536535.1 uncultured Fusobacteriaceae bacterium
TTAGATAGGTGTCGTATAAGTTGTTAGTAGAAGGTAGTTGTTCTACCATATTAAATTTGGCAAAACTACTCTTTTTTTGAGTATCTTTTATATTATTAATACTTTCTTTAATTGTAATATCCATATCCCCTCCTATTTAATGTAATTATATATTATTTTTTTATAATTTAAAAGAATAAAATTAAAATGATAATAAAAAAGAATTGATAAAATAAAAGAATAATTAAAATATTTTATTCCTCTATACCCATTGAAAAATGAAGATTATTAAAGTATACTTGTACAAGAGAGGGACTTTGGTGGTGTTATGAAAAAAATACTTATTTATTTATTATTTGTATTTTCTGTATTTTCTGAAAATTACAAAGTAATAGTACAAGAAGATGTTTATAAAGATTATAAAAAATTTCTGGATGGACAAAATCCTATAGAAATATCTCAATACGGAGGACAATATAGTAGAAGGGATGTTGTTGAATTAGTTATTATGAAACAAGCCTTGAAACTAGGGGGATTTGACGGAGAAATAGAATTTTTCTTTTCACCAACTGACAAAAAAAACCTAGCGACTGTTAGAGACGGAGTTGCAATAGCTAGAGGTACAAGTTTTTGGAAGGAAGAATTAGAAAAAGAAAAAGATAAATTTTATACTTCTTATCCACTTATAAAAAAAGGCGATTTTGTAGCAGGTTTTTATTATTCTAAAAATAATGAAAAGATAGAAAACAATTTGACTTTAGATCAACTAAAAAAACTTAGCATAGTAAGTAGTAAAGATTGGATAGTAGATTGGGACACACTAATTTCTTTAGGCTTTTATAATTTATATCACGTTGAAAATTGGGAAAGTATGGTAAACATGATTAAGTTTGGAAGAATAGATTTGTTACTTGCACCATTTCAGAATACAGATGATTTAAGTTTGGAAATAGATGGTGAAATCTTTTTACCTATAGAAAACATAAAGATAGAGTTATTAGGTGTAAGGACTTTTGTAGTATCAAAAGTACATCCAAGAGGAAAAGAATTTTTAGAAGCATTAAACAGAGGTCTTATGGAGATGGATCGAAGAGGACTTTTGGATAAAATATATACTCAATCAGGTTTTTACAATGAAAAAGTTAAAGATTGGAATACTGTTACTAAGGAGAGATAAGATGGATTTAAAACTAGTTGAAGAAGTACACAATAATTACTGGGACAAAGAAGTAAATTGTTCTACAAATATAATACTTGTTTTAGGTAAAATTTTTAATGTGGAAATATCAAAACAAGTACTACATGGAACAATAGGTTTACATAGCACATCTGAGTATGGGGGACAATGTGGTTTGTTAGAAGGAATATTAATATTTACTGGTATATATGGAAGAGAAAATAATTATTCAAATAACGAAATAATAAGACATTGTGCAAAATTAACAAGAAAATTTGATAATTTATTTAGAACTTTATCGTGTTCAGATTTAAAGGGTAATTCAAATAAAATATTTGATAGTCCCCATTCGTGTGAGAGTATAACTATAGATATAGTTTTGTTAGCAAAAAAGTATCTTGATAAAAATATGTCAAATTAGTTTGGAATGACAAAAAAAACAAAGACAAAATAGAGGAAAAATTAAATATTTATGAAAAGTATATTGAGATTGAGAGGTGTTTATTATGAGTAACTTCAATGTTGAAAATATACTTTTTTTATTACTTCTACTATTACTTTTACTCCTATCTCTATATTATCTAAAAAAAAATTATATAGAATTTTTTCGGAAACGAGTAGTAGTAAATATTAATTCTGGTCATATAAAAAAAGGTTTCTTTTATAATCAGTTTATTCTAAATAGAGATATAAAAGAACAAGTTTATATAGTGCTCGGTAAGTATTATTTAAAAAATAATTTAGCAAGTTTAGTTCCAAATGAAATAGAAAAAATTAAAAATCCAATATATAAAAGTATACTTTTAGAAGAATTAGTTAAATATTATGTTTATTACAATAATGTAGAAAAAGTTGATGAAGTTTTGGAAACAAACATTAAACCACAGTATTTAAATAATCTTTATAAAAAAATAAGTCAATTTTTGATAAAAAATAATTTGATAGAAAAGTATGCAAATAAATTGTTAAATGGATATTTTGTAGAAGAACTTGCTTACAGTATAATTGAACATTATATAAAAAGTAATAATTTAGAAAAAGCGAAAGAAATATTTGAAGTTTATCCTAACTGTTATCAGAAGGGAAAAAACTTATTAAAACTTGTAAAAGCTTATAAAAGAAAAGGAGAAGAAGAAAAAGCATACGAACTTATAGACTCTTACAAACTTTCTGAGAAAGAAGGGTATTTGAATAGATATAAAGTAGCTTCTTTTGCATTTTTAGAAGACTTTGATAAAGCAATAGAAAGTGCTCTTTTAAATGATTTATATTTGTGTTGTGAAGAATTAGGAATAGTGCTTGATTATATATATACCCATGATATCAATGAAAATGAGGAAAAAGTATATAGTATTATAGAAAGCAAAATAGATGAAATAAAAGATTCTAATCAAAAAGAAACAATTTGGATAGAGTTTGCTAATATCGCTATAGAAGGTAATCGTTACGATAAAGTAGAAGAGTATACAGACAGAGTTTATAACAGCATCATGTACAATAAACATAGTTATAGATTACACGATACAGCAAAATTACTTTTTTTCCTAAAGGACCATAAAAAACAAGTTTATCTTGTTGATATCCTTGCTAAAAATAGAATTGATAAAATAAATGAAAATGAAATCAAAGGAATAAATATAGCATTTTGGGGAGATTTATTAGAAGATTTTATAAAATTTATTGCTCAGTCGGAAGTTATAATAGAAGATCAACATAGTTTGAGTTATCAATCTTTTATCCAACTTACAGAATTATTTAAGGAAGAATTACCTAGAGGAAAAGTAGAAATTTTGAAAAACTTAGTAAATGAATTGAAAAATAAAGATGAAATTCTCTACTTTATCCTTGAATATATAAAATTAATAAAAATTAAGTTAGCAAAAGCTTAAAAAAGAGGACTAATTATAAATTTAATTAGTCCTTTTAATATTTATTAATTAATCTTTTTGTTTTATAAAGTCTTTAATACCTTTTATAAAAACTTTTCCATCATCTAAAGAATTAAAGTATGAAATAGTAATTCTAAGAGTATTTTCATATGCATAAAATTTACAAATTTTATCTGCATCATAAGAATCTTCTCTAATGGCTATATTGTATTTTTCATTTAAAAAGAATCTGATTTTTTCACTTTCAAAATTACTATGTTTAAACAAAATAGTGTTGATATTTTGACTGTTTTTACTAAGGATTTGTATACCTTCTACTTCACTAAGCTCCCTAGTAATATAGGTGAAAATCTCCTTAAGTTTTTTTCTTTCTTTATCATTATCAAGTTTATTAAGGTGTTCTGCTGAATAGTATAAAGAAGTAATTCCAAGTAAATTTTTATTTCTTTTTTCTACTTTGTCAGGCATAGGCAAAGAATTATTTGAAAGATTAATTTCTTTGTCTAAATAAACACACCCTACTCCTTGAGGACCGTATAAATAACGATGACCAGAAAAAGTTAAAAAAGATAAGTTATATTCTTGAATATCTATAGGATAAAGACCAGCACTAAAGCTAGCATCTATTCCAAAAGGAATATTATGTTTTTTAGCAATTTCTCCTATATCTTTTATGGGAATATGCACACCACTTACGGGACAAATATGACTTGAAAAAATTAATTTAGTATTTTCTCTAATTGCCCATTCTACTTGAATTCCATCAATTTCACCATTTTTATTTGGCTCAATAATAGTAATCTGTACTCCTTTTTCTTCAAGTTTATCTATAATATAAAAAAAATCATTAGTTCCAAAAATAGTAGTAATAAGGTGATCACCTTTTTTTAAAAAATTATCTAATATGATTTCAAAGTTTTCATAAGATCCACTAGTAAAACCCAGTTGTAATGGATTTTTTATATTAAAAATTTTTGCAACTTCTTCTCTAGCTTCATATAAAAATCGCTCAGAATCCAGGGCTAAATCGTATTTTACACCTAATGGATTTATGCCTTCTTTTTCAAATTGCTTCAATGCCTTTTTATAGATATTTGGGCTTTTTGGAAAAGAACTAGTATTATTATCTAAATAAATCAAACGTTTTTTAATCATTTTTCCTCCAAAACAAAACTTCCTTCAACTTTAATTATACATATTATTCTCTTCTTTCTCAAGAAGAGAATATAAAAAAACCTTTGAAGAGATGAAAAACAATAGTTGAAGAAATCAAAAAAATTTTATTTGATAAAAAAAGGTAGAGTTTTACAAGTATTTTTATAAAAATTATAGCTGAAATTCATTTTAAAATGTGATATGATTTAAGAAATAGGGGGTAATAAATGAAAAAACTAATATTGATATTAACATTGTTACTATTAGCTGCCTGTAGTAATAAAGAAGAAAAAATAGAAAATAGTGTGATTATAGAAAAAGAACCTGAAAAAATCCAAATAAAATCAAATGAAAATTATGATATTGATGATATTAGAGGAAAAACTTTTAAAAACAATAGTGAAGATAAATATTATTTTACTTTTTTAGAAGATGCACTTATAATAACTATACCACAATTTGCAATAGAAAAAGAGTTGAAATGCACATATGAAAATGGAAGTTTTGTAGTAGAAGTTTTTACAGGTAATTATTTAGAAGGGAAAGAAGAAAAAGATAAACTTACAAGTGTAGAAAGTTTCTTTATATACAGAATACTTGATTCTATTTCTCATGAAGAAAACTATATTAACAAAGAAAATCACAAAGCTTTATTTACATATACATATATTTTAGAAAAAGAAATATTAAAAATTAATCCAAATAGCTCTAATCAAGTTTTGTTTACTAAAGAAAAATAAAAGGATAATTTATTTATATCTAATGGACTAGTCTTGTAAAAGATTAGTCTTTTTTTATATTTTAGAAATTTTAGGTCTTTTTATTAAATTTTAAAAATAGAGGTGATTATAGTTATTTAATAGAAGTCTTTTTTTTTATTTTATAAACAAATCAAAATTTATCTAAAAATAAAAAGTTAATTTTTTTAGTAAATAATTAAAAGTAGTATTTTATATTAATTACAAACAAAGTATTTTTTATAAAAAAAGTCACAAATAAACATATAATTTTTATATATTATCATTTAAATTTGCATTTGATTAAAAACTTTAATCTAGCTTTCGTAAACCAAGTATTTCTTTTAAAAAACCGACATTTCGTGCTATAATAAAACTTGTGAGAAGGAGGAAGATTGATGTTTAAAAATAAAAAAATTTCATATAAAATACTTGTAACACTTTTATTAGTTGGAATAATACCAGCACTTTTGATTGCGGTTTTTTCTCTAGGGTCTGCAACAACTTCATTAAGAGAAGCACAATATAGCAAACTAGATAATATGAGACTTAACAAAGAAAAGCAAATTGATAATTTATTTGCTTCATATATAAATAACTTAGAAACAATAACTGATATTGTTAGTACATATAGAGATGAAGGGTTTGATCATTTAGAAAGTCTTCATAAAGAAAAAGAAAAGAAGATAAATGAATATTTTGACAAAATCCAAGAAGAGATAAGTTTTTTAAGCGAGAGTCCAGAACTTACTAATGTAAGGTTAGCTCTTGATAAACAAAAAGATTTCCTTATAAAATCTAAAAAAGTATTTGCTTATACAGATGCTTATATTTTAAAAATAGAAAATAATGAAATACTAGCTAGTACATCAGGAGATATAGAAAAAAAATTAAAAGAAGAATTAAAAAAGGGAGTAAAAGATAGTCCCTATTTTAGTGATTTTTATTTTGATCAAAAGAGCAATAAATATTATTTTTATGTATCTTTTCCTATTGCTTATGCTAACGGCAAAAAACCTAATTTATTAGTTCTTAGATATGACAAAGCTGGTTTAAATGGGATACTTAATGATAGGAATGGTTATGGTCAAAGTGGTGAAACATATTTAATATCAAAAACAAATCAAAAATTTGTTTTCAAAAGTGACATGATAACTATGGGTCAAGGAGAATACATAGTTGGTTTTGATGAAATAGACATTATTCCTAATTATTGGACAGATGTGTATGAAAAAGAAAACATTGAAGAAGTATATTCAGATAGTTCAGATAAATTAGTTATGGTTGTAGCTAATAAAATCGATTTGAAAGGAAATAAATGGGCACTAGTATCAAAAAGGGATTTTGAAGAAGTTATAGATAGAAGAATTTCTTCAAAAGGTCTTAATATATATGAAAATTTTGTTTCTGAATTTGACTTTTTCGACTTGTCATTGATACATCCAAAAGGTAAAGTTTTTTATTCTGTAGCAAAAGGTAAAGAGTATGAAACAAATATTTTAACAGGACCTTATTCTCAATCTTCTTTGGCACATTTGATTAAAGAAGTAAATGAAAGTAAAAAATTAGTTTTTAAAGATTTTAGCCCTTATTTAGCAAATGCTAATTTGAAAAGGGCATTTATAGGTATACCATTTCTTAGTAAAGATCAAGTAGAATTTGTTATTGTTGCACAAATTTCTATTGATAACATAAATAAAATAATAAATACTCATGAATATAGTGATATAGACGCCATTTATTTAATAGGTAAAGATAAACAATTAAGATCAGATATTGAAGCATATAATATTGCTTTTGAAGATAGTGAAAATTATATATTGCCCAATGAAGAATTGTTTAAGAAAGCTTTAAATGGAATAGATAGTACTCTTGTTACAGAAAATATTTTGGGTGAAAAAGTTCTAGCTTCTTATGGAAGTATAAAAATTGCAGATACAACATGGGCCATAGTTGGAGAAAAAAACTATAAAAAAGCTCTTGAATCTGTGTATATGCTACAATTAGTAGTTTCATTTACACTTGTTTTGACATTGATTTCAGTAGCTTATATTGCATTTAGAATTAGTAAAAGTTTGTCTAAGCCAATAATAGAACTAACTAATTGGGCTAAAGAAATAACACTTGGGAAAACGGAACGAAGAGAAGTAGAAGAAAATGTAGAAGAAATAAACCTTTTAAATAATAGTTTTAATAAAATGGTAGATTCATTTGAAGAAATAGAACATATATGTTCTGAGATAAGTATAGGAAACTTAGATAGTAAATTTTATCTTAGAAGTGATTATGATAGACTAGGTTTATCTATTAATTTGATGCGAGATAAATTTATTAATGTAATAAAAAAAGCCGAAGAAATAAGTCTAGGAGATTATGATACAACTATTGAAGTGTCAAATGAAGATCAATTATCAAACGCTTTAGTTGAAATGACAAAATCCCTCAGGCAAGCGAGAGATCTTAATCAAATGCAGATATTTTTGAAAGGTGGGCAAAATCTTGTTAATGAAACATTCCAAGGTCACAAAGGAATTAAAGAATTAGCAGATGAAGTCATAAAAAATATATGTATTTATTTAAATATCCCCATAGGAACATTGTTTTTGAAAAGTGATAATAATAAATATAAATTATTTGGTGAATATACATTTAGTCCTAGGACAAATAAAGTAGAAGAAATTATTGTTGGTCAAGGACTTTTAGGTCAAAGCATAAAAGATAAATACATGAAAATACTTGAAAATGTTCCTAAAGATTATTTAGCAGTAAAATCATCACTTGGATCTAGAAGTGTAGAAAATATAGTAGCTTTGCCATGTATATATGATAGTGAAGTGATAGCTATATTAGAACTTGGATTATTTGAGAGAGTAGAAGAAAGTGATAAAGAGTTATTAAATCTTATTAGTGAAAGTATAGGAATAGGATTTAATAGTGCTCTAACTAGAAGAGAAGCAGAAAGTTTACTTGAGAAAACTCTTGAACAAGCAAGAGAATTACAAAAACAAAAAGAAAACTTATTTAAAGCAAATGAAGATTTGGAAAAACAAACTAAAGTTTTAATTGAAAATGAGAGAAAACTTCAACAGCAACAAGAGGAATTGAGAGTTACAAATGAAGAACTTGAAGAACAAACTAAAGTATTAAAAGATAGTGAATCAGCTCTACAAGCTCAACAAGAAGAATTAAGAGTTATAAATGAAGAATTAGAAGATAGAACAAAAAGTCTTGAAGAACAAAAAAGAGTAGTAAATGAAAAAAATGAAAGACTTGAAAAAGCTCAAGAAGAAATAATTAAAAAAGCTAAAGAACTTGAGATAGCAAGTAAATATAAGTCAGAATTTTTAGCTAATATGAGTCACGAATTAAGAACACCTCTAAATAGCATCTTAATACTCTCTCAACTTTTAGGTGAAAATCAAAACTTGAGTTCTAGTGCTATAGAGTATGCAAATACAATTAATTCATCTGGAAAAGATTTGTTAGATTTGATTAATGATATTTTAGATCTTTCAAAAGTAGAAGCTGGAAAGATGGAAGTTAATTTGGAATATGTATTTGTTGAAGATATTATAGAAAAATTAAGAAGAGTTTTTGAACCTCAAAGTAAAAAGAAAAACTTAGAATTTGATATTAATATAGAAAAAAATATAGAATTAGAAACAGATTTACAAAGAGTAAATCAAATATTAAAAAATTTACTTTCAAATGCAATTAAATTTACTGAAGAAGGTAGCGTTGGTATAAAAACTTATGCTGTTGATAAAGAAGGTAAAAAATATGTAGCTTTTGAAGTAAATGATACAGGTATAGGAATTTCTAAAGAAAAAGTAAAAGTCATATTTGAAGCTTTCCATCAAGGTGATGGTACAACAAGTAGAAAATTTGGTGGGACAGGATTAGGATTATCTATCTCTAAAGAATTAAGTAGATTATTAGGTGGAGAGATAGAAGTAGAAAGTGAAATGAACAAGGGATCAACATTTAGAATATTATTACCAATAAAATACAAAGGAAAACGAAAAGTAAAAAAAGATTTTAAAGCAAATGACTTTATTAAAGAAAATATTACTGAGAAGAAAAAAGAAAGTAATAAAAAGAAAAGAAAAGAAAAAAAATCATTTGAAGATTTTATTTTATTAATTGAAGATGATAGTAATTTTGGTAGTGTATTAGACGAAATGGCTAGAAAAAAAGGTTTTGAAAGTGTACTGTGTAAATCGGGAGAAGAGGGAGTAGAAGTATTAAAGAAAAAAATTCCTAAAGCTATCATATTAGATAGAGGTTTACCAGGAATGAGTGGTTTTGAAGTATTAGAGTATATTAAAAGTGATGAAGACTTAAAAGACATACCTGTTCATATAATGTCTGGCTTAGACCCTGATGAAAAGATAAAACAAATGGGAATAGCAGATTACTTTAAAAAACCTATTAGTTTAGAAAAAATCAATGGAGTTTTTGAAAAAATTGAACAAGTAACAAATAATCAAGTAAAAAAACTACTTATTGTAGAAGATGATAAAGTTCATTCAGAAAGTATAAGAGTCTTTTTAGAAGAACATAGTAAAGAAATAGAAATAAAACAAATCAGTAATGGAAAAGATACTATAGATACATTATTATCTGAAAGATTTGACTGTATGATACTTGATTTAGGACTAGAAGATATAAGTGGAATAGAACTTTTAGACAAGATACGTTCAGAAGATATTAGTCAGATTCCAATTATAATTTATACAGGTAGAGATTTGAGTATAGATGAAAATGAGTTGTTAGAAAAATATGCCGAAACAGTTATTATTAAAGGTCCAGAATCTATGAATAGATTACTTGATGAAGCTAATTTATTTTTACACCACATAGAAAGTGTAAATAAAGAGAAGAAACAGAGACTTATACAAAGTGAGTATACTAAAGAAGAGAGATTGGTTGATAAAACTGTTTTAGTAGTAGATGACGATATTAGAAATGTATTTGCTTTGACTTCTATTCTTGAAAATAAAGGAATGAAAGTAGAAGTTGCTAGAAATGGTTACGAAGCAATAGAGAAAGTTAATGATGAAAAAATAGATCTTGTTTTAATGGATATAATGATGCCAGAAATGGATGGTTATACAGCAATGAGAAAAATTAGAAAAGATAGTAGATTTGAGAAACTTCCTATTATAGCACTTACTGCTAAAGCAATGAAAGAAGATAGAGATAAATGTATAAATGCTGGTGCAAATGATTATATGTCAAAACCAGTTGATTTAGATAAATTATTATCTCTTATGAGGGTGTGGTTGTATTAATGGACAAAATAATTTTGGGAGATGATTTTGAGGTAGAAGATTTAGAGCTTGAACTTATTATTCAAGCTATCTACCATCAATATGGTTATGATTTTAGAGAATATTCTAGAGCTCATCTTAAACGAAGGGTTTTGTATCGTATGTCTTTAGAGAATATTAAAAGTATAAGTGTTTTACAAGCTAAAATACTTCATGATAAGGATTTTTTCTATAAAATAATTGGAGACTTTTCTATAAATGTTACTGAAATGTTTAGAGATCCTGATTTTTACAAAACTATAAGAGAAAAAGTAATACCAGTACTTAAAACATACCCTTTTATAAAAATATGGCATGCAGGTTGTAGTACTGGAGAAGAAGTTTATTCAATGGCAATACTTTTAGAAGAAGAGGGTTTGTTAGAAAAAGCTCAGTTATATGCCACTGATTTTAGCGAAAGTTCATTAGAAATAGCTAAAGAAGGTATATACCCTATGGATTTGTTAAAACAATATAGTATAAATTATCATAAATCAGGTGGTTATAGTAATCTTGCAGATTATTACAGCTCTATGTATGGTTATGCCAAATTTAATCATAATTTGAGGAAAAAAATTGTTTTTTCAAGTCATAACCTTGTAAATGATGGTGTTTTTGGAGAGATGCATATGATAATGTGTAGAAATGTGTTAATATATTTTAATAAAGATTTACAAGAACATGTGTTAGAGTTGTTTGAAAAAAGTTTGATTAGAGGAGGCATACTTGGAATAGGGTCTAAAGAATCTATTTCATTTACTTCTGTTGAAAATAGTTTTGAAGAAATTTCAAAAAAAGAAAAGTTGTTTAAGAAGAGATATTTTTAGAAATAAAATTAGGGGAAAATAAAAATCAGTTGGGAGGATGTTATGAGACTAAAAGAAAAAGTAAATGTACTTATTGTTGATGATAGATTAGAAAATCTTATTTCTTTAAAAGCTTTGCTTGAAGATGAAGAACTAAATATAATTTGTGCTAACTCAGGTCAAGAAGCTTTATCACACTTGTTAGATAATGATTTTTCTTTGGTACTAATGGATGTTCAAATGCCAGAAATGGATGGGTTTGAAACTGCAAAATTAATGAGAGGAATGAAAAAAACAAGGAATATACCTATCATTTTTGTAACAGCAATTAGTAAAGAAGAAAAGTTTATTTTTAAAGGGTATGAAGTTGGTGCAATAGATTATATATACAAACCAATTGATTCTGTAATCTTAAAAAGTAAAATAAAAGTTTTTGTAGAACTCTATAAACAAAAGAAGTTGTTTCAATTGCAAGCAATAGAACTTCAAAGAAAAGTAGATGAACTAGAAAAAACAAAAAGGGAACTTGAAGAAGTAAACAGAGTTCTTGAACACTTAAGTTCCCATGATGGATTAACTGGAATACCAAATAGAAGAAGTTTTGATGAAGTTTTAAATCGTGAATGGAAACGAGCTATTAGAAATGAAGAAAAAATTTCGATTATGCTTATAGATATTGATTTCTTTAAAAACTTTAACGACATCCACGGTCACATTATGGGAGATAGTGCATTAAGACTAGTAGCCAAAACAATTAGTAAAAGTGTAAAAAGACCAGGTGATTTTGTAGCTAGATATGGAGGAGAAGAATTTATAGTTATACTTCCAAATACAGATTCAAATGGTGCATTTGAATTAGGTGAACTTATAAGAAAAAATATAGAACAAGTGGGAATAATAAATGAAGGTTCAAAAATTTCAGGTGTTTTGACAATATCAGTTGGAATAGGAACAGATGAACCTAATCAAGGGTCGAAATTAGAAAAAATTCTTGAAGAAGCAGATTTTGCACTTTATGAATCGAAAAAAAATGGTAGAAATATGACTAGTTTATATGCACATGAAAAAAGTAGAATACATGAAGTTGATTTTATAGAAAATGAAAAAACTGTTTGATTAAGATTAAGTTTGTTATATAAATGTTCAGAATATTCAAAAAAATAAAACTTTTTAACTTGTATATATAATTAAGTTGTTATATACTATAGTAGAATAGTTAAAGTTTTATACTATGAAAGGGGAATCTGATGTCTTTTGATTTAAATTATATAAAAGAAAAAAATAGCTTCAAAAACATAAATGAATTCGTAGATTTTCTTATAACAAAAGACTTCGCTAAAGATTTTTATAAGGATTTTACAAAAGGTGTAGTTCACGAAAAACTCTTTAGAGATATGGACGAAGATGAATTTACATATGAAAAGTGTTATGGAGACTATGGAAAGTTTCTAACTGTATTTTCGTCTAGTCAAAGGAAGATATTTGTTTATGAAAAAGGGAAGTTGAAAGAATATGATTCATTTGAATCATTTTTACACAGTTCATTATTTACGATGAATTTTAGGGGTAAATTAATCGAAGAAATTTATAGTGAAAATTTATTAACTCACTATACAGGAAATGAAGAAATTGTAACAAAACTTGAAGAAGACTTCTTTTTAGGAAGTTTAACTATGTATATGCTACCAGACAATGGTGTGTGTGTTAGAACTGATAATAAGTGGGGATTTAAAATATTTGACTTGTATAAAGTTGTTGATTATCAGACAGATAGGGAAAGTGTAGAAGTAGCACTTGAATTATTTAAAAAATATAACAGTGAAAATGAAAGGTATATTATATATATAGCTTTCTTAGAGTTTGTATTAGATAATTTTAACGATAAAGATAAACTAAGTGAATATAATGAATTTTTCTTAGAATTTGTAAATAACATGAAATATACTAAATACTATATTCCACCAATATTTTTGGAAAAGTTGAAAAATGAAGAAGAAAATAGGCAGATATATATAGATGTTTTAGTAGACAAATTAAAAAGAAATAAACTTTATCCAATATTTTTTGGTGAAGCATTAAAAGATAAAGATAGTTTTTACAACAAAAGATTTGAAGATTATGAATCGGATCTTATTTTTGATGAAGAAGACTACTTAATATCTGTTGATTATGCAGTTAATCATTTTCCAAATTTACCAGATACGTTCTTTAGAAGTATTGATGATAAAATACTTCTTGATATGATTGATGTTGGAGAAGGAAAAACATTACATCCTTTAGTAGAAGAGTTACTTAAAAATCTTTATGATAACAAAAAGCATCTTTTGCTAAATTTAGCAGATAAAATGATGAATAAAGCATTGTTTTTAGCTAATTACTTAGAAAGTAATAAAAAACATAGTTTGGTAAACTTTATAGTTTATTTTGATAATTTTTCTGGTAATAGAGACTATTTCAAATGGTTTAGTAACTTTGAAAAATTATTAATGAAAGATAAGATGGAATCAATTATATATTTACAAGAACTAATGAATATATCTACAGATGAAGATATAAATAGTATTGAAAAAGCAGTTTTATATTATGTAGGTAAAAAATTGTTGAAAGAAAATTTAGTAATTGATACTAAGAAAAAAAAGGTAAAAAAACATTTAGATAATATAATTGCTAGAGATAATCTCTTTACAGAGAAAGAAGTAGAAGAAATTAGAAAAACTTTCCCTAAACTACCTCAAGTATCAATAAATACAGCTGCTCTTTATAAAGAACTTCTTGAAGAAACAGGTCAGATTGCAGACAAAGAAAAAAAAGCTAAGAATAAAAAAGCTAGAAAAGGTTTCTTTGATAATTTGGCTAACTCAATTAATCATGATCCATATCAATTAGATGTAGTAAATGATGGAAATGAAGTAAAGAAGAAAAAAAAGAAGGAATCAATTAATTATAACGATTATACTGAATACATTGATTTGAGACATAGATTAGATAAGTATAAGAAAAAACTTGCTAAATCAGAAGAGCAAAGTGAGATTTTGAGAAAAAATCTTGATGTTACTACTGAGCAAAAAGTAGAAGTTCCAAATCTTAAACCAAATGAAGAAATCGTCTTTATAGATGAAGAACCAAAAGAAGAAATAATAAAAGAAGAAATAGAAGTTAAAGAAGTAATAAAAGAGGAAGTTACTACTTCTACTTCACCTGCAACTTCCCAAGTTGATGAAGAAATAGCAGAAGAGGAAGAAATAGTAGAAGAAGCTAATGAAGAATTAGTTTCTATGGAAAGTATAGAAGAAATAAAAGTAGAAAAAATAGAACCATTAATAGAAGAGACTATAGTAGAAGAAAAACTAGAAGAAGAGGTACAAGTTGAATCTCCTGTAGTTGTTGAAGAAAAAGTAGTTGTTAAAGAGGAAGTAAAAGTAGAAGAAGTTAAAGAAGAACCTAAAAAAACTCTAGAAAGTGAATTGGGAATTGATTTAGAAACTTTGAAAGCTCTAAAAGAAATTGTTGAAAATCCAAATGCAAAAGCTATTTTAGCTTTAAAATCATTACTGGACAATCCTAATATAGAAAGCTTAGACAGTTTAAAAGGTGTAATTGGTGAAACTTCTGAAGATGAACATCTTGATGTTAATGGAAAAGAAGTAGAAACTAAATTAGTTGAACCTGAAAAAGAAGAAGTTGTTGAAGATGATGGTTATGTATTAGTAGAAGAATTTGAATTTTTCGGTAATAGTTTAATTGCTCTTCAAAAAGAAATTGAAGCAAAAGTAAACAATATTAACAAGGGAGAGATGTTTGTTGCACCTAAGTTCCTTCAAAAATTATACATTTTGAAAGATGATGATGTATTAAATTTTGAAAAGGGTAACATTAGAATTTTCCTTCACTTTAATAAAATGGTTTCTAGTAAAATAAAAATATATAAAAAAGGTTAAAATAAGTAAAAGAGCTAATTTGTTATTAAATTAGTTCTTTTTTTATCCCTTTTAAAAAAGTCCTATAATTTAGTATATGATTATTTATTTTGAAATTTTTTTTAATAAATATGTGAAGGTGTGCTATAATTATTCTACATAAAGGAGGTTATATGAGCATAAAATATATTAGCTGTACCTTAGGTGAAAAAGAATCTTTTTCAAGAGGTTTAGGATTGTACAGAGATTTACTTGAAAATAAATTAGTAACAAAAGATGAAGTTTTTTTTCATCAATTTAATGTGGTTTTTTTAGATGGAAATAATGAAGAATTAAAGATAGATAAACTAAAACCTAATACACAAAAAATTATCAAAGATTATTTAACTTTAGTTCCTAGTAATGAAAGTTTAAATGAAGTATTATTCTTTGCTTATGCTTTAGAAATAGAAGGATTAAAAAGTGAGATTATAGAAACACTTAGAGTAATTATAGACTATTCTAGAGAAAATAATGATACAAATAAGATGTGGATAGGTGAAGATTCAGTATTTGGGCTTGGTCCAATTTATTTATTTGCAAAAGTATATAAAGAATATACTTATTTGTTGGGAGCTTATTTATTTCCTTATTGGGATGATGAACATGCACCATATGCAACTGATTTAATACTTGATTATACAAATGACCTGGGAATCTGTAGAGATAGTTTAAAACTTCTTGCTTATTGTGATAACCAAGAGATTAAAAGAAAAATATTTGGAGAAAAATATATTTGGGATTATAAAAGTGACAGTTATATATTAAATCCGGAATATAAAAGTATAAAAGAGTGGTTTGTAGATAATAAAGAAGAATATGAATGGTTTAAAGAAGTTTTAATAGAAAGATTTAAAGAATATGATTTTTTACAATACTCAGACAATGATTTTGAAGAACATCCTATAGATACTATTTATTACTCTTTTTTTGGTGAATCAGATGTTACAGAGAATTTTAGTGAGTTTTTTATTTATAATAATTGTGATATAGAAGCAAAAGAATTAGAAGAAAAGATTATTTTAACTATAGGAAAACCATTAGTAGAAGTAAAAGAAGAAGATGATGATGAAAATGATTATTATTATAAAGGTAAAGCAATCTCTAACTGGAAAGAGTTTATTACCGAATATTTTGGCTATCATATATGGTCATATATAGAAAATGGGGGACCAAGAGAAATACTTGATGAGATAAAAGGTATTAAAGGAAAAGAATTAATTAGAATTACAAAAGAGATAGAAAGTCCATTATATTCTGAAATCAAATATTTTGTAGGTGGATTTGAAACTGTAGAAGAAGAACTTGAAAGTATCGTTAGAGATATTTTTTATGATCTTCATGATGAAAATTACAACATAAATGTGGAAAATATAATTTTTGATAGTAGAAGTAACTACCAATTAGTTAGATTTATTGATTTTTTATATAATTTATTCTCTAAATTACCTTTCCACAGGAGTTTTGTAGACTACATAGTAGAAGAATATCAATTACTTTCTTTAGACGAATTTGAAGAAAGATACTGTGTTAATTTAGAAGAGAAGTTTTTTCAAAATGCTAGAGATTTTTTTGAAAGAGATAAAGAAGCATTTGGTGAAGAACTGGAAAAATTATATAAAGATTTTAGTAGAATAAGAGAAGAAAATCCACAAAAAGCATTAAGTATACTAAATGACTTTAGAGAATATGACCCATATGGCTTTAAGAAAAACAGTATTAATAGTAGATATTTGTTATTTAGAGCATATATTTTTTCTAAAGACATAGAATTATCTTTTGAAGATTTAATTACAAAAGATATAAAAGAAGATTTGAATAATAATTTTTTAGATTCTTTAATTGAAAAAATCAGAATAGGAACTGATAAAGAAGATTTAGTAGACTTTGAAGAGATAAAAAATATTATATTATTTGAACCTAAAATGCCCCCTCAAGAGTTGATGATGAAGCTGATGAAAGAAGGCATTGATAAGTTAAATTCAGAAGAAAAAGAAATGCTTATGAGCATTAGAAACCAAAAGAGTCCGTCTAAAGATGAGTTACAAGGGAAAATTGAAAAGGTATTATTATCTTATGCTGACCAAGGTAAAAAGAAATATTCTCTATTTGATGAAGCTGATTTTAGAATAGATATGCAAATAATCTATCTACTCTCAAGAGCTTATTACAATAGTTTTAATAGGGAAAAAATAAAAGGTTTTGATAAAGCAGAAATGTTATTTTCTATATTCTTATCGATAAGTCCGATAATTATTTTGAATATTTCATCTAAATTATGGAGGAAAAAATGGGAAGACTTTAGTGATGAAATAATGGGATTAATAGACTTTAAAGATTCTCTGAAACAATTTAAAATTCTAGATGAAAACTTTTATACATGGCACTTTGAATTTGCTATTAGAAACTCTAAAAAAGAATTAGAAAGTTTGATAGATTTATTAGGTGATATAGATGAAGAAGCAGAAAGTTCATTTTTTGGCAGTATAGATAAAAAGAAAAGAGAAGTAGCTTATAAAGGGTTAGAAAAAATAAGTGTAGATATGAGAATAGAAATCCTTGAAAAAGTAAAAGAGAAGTATGAAAGAGATACAGAATTAAATATAATACTTTTGGACTTGTTAAAAGAAGAAATTATTAATTTGATTGAAAGTGAAGATGACTGTCAGTTGTTATTAAATAACTATGAAAGCGCTAGCTATAATGGACCTATAGTTGATTTTGAAGGTGATTTATCTTACCTTTCAAATGAAAAATATGTAGGTAAAGAAAATTTATTAAAAAAACTGAATGATTATAGAAAAAACTACCATATTTTTATTGAACAAAAAGAAGATAGTTATAAAATATATGGTCATAGAGAGCTAATAGGTGCTCTTTTAAATAAAAAAGAGTATGAAGGATATTTTCCATACAAGTCAAAAGTAATAATTACAAATGATATTGGAAAAGTTATTAGAGTAGAAGATATTGTAGAAGATATATATAACTATTTTGTTGGTAATAAAACTTTTGAAGAAATAGAAAAATATCAATGTATTATTAGTGAATATATAAAAAGATACAATAATAAAATTGATTTTGCTAATTTATTAAATAAATTAGATTCTAATATATTTCTTAGAACAATAAAATTTTTAGAAAAGGGTAACAATAAAAATCTAGATAATATAATAGAAGATGTTTTAATAGAAAATATTGAATTATTTGATGAAGTTCAAAAAATAATCTCGGAAGAGAGATTATATAATGTTGTATTTGAACTCTTAAAGAGTATAGGTGATGAAGAGATAGAATACATTAATACTAGGATGTCGGTGGTAGAAGCTATACAAAAGCAAGAATTAAGTAAAAAAATAAAAATAATTAAAAGATTAAAAGAAAAAGAGTTAAAAATAGATTTTTCAGTTTTTGAAAATGATGAATCTAGATTAATCAGAGATTTATTTAACTAAGTAAAGGGCTAAACTTTTAGCCCTTTCAATAATCATTTATTACTTCAAGATTAATTCTTTCTATATCACCATTTTTTTCCATTTCTAACAGTTTCTTTTCTAGAGGAATAACTAATTTTTCGTGTTTAATATTCAGATAATGAAATAGTTCAACTGATATTAAAGGTTTGTTATTAGTTGTAATATCTTTGTACTTTAGATTTTCCAGAACTTTTTCACCATTTAATCTGTCTAAAATAATATAATCAACACGATCAGATTCTAACAACATAAAAAGTTTGTCATAAGTTGGAGTAGGATAAACATTTTCAAAACTCATAAGATTAAGCTCTAAAATTTTTATGCCTATAGGATAAGCAATTTTCATTCCTCTTAAATCTTCCCAAGTAAGGATTTCTTTTTTTCCAATTTTATAAAAAGAAATCATATCCAATTTTGTAAGAGGAACATTTACTTTGATTAGATTTTCATACAGTGGTTCTATATCTTTTACTCTGTATAATTCACCATCATAATCTCCTTTGTTAGCACTCCAAATGGCCCTTTCACCTGAAATGGGTTTTATCAAAAATGTGTAACCTAAAGAACCATAAGCTTCTTCAAGAACTTTTTTTGCGATAATTTGTGTGCTACTAGATTTTTCAGAAAGATTAACGGTAGAGAAAATAAGAGATTCAGTATAGACTGTAATTGTCAATAATAGAAAAATAAAATATTTAATCATAAACCCTCCTTACAACAATTTACTTTTTTTTTAGAATTATCCTTTAAGTTTAAAATAAAAAGACTAATTAAATTTAAATTAGTCTTATAAAAATAAAATTTGATTTTTTAGCTTTTGATTGTTCCTAAAAATTGTTGTAACCTCAAATCAACTTCTGATCCAAAGAATTTTTCAGGTTTTTCGTCAACTCTAATAACTCCTTCATACATAAAAATTACTCTATCAGATACTTTTCTAGCAAATTCCATTTCATGAGTAACGATTATCATAGTTATATCTTTTTTTGCTAATTCTTCAATAACTTCTAATACTTCATTAACAAGTTCTGGATCTAAAGCTGATGTAGGTTCATCAAATAAAATAACTTTTGGCTCAAGAGCTAAAGCTCTTGCTATTGCTACTCTTTGTTGTTGACCACCACTTAATTCATTTGGATAACTTTCAGCTTTTTCTTTTAATCCAACTTGTTCCAATAATTGATATCCAATCTTTTCAGCAGCAGATTTTTTAATACCTCTAGTTATTATTAAACTTTCTGTTATATTTTCAAGAGCATTTTTGTTTTTAAAAAGATTATAATCTTGAAAAACCATAGAAGTTTTTTTTCTAAGTTCTATCCTATCTTTTTCTCTTGCTTCTTCAATATCAAGAGATAAATCGTCTATAGTAATATTACCTGAATCGGGATTAGCTAAAAAGTTTATTGACTTTAATAAAGTCGATTTACCAGAACCACTAGGTCCTATGATACTTACAACTTCTCCTTTTTTAACCTCTAAATCTATTCCTCTTAAAACTTCTAAAGAATCAAAACTTTTTCTTAATTTTTTTATTTTTAACATATTATCACCTAAAACCTTTATTCATCTCTTTTTCAAGACTTTTATTATAGTAACTTAATATTAGTGTAATAGCCCAATAAATTAGACCAACAGCAAGATAATTTTCTAGAAACCTAAAGCTTGCTGCAGCACTTACTTTAGCTTGTCCCATCATCTCTTTTACTCCTAGTGTAAAAGTTATTGCAGTTCCTTGGATTAAACTAATCATAGTATTACCTAATGGTGGAATTGCTATTCTTGCAGCTTGGGGCAAAATAATTCTTATCATAGCTTGTTTTTTAGTCATACCAACAGATAAGGCTGCATCCATTTGTCCCTTGTCAACAGCATCAATTGCTGATCTAATAACTTCTGACATATAAGCACTAGCATTAATACTCATAACAAGAACAGAAGCATAAATAGCCGTAATTTTACCAAATTGAGGGAAAATTTGAGGTAATCCGTAAAAAAAGATAAATAATTGTACTAGTAAAGGAGTTCCTCTAAAGTAACTCACATATAAATTTATAAATCTATTTAATATTTTATTTTCAAGTTTTCTAAGTAAAGTAAGTCCAGTACCTATTAATAAACCTATAATAAACGCACTAAAGGCTAAAGTAAGAGTTAAAGGCAGATATCTGCCAATAACTCCAAATCTACTTAGAAAATAAGCAAAATCAAAGTTTATTTTCATTTTTTTCTCCTAATTATTTTGACGTTATATCAATTGGGAACCATTTTAATGATATTTCATTAAAAGTTCCATCTTTATGCATTTCTAAAATTGCTTCGTTTATTTTTGCAATTAATTCTTTATTTTCTTCATTATTTACAAATGGGAATGCGTTTCTCATTTCTTTAACAGGTTCACCACCTAATTGAATATCTAATCCTGATTCTTTGATTGCTGTAAGACCAGCTAATTTATCATTAAGAACAGCGTCTATTCTACCTAAAGCAACATCTTGTAAAGAACCAATGTAACTTTCGTATGTTATTACTTCTATTTCATTATTTGTATCAAATTTTCTTAACATTTCTTCATAATTTGAACCAAGTGAAACACCAACTTTTTTACCCTTTAGAGTTTCAAAATCGTAAACTTTGTTGTTTCCTTTTTTTACAACCAATTGTGCTCCATAAAAAACATATGATTCAGTAAATAAATATTTTTCTTTTCTAGCATCTGTTACTGTTATTTGGTTTGCAATAGTATTAATCTTTCCAGTGTCTAACATTCCAAATAAACCACTAAATGCAGATGTTTCATAGTTAACTTCAATACCAGTTCTTTTACTAATTTCTGACCAAACATCAATTTCAAATCCTTGTAGATTTCCATTATCATCTTGGAATGTATAAGGTTTGTAACTTCCACTTGTACCAATTGTGATTCCTTTAGCTTCTTTTTTATTACCTAATGTACTTAGTCCAACAATTGCTATAATAGCAATAATTACTACTCCTAATAATCCTTTTTTCATCCTATGTCCTCCTAAATATTTTTTATAAGCAAAGATAATAATAATCTTTAAATTGACTTTTATATATTGACATTGCTTGAGTTGAATTAAGTATACAAAAGTTTATACGAAAAGTCAAGAACAATTTTTCATTACTCCTATAGGAAAGGTAGGAATAATAAAATAGAGTTGTTCAAGAGTTGATAATATAGTAAAATTTAAATGTGAAATTATTAGTTGGGAGAGTGGTTTGATTGGTGAAAAAACTAACAATTTTTTTCTTGTCATTGTTCACTTTTTACAGTGAAGAGTTAATTTTGGATTTTTCAACTATATTTGAAGAACATAAAATTCCACGACTAGTACTTGATACTACAACTGGGGAAATTGTTAAAGCAAATATAGCAGCAGCAAAATACTATAAATATGATTTAGATGAACTTCTTAATATGAATATTAATCAAATTAATATAGCAAGAGATACAGAAATAACAGAAAAAATATCACTTGCTCAAAGTGAAAAAGAAAACTATTTTAGATTTCAACATAAATTAGGAAATGGTAGTATTAGAGAAGTAGAAGTATATTCTTATCCTTTTTATAGTAATGACAGACTATATCTTTATTCATTAATTTTTGATGTTACAGAAAAAATAAATAGTTTAAACAAGATTAAAAAAAATCAAAAAATAATTTTAGCTCTTAGTATGTTAACGATTGTTTTGTTATCAGTTATATTATATTTATTTTATATGTTAAAGGAAAAATACAAAGATATTGCTTATAGAGATTGTTTAACAGGTGCACACAATAGAAGAATACTGGATAGAAGAGATTTTAATAAAGAGTGTTGTGCTAATGATAAAAAAGTAATAGTAATGATAGATATAAATGATTTTAAAGAAATTAATGATAAATATGGTCATATAGTTGGAGATGAAGTACTTCAAACATTAGCTTGTTTATTAAAAGGAGTTTTGAGAAAAGAAGATATAATAGTGAGATATGGTGGAGATGAATTTTTGCTAATTTTGAATAATATAAATGTAGAAAAAGTAAGAGATATTATGAAAAGAATAGAACATAAACTTGAAATTTCTAAAAAATTTCCATTTGTAATTAAAATTTCTTATGGAGTAAAAGGAGTAAGTAATAATAGTGAAATTATGGAAAGTATTAAAACAGCAGATGAGTCTATGTATAAAATGAAAAAAGAAAAGATAAAGTGATTATCACTTTATCTTTAAACTTCTAAGTATACTGTTTACATCTTCAAGATATGTATAATATGTATTATATGGTGCTTGATAATGAATCTTATATATATAATTTCTATTTCTTATATATATGAGATTTTTCCTTATTTCATTGTCATATAATATTTTTAATTGTAGTCCTATATAATCATCTAAATAAATACGGTTTCTTTCAAGTACATGAATTTTATCAATATTATTTCTCAAATCATTATATATATATGTTTCAATATTTGAATTTGAGCTTTGACGGACTTCAATATTAAGAAGAGCACCGTTATCATCAAGAGCAATCATTTGACTTTCTTTTATATTTTCAGACCCTATGAAATATGCTATTTCTCTCATATAAATAGGTAATTCAATTGAATAATGTTCTTTTTCATTATATTTTGTTACTTTTTCTTTTGGAACTTCTACCTCTAACTCCCTATTTTTACAACTTATAATTACAACAGAAAAGAATAAAAATAATATTAGTTTTTTCATATATGCTCCTTTACTTTTCTATCTAATAGATATATTATATCATATTAAAAAAAAATTCAAGTAAAGGATGAAAAAAGATAATAACTTATTTATACCTTTAATAAATTGTTCTTTGTCTGTTTATCTAAACTCTAATGGGTTAAGAGGGATGTTTTTATACCTAATTTCATAGTGTAGATGTGGTCCTGTACTTCTACCACTATTACCACTCTCCGCAATAAGATTGCCTCTTTTAATAACTTGTCCATTTTTTACTTTTATTTTTGACAAATGTCCAAATAGAGTAGTGTAACCATAACCGTGATCAATTATAACAGTATTCCCATATCCATTTATCCAGCCAGCAACAGTTATTTTCCCATCTTCAGGTGCAAAAACAGAAGTACCAATAGAAGCTTTTAAATCAATTCCAGTATGTTTAACTTCTTTTTTTCCTGTAATTGGGTCAGTTCTATAACCCCACTTACTTGTTGTACCTTTCCATTCCATAGGCCATTTAAAGTCAAGGGGAATATTATTTTGGAAATATAATTTTTGTCCAATATAAATATTGTTTCCTTTTATGTTATTTATTCTTTTTAATTCTGCCAAACTAAGGTTATTTTTTTTAGCCAAAGCAAAAAGAGTATCTCCTTTTTGCACTGTATAAACCCTTTTCAAAGTTTCTTTTACTTTTAACTTCTGTCCGAGATATATAGTATTTGACCTTAGATTATTAAGTTCTATTAGTTTATCAACTTTTATATTGTATTTTCTTCCTATATTGTATAAAGTATCACCTTTTACAACTATATGAGTATTTGAGTACAAATTTACACTCAAAATTAGTATTATAATTAGTTTTTTCAATTTTAGACCTCCATGTAAATATTATACAAAAAATGTGATTTTTTTGTGATAAAAAATTCTATTTTAAATTAGAATAATCTAAGAATTATCTTTAAATTAACATGAGAATATGATAAAATTAAATGACAAAAGGAGGGGTTTATGAAAAAGATTGTATTAGCAGCAGTTATTCTAGCAACATTTGCAGCGTGTAGTAATACACAAAAAACAACAGTTTCAAAAAACAAAGTTGAAGTATTAGATATTGGAAGTATTTATACAAAAAATGGTAAAGCCTATAATATTTTTGACGACACATTAGTTAATGGTGTTGTTAAATATGAAGATAATTACTATAATGATGTTGAAATAGTAAAGTACCAAAATGGTTTAGCCGTTGAAGTAAAAGAAGTTTCAGACGGTGTTTTGTTAAAATCAATTACTCTAAATGAACAAGGAAAAACAAATGGACTTTTTTACTATGACAGTGGTTATGATGTTATAGAAGGTACAGTAAGAAACGGTTTAGTACAAGGAAGTTTAAAAGTAGAAGATGATTATGCAAAAACAACTAAAAATTATGTGAATAGTATATTACATGGGAAAAGTATTACAGTAGAAGATGGAAAAGAAGTAGTAACATATTATAATATGGGACAAGTAGTTCCAAATGAAAAAAGTGTAGAAAAAGTAGCTGAAATAACTTTAGATTCTAACCCAGAATCATTTGCTAATTTAGAATATAAAGATGGTTTATATTATGGTGACGACAACAAATTATTTACAGGAACTGCTTTTGATAAATATTATTCAGAATATGTTTATTATGATATCAAAGGTGGAGAGGTAAAAACAAAATTTGTTTATGAAGAAAATAGTATAGATGGATATGGAAATTCAATTATGTACTTCTCTCCAGTTTCAATGACATATTATGAAGGAGATGTTGTAAAAGAAACTTTATATGATGATTATAATGGATTTGGAGTTTTTAATGGTTATAAAGAGCTTGATAAAGACGGAAATATCAATGGAAAAGTTATAGAAGTTTATTGGGATGGTTCTAAATTAGAAAAAGAAGTTTATAATGATAAAATTATGGGTAAAGCTGTTATGTATAAAAATGATGGTTCTATAGCTGAAATACATAATTATGAAGAAGAAGCATATAACTTAGTTGGTTATTACAACTATGAAAATGATAAAAAGAGAGTTATTGGTGGTGGAATTAGAAATGAAGATGGATTCCATAGAGTAGGAAAATGGACTTGGTATTTTGAAAATGGTAATATAGAACAAGAAATAGATTTTAATTTCTTAGACGATTATGCTTATTCAAAAATATACTGGGAAAATGGGAATATAAAAGAAGAAGGAAAAATGACTTATTGTGCTTGTTATTACTTAGGAGAAGTGAAAAAGTATGATGAAAATGGTGTTCTTTCATCTATAGAAATTTATGATACTGAAGGTAATGGAGAGTTAATAAATAATGAAGATATGTAAAAAACTGGGTTAATCCCAGTTTTTTTAATCAATATCAATATTTTTACTAAATTCGCTATTCTCTCTTTCTACTTTGGGTATAATTATAGACAACAAACCATTTTCAAATTTCGCTGCAATATTGTCTTTGTCTATATCTTCTGGCAAATTATATGTTTTTTCAATTTTTTTATAACCAAACTCTCTAGTTTTGTATTCTCTTTCTTCCTCTTCAACAACAACAGGTTCATAAGCAACTTTTATTTTATATCCCTCAAAAGAAATAGAAAAATCTTCTTTTTTACTTCCAGGACTAGCAAGTTGAACAACATAAGTTTCATTTGTTGTATACAAGTTGATTAAAGGAAAATCAATTTTCCCTACTTTGAATGGAAAACTTCTATCAAATATATCTTCTACAAATTCACCTATCCCTCTAAAATCATCTTTTCTTTTATGAAATGCCATAAAAAATCACCTCCTCATTAATTTTTACACATAAATAGCTAAAAATCAAATTTATATTTTATAAAAGTAATAGCTGACATAGTCAGCTATTAGTGAATTATCTTTTTTAATTTTTCAATATTTTTAATGTTTTTTATTAAAGTAGCAAGATCATTTTCCCATACAGCAGTTTTTACAATATCTTCAGCAGAATAAGCAGTATTCATATTATGGATAATATCACTCATAGAATAGTAACAATTTTGTAATTGTTTATTAAGTTCATTTTCTAGCATAATATTCATAATACCACCTCCAGTGCTATTATATTACTTTATAACTTTGAAAACACTTGATAAATTCTATCTAATGCTTCTAAAATAGTTTTTTTATTAGTAGCTAAATTTAACCTTAAATGTCCTAAGCCTTCTACTCCAAAATCACTTCCATTATTAAGGGCCATATTGCATTTATTAACTATCAAATCCATTAACTGATCTTGTTCCAAATTATAACTTTCAAAATTTAACCATAACAAATAAGTTCCTTCAAAATCATATAATTTAATTTTTGGAAGTTTCTCTTCAAAATATTTTTTAACAATTAGGTAGTTATTTTCTATATATTTTTTACATTCAATAAGCCAATCATTTTCTTTAGTATAAGCACTAATAAGAGCAACGATGCCAAAGTAATTAGGGTCAACTAGAGACATTTTAGTCATCTCTACCTCTATTTTTCTTCTATAATTAGTATTTTTAACTAGTATGTATGAATGATGTAAACTAGCTAAATTAAAAGCTTTAGAAGGTGAATTTAGTACAATAGAATCTTTATCAACATTAAGATAACTTATGTGTTTATTTGAAAATAGATTCAGGTCAGCATGGATTTCATCACTAACAACTAAAACATTATGTTTTTTACAAAGAGTATTCAATTTTTCAAGTTCTTCTTTAGTCCAAACTCTGCCAACTGGATTATGTGGATTACATAAAAAAAATATTTTTGCTCCCTTTAATTTTTCATCTAATTCTTCAAAATTCATCTCATATCTATTTTCTTTTACAATTAATGGGTTCAAAACTAAATCTCTATTAAAGTTTTTGACTTTTTTAAAAAAAGGTGGATAAATAGGAGTTTGAACAACTATTTTATCTCTTTCTTCCGAAAATAATTTTATAATTAAAGCCATAGAAAAAACAACACCATTACTAGCTAAGATATTTTCTTTTTCTAATTGGAGATTATATTTGTCATAAGCCCAATTAATAATAGCATCATAATATTCTTTGCCTTTATACATATAACCTAAAGAATGGTTAGAAATAGCTTCTTTTATATCTTCTTGTATATTTTTACCTATAGGAAAATCCATATCAGCAACCCACAAAGGTAATAAATCTTCTTTACCAAAAAATAATTTTGTTTTATTGTATTTAACGGATTTTTCCTTAGATTTTTCTGCAATCAAATCAAAATTGTACATATAAATCCCCCTTAAATTTTCTTTGTTCAATTAGTATAACATATTTTTTTTTGGCTTACTATTGATTTGGCTAAATGCTGAGTTATAATATAGAGAAGGAGGGGATTATGGCGCTTAGAAAATATGAAGAACCTGTAGAATTGAATAAAGGTATATATTGGATAGGTTATTATGATAGCCATGATGGGTTACATTGTAATCCTTATCTAATTGTTGAAGGAGATGAAGTTGTAGTAATCGATAGTGGAAGTCGTACAGACTTTACAACTGTTATGATGAAGATAATTCAAACAGGTATTAAACCCAGTAATATTAGTGCTTTGATATATCAACATTATGATCCAGATTTATGTAGTAGTATTCCCCACTTTGAAGCACTTATAGATAGAAATGATTTGAAAATAATATCTCATACAGAAAACAACATTTTTATAAAATATTATGGAGTTGTTTCAAGGAGAATAAATATAGAACAAATTAATTATGAGTATAGATTCAAAACAGGTAGAAAATTAAAATTTATTCCTTTACCTTATCTCCATTCTCCTGGTTCTTTTGCAACTTATGATGAAGAAACAGGAACACTATTTTCTTCGGATCTTTTTGGTTATTATGGTAGTGGTTTTGAGTTGATAGTACGTGTAAAAGATCAGTGTCATATGTGTGATGATTTAGATAGATGTGGACGTAGTTGCATACTAAAGAGTTTGTATGATTTTCATAGAAGAATAATGCCTTGTAGAGAAGCTTTAAAATACGGAATAAATGCTTTAAGAAAATATAAGATATCTACTCTTGCACCTCAGCATGGAAGTATACTTAACAAAAAAGAAGATATAGATTTTGTAATGGATAAAATTTATAATTTAGATAATGTAGGAATAGAAAGATATTTAAAAGGTGATTAGATGAAAGTGCATATAAAAAATAGATTAGACATCTCTATAGATAAGTATCTTAAAGAAAAAGATAATAATAGAAATTTGTTAGAAGTTTTTCTAAATTTGAAATCTTTTACAAATGAAGTAGATAGCGAATTAGATAAAGAATTATTTAAAGAACTCATAGATAAATACGTAAGAGTTACTTTTGAGTTAAAAGAAACATTGTTAGAAATTACTAAACTTTCAAATACTGATAACCTTACAGGTCTTAATAACAGACAATATTTTAATAAAATTCTTACATATGAACTTGATAAAACTAAAAGATATAATAACAATTTATCTTTTATAATTTTTGATATAGACCATTTTAAACATGTTAATGATAATTTTGGACATGATGTAGGAGATATTATTCTAAAAGAAATAAGTAATCTTGTTAACAAATCAATTAGGAAAACGGATACATTAGCTAGGTGGGGAGGTGAAGAGTTTGTTATTCTTCTACCCTCTACCTCCCTTAACAAAGGAGTAGAAGTAGCAGAAAAGTTACGTTTATTAATAGAAAATTATATGTTTTCAAAAGTAAAAAATATAACATGTTCTTTTGGTATAAGTGTCTATAGAGAAAATGACGATGAAAAATCCCTTATAAAACGAGGAGATATAGCTCTTTATCAAGCCAAAACTAAAGGTAGAAATTGTGTTGCTAAAGAGGAAAGTTGAAATATTTTTTGCGATATGCTATATTAAAGTATCAAATATAAAGGGGAAATATATGAAAAAAATATTGTTTGTACTAACTATACTTTTGATTACTGCATGTAGCAATATTCAAAAATCAGTTCCATCAGAAAAGATTACTGGTTTAGAGAGCTCGTTAAAACTTCAATGGCAAAATGTTGAAATAGGTCAAGTTAAGATTAATGGGAAACTAATTGAAAGAGGTAAAGAATACGAAGTTCCTGTTGGTATCTATAAAGTAAAATGGACTATACTTAATGAAACAAAAGCTTTCAACTTGAAAAGTTATAATGATCAAGGAGAAGGAGAGAAGTTAGAGCATAATAGAGAATATTGGTATGAAGAAAAAATCGAAGTATTTGGTGAAAAAAATGAATTTACAATTGAAAAAAATAAAATCAAAAGAGGAATTGAACAGAAATTCTAATAAAAAAAGGACAATTAGTCCTTTTTTTATTGGTTATTAATAACTAATTTTATTCCTTTTTCATCAAAATATTGTGCACCATTTTGAAGTTTACCTTCTTCATCATATTCTTCAATAGACTGAATTTCTCCATTATTGTAATAAGTTTTTAGTATACCAACATAATGATTTTTTTCTACATTAAGAGTTCCAGATGCTTTTTTTACACCATCTTCATAATATTTATTAAATACAGCAATAGAATTATTAACAAACTCTCTGTATTCTTTTGTATTTCCACTTTGATAAAAATAAGTCCAACGCCCAATCTTTTCTAAGTTGTATGTTAGGTATCCAATTAGCCTAATTGAATCTTCAGAAAAATATTCATAAAAAGTAACTAAGTCATTTTTTTTATATTCTTTTGCTCTTATAATATCACCATTTTTATTGTAAGATTTTGTAAATAAAATTTGATTGTTATTATAAGTTCCAAAAGTATATAATGAACCTTCTACTTCAAAAAAATCTCCCTGTTTAATACCGTTTACATAAGTAACATAACTTTTTAAAGCACCATTTTGGTCATAAAGATAATATTTTGTTTTTTTATCACTTTCAACAATAGTTTTTTGAATAATACCATTTTCATCAAAATAACTTAAATAACTTTTGTTGTTAATTGTGAAAAATTCACTAGAAATAATTCCTTTTTTGTAAACTTTAAACACATCATCTGGAACTTCAAAAATCTCAAAAGATTTAATATAATTGTTTATGATGTCTACTTTTTGACTTTCAACAAATCTTCCTTTGTCATAATAATATTCTTTTTTATCTTTCACAACTAAACCGTGAAGATAAGAGTTTTGGTAAGTAAAAGTTGTATCTTCTTTTTTTACTTTACTTAAAAAACCATTCTCAAAATATTTTGTTATATCTCCCTCAGCCTCTTCTAATTTTACATAACCATTTGCTTTTGTTTCCAAATTTTCATAATAAAATACATTACCATTTTGCATCAAACTTTCACTTTTAAGCAAATTGCTACAAGCACTTAAAGGGATTAATAATAATAACAGCATAAATCTCATAAAACCACCCCTATTGATATTATATTTGTATTTTGCAAAGTAGTCAACAAAAAAGAGTTAGAATTTAGAAAAAAATGTAATGATATTGCATTAGAATTTTGAATAAGGACACTTTACCTAAAAAAACATATTAGATTTTTAAATATAATTTCTTATGTTTTAAATTTGTGTTATAATAAATCAAGGAGGAATTATGAAGAAAATACTATTATTACTATTAATTTTGACTCTTAGTGCTTGTACAAACCTTACAACAAGTACTAGTAAAAAAACAAATGAAAGAGATGCTATAATGGCATATTATAATTCTTGGAAAGGAACACGATATAAATTGGGAGGAACTGGTAGAAGTGGTATTGACTGTTCTGCTTTTGTTCAAAATTTATATAAAGAAGTTTATGGAATTTCTCTTCCGAGAACAACAACACTACAAGTAAAAGAAGGGGAGAAAATCAGAAGAAGTTCTCTTCAAGTTGGAGATTTAGTTTTTTTCAAAACAGGATTTAATGTAAGACATGTAGGAGTATATGTAGGAAATAATGAATTTGTTCATGCAAGTACTTCAAAAGGTGTAATTAAGTCGGAAATTGCTTATTATTGGGATGATAAGTATTGGCAAAGTAGGAGGATGAAATAGTGCAAAAAGAAAAGAAAGTAAAAGTTTTATTACTTCTTTTAGTACTTATATATATAATTGGCATAGCTGGATTTATTCTTATAGAAGGATATAGTTTTGGGGAAGCATCATATATGACTGCAATTACTTTATCAACTGTTGGTTTTGGAGAAGTAAAAAAGCTAAGTTCTGGCGGAAGAATTTTTACGACTATTTTAATTTTTTCTGGTGTAACTTTAGTTTTATACTGTTTTTCATATATAACATCTTTTTTTATAGATGGAGAACTAAAAAAATACTTTAAAGGAGCTAAGATGAAAAA
>CAZHXU010000010.1:0-30278 GCA_964536535.1 uncultured Fusobacteriaceae bacterium
TATAAAAATCAACTACTTTTAAATTCCATTCTTTTGCTAATTCTCTAGCTTTTTTCATTGATTTATCATCTAATTCACTAACATGATGACAATCAGAGTTTACCAAAACTTTAACTCCCATTTGACTAGCTAGTTCCCAAAATTCTTTTCTTGGATAACTATATCTTTTCCCTTGTGGCGTATCTTTTAAGTCTCTTCTTATACCATTTGCATTTAGTTCTAAAGGTATATCTAATTCTAATGCTTTTTCACAAATTTTCTGACTTACTTCTACCGCCCTCTCATCCCAGTTTATATAGCTTGTTGCAAAAATATCAGGATGAGCAACAAAATCAAAATATCCACTATCCATTGCTTTTAGTATATCATGTTCAAAAGCTAATAAATCTTCTTTATTTTTAACTTCCCAAGAACTATTTCTTCTACCATCCCTATGGAAATAGTGTGCTCCCAAAACTAAATAATCAAATTCTATTTTAAGTTTTTCATAATAATCATTAAACTCTTCAAAGTATTCTAATTCTAGTCCAGCAAAAATATCTATTTCTCCCCTATATTTAGCTTTAGCTAATAATATTGACCTAAGATAATCTCCTTTTTCTTCCATAGACATACGATCAAATAAATAATCTGGTAAAGGACCATGATCAGAAATTCCAATTATTTTGTAACCTTTTTTTATTCCTTCAAGAACATAATCTTCTACATCCCCACTTGCATGTCCGCACCTATATATATGTGTATGGTAATTAACTTTCATAATTCTCCTTAATCTAGTATTCTTATACTTACTTCTTCATTAACAAATACTCTTTTATTTTCTCCAATATCAATAGGATCTTTTATTATCACTACTGGTATTTCTTCATATTTTTTTTCTACTGGTTTTTTATCCAAATTTTCACTTACAATTTTAACTTCCACTTCTACTACTTCTTCTTCCAGTATCTCATCTACTATTATATCAACAGCACTATCACTTGTCAGTTCTACTTCTGTTTTAATAGCTTCTAATTCTTTATCTTGAGAGTTATTATCTTCAACTATTAATTCAACTTCTTCTTCAAATTGTTCCTCTAACTCTTCTATTTCACCTTTTTTCCCTGTTGAATAAATTATTTCTTTTTCAATTACATTTCCATTTTCATCGATTAATTCTTCTGTTCTAATAAGTGTACTTTCTTCTTCTCCACCACTTGTTAATTCATTTTCAATTAATTCTTTCAAATCTTCTTTTGCAATTTCAAATTCATTTTCTTCTTGACCTAAACTGTCTTCCCCTACTATTCCTTCAGTTTCAACAATTAACATATCATCTTTTTTTTCTATTTTTATACTTTTTTCCTTTATATCACTATTTTTCATTGTAATTATATTTTTTACATTTTCTTCTTTTAATTTAGCAAGACCATTAGTATAAACTTCATCTAATAAATACTTCATATTTTTATCTCTTACTTCTTCACTTGGAGACCCAAATATAACTGCTACATAATCTTTATCTTCATAATCAAATGAAATACTGATGTTATAACCAGCTTCTTCATGATGACCAGTTTTTAAGCCATCAACACCTTCTACTTTCCTAAGTAATTTATTCCTATTATATATAGTCAAATCTTCTTTTGAGTTATTTATAACTGTACTTTTTTTAGCTACTATCTCTTTCAATTTTTCATTTTTAAGAGCGTAAATAGATAATTTAACTATATCTCTAGTACTTCCTTTGTCCATTCCTTTACCAGTCATGTCTGTAGGCAAACCAGCAGGTGTGTAAAATTTTGTATTATTCATTCCAAGCTCATGTGCTTTTTTATTCATTCTATTTACAAAACTTTCATAATCGCCACCTACATATTCAGCAATAGCATAAGTTGCATTATTAGCAGAATGTATAAGAGAAGCTTCTAATAAATCTTCTAATTTTACACTACTTCCCCAATATAATTCGATTCTGCTACCTCCACGAAGAGCTGCATCTCTACTAATTGGAACCATATCTTCAAGACTTACTTCTTTATTCTCAATTGCTTCAAGAGTAACTACTGCACTCATAAGTTTTGTTATTGATGCAAGGGGATGTATGTAATTTCCATTTTCTTCATAAACTATATTTCCTTCATTATCTGAAAGTATTATACTTTTATAATCTTTATTTTTTCCAAATATACTTCCTACCAAAAGTAACATTACTAATATTTTTTTCATTCCACTCTCCACTATCTGATTTCTTCAAGATTTATTTCGATTACTTGCCCTAATTCTAATTTATCTATTGATAATTTTCCAAAAGTATCTCTTCTCAAATAGATTACTTCATTTCCAACTGCTTTTAACATCTCTTTTACTTGATGAAATTTGCCTTCTACTATTGTAAGATAGATTTCTTTATCACTTATTTTTTCTACTTTAGATTCTTTTGTCAGATAATCATCTAAAATATACACGCCTTTTTCTAATTTTTTTATGTCTTCTTCTTTTATTTCTTTTGCTAATTTACAGTAATATTTTTTTTCCACATGATTTTTTGGAGATAAAAGGTTATGATTATTTTGTCCATCATTTGTAAACAAAAGTAAACCTTCAGTATCTTTATCAAGCCTTCCTACAGGAACCAAATTTTTTTTAATTGTCCATTCAGGTAATAATTCCATTACTGTTTTATTGTATCTATCTTCTGTAGCAGTAATATAACCTGCTGGTTTGTACATAAGATAATATCTATATTCTTTATATTCTACTTTTTGATCCAAAACAAATACTTGGTCTTTTTCCACATTTATTTTAACCTTTGGGGAAATTTCTATTTTATCATTTACTTTTACTTTTCTACTTTTCAAAAGATTTTTCACTTCTGTCCTTGTTCCAAAGCCAGTTTCAGTTAATAATTTATCTAATCTCATCTTTTCTCCTATCATAAATCTAACTTATATATAATACCACATCTAATAAATTAAGTAAATTATCCAAGAAAAATTATATTTATTCTTAATATTTACCTACTTATTAAAGTCTTTGTTAGAATATAATTTAACCTAATTTTTATAAAATTTAAATATTTCTATACATTTTATTTTATTTTTCTTTTCTAGGGGTTAAAACTGCTAATTTCTTTTATCATTCGGACTTCGAACCTGTACATAACCGTTGGTTTTTCTAGTAAAATGTGATATACTCTATACGAATATGGAAAAATAAATCACATTTCGTATAGGAGTAATTATGGGACGCTTAATAACTATGTTTTTTCTAATAATTTCAGTTGCTTATCCACATTTTTCAATTGAATGGGAAAGAGAAAACTTTATTTTAAATAAAATAGATGCAAAAAAGGAAATAGAAAGATCTGTTACAGATATGGAAGAAGATAGTGATGGATTTCTTTGGTTAGCAAGTGAAAATGGATTGTACAGAATTTTTGGTGAACATATTAAACATTTTAACTTAGATAACTCTAATTTAAAAGATTTATACATAAAAGATACACTACTTGATAATGATACTCTTTGGTTTATTAATAGTTTTGATTATCTATATAAAATAGGAGACAAAAGTAGTGTAGAAGTTATAAATATAAAAGAAGAATTAAACCTTGAATTTATTGAATTAAAAGACCTAAGTAAATTAAATGATGGTAGTATATTAATTGCTAGTAATTTTGGTCTAATAATTTATAAAAATAAAAAAGTATCTTTTGTAAATGAGTTAGATTTTAATGTTAATTATGTAAAATCAATTAATGACGGAAAAATACTTGTTGGTGCTGATGAAGAAACTATACTTTATTCATTTATAAGTAAACAAATCATAAAAAATCTACCTATAAAAATGGTAAAAGGAATATATTATAAAGGTAATACAATATATATCTATAACAACAAAGATATCTTTAAAGTTAATGAAAACTTAGATGTCATAAAAGTTTTTACTCTTGATAAAGGTATTATTCAAAATATAATATTCCATCCATCATATGGAACAGTACTTATATCTAACAATAAAATTATTACTATAGAAGATAGCCAGCTACTCACTTCAAAAGATTTAGATTTGGAAATAAGAGAGATTTATACTGGTCATAGCAATATGATTTGGTTTCTGACAAATAATGGTTTGTATTATCTCAGCCAAAATCTCCCTGTTATCAAAACATTTAATACTTATGATAATCAAAGTATACAAATTGTTTATGACCTTGATTTAGTAGACAGTACTATTTTTGTTTCTACTGGGCTTACAGGCTTTTTCAAAAAAGAAAAAGATAAAAAATGGGAAAAACTTTCTGATTATTATAGTCAAAGATCCTTTTCTGTAGGTGACAAAGTCTATCTTATTACCCTTGGAGATGGTGTTAAAGCTTTTGATAAACTTGGAAATTTTTTAGGTGATGTTAATAATTTTGATTATTTAAGTCTCGAAAACCTTCGTTCAGAAAGAGTTACTGATAACCATGTTTTCTTCTTAGTAAATAATGATATCTATTTATTTGACCAAGATTTAACTGAAATTTCAAAATATACTTTTGAAGAACATAAAAGTTACATTGAAAGCATATATCCTAACCCTAATAATAAAATGCAATTATGGTTAGAATTTAGAAATAAGGGAATTTATCTTTATGATTTTGAAAAAAAATCTTTGGAAAAAATGTTAGACGGCAGAGTTAATAATCTAATATACAAAAATGATTATCTTTATTATCACATAAAAGATACTATTTATAGATTTTCTCTAAAACATAGGAAAATAGAAGAAGTTGCTACTTTTAATGAAGATAGAATCATCTCTTTTTTAGTAGATTATAATAATGATTTGTGGATAGGTGGAGAAAGGGGTCTTTGGCATATACGTCCTTATAAAGACTATGTAGATTTCTTTAGTTCCCTTGATAATGTACAAAATATACCTTTTATCAAAAATCAAATAAAAGAAGTAGATGGAATTTTATACTTTGGTGGAAAAAATGGAGTAATTTATTTTAATCCTGCCCTTATAAATAATAAAGAAAAAAATGTTAATGTTAAAATCCTTGATTTGACTATTATGTCACCTGAAAAAAACATTAATTTATCTAATTTGGAAAGTTATCAACTGAAAAAAGAAAATAATAGTTTTTATTTAGACTTTGATATTGATAATCATCTTGTGACTGGTGGAAAATATTATACTAGGTTATTACCTTTTGAAACTGAGTGGCAAGAAATAAATAGTAAAGAAATTTATTATTCTAGATTACCTCGAGGAACATATGAATTTCAGGTAAAATACGAGTATTATAGTCATACTCTCAAAGAAACTACAGACAGTGTATCTATAGAAATACTTCCTGCTTTTTGGGAAAGTGATAGAGCTTTGCAATTTTACTTTTTTGCAACTCTTATAATTGCTATTACTATTTGGCAATTTAATAAAAAAGTTATTTTAGATAAATTTGATAAAAGTCTTGATAAAGCTATTATCGATTTGAATACTTATAAAAATCTAGATGAGTTATCTTCAGAATTTTTAGGTAAAATTGCTGATTTAATAAGTCATGAAGAAGTATTATTGACATATACTATTTATCCTGACACAAAAAGTTATGCTTATAAATATAAAAATAAAAATATTGAATCAGAAAAAAAGATAGATACTATAAAAATAGATGAAGAAATTCCTAAAAATGCCTTTAATATTAATTGGTTAAAAGAAACATTTTATTATTCAGTTTATAACAATAATAACTTGGAAATCTATTTTAAAACTAATGCAATACACTCTAAAATTGTTCTATTTGAAGTAGATAAAGATAAGAAAAAAGAGTATTCAAAACTCACTTTAGCTATTGTTAAAAGAAGTAGTAAACTTTGGAATAGTGTATTTGCTTATGAAAGACTCTTAAGAGAAGTTAATATTGATTCATTAACATCTGTTTATAACAGAAGATATATGGAAAAGGTATATGATTTTGAGGTAGAAGCTTTATTAAAATATAAACGTAACTTTACTGTTGCTCTATTAGACATAGACTATTTCAAAAGGGTTAACGATTCTTATGGTCATGACTGTGGAGATTTTATATTAAAAGAATTTTCTCAACTAATCATTAAAACTATCGGTCCAAAAGATACTTTTGGGCGATATGGTGGCGAAGAGTTTTTATTAATAATTGGTGATGATACTTTTGATAATACTCGGAAAAAATTAGAGAATTTGAGAAAACTAATAGAACATCATTCTTTTGAAGATAAGGGACATGAACTAAATTTAACTGTTAGTATTGGAGCTTTTTACATTACTCCTAATAGTGATTTAAAATCATTACATGAAGTAATAAAAGAAGCTGATATAAACCTTTATACTGCAAAAGATATGGGAAGAAATAAACTTATTATGAAATAATATTTGACTAAAGGGACTAAATTTATAATTATCTAGTCCCTTTTTATTTTAACAGTTTTTACTTAAAGTATAAGGTATAAAATTAAAATATATAATTTAAATAAAATTATTATATATTAGCTATTTATAGCTTTTTATTTATGATATACTCCCTTTAGGGGAGGATGATAAAATGAATAAAAGTTTAAAAAAGAAATTAATCTTTTTATTTTTACTAGTAGGACTTACACCTTTACTCTCTGCTTTTGTCGCTTCTGTTAATATAAGATCAAAGTCTATATTGAACCAAAGTATTGAAAGTATGAAAGATATAGGTAAACTTAAAAAACAAGAGATTGAAGAGGAATTACTTGATATAAATAGAGAATTAAAGATTATAAGTAATTTTATTGGAAAAGATAATTTTTTAGATAATAAAGATTATCATAATAATCTTCACAAAGGAATAAAAGCTTTTGCTATATTTGAAGGGGACAATATTCTTTATTTTTCTGACAATAAGTACAAAGATTTTAGTAACAAAAAAACTCTAATTAAAGATAATTATTTGTACTTAATTATACCTTTAGAAAACAATATATATATTAATGCTAAAATCGATTTAAAAACTTTTGATAATATAATAAATGATTTGACTGGTTTGGGCACAAAAGGCCAAGGGTATATTATCGATGAAAATTTTGTATTATTAAGTAAAATAAAGGGTAATATAAGTCAAGGCAATAATATATATGATTATATGCAAAATAATTCTAAAGAAGTTATTAGAATAGATAAAAAACTTAATTTAGGAGGAGTTAATGCTTCTTTAATTCTTGAAAAAAATCGTAAAGAAGTAAACAAACCTATTGTTAAAATGTTAAATTTATCTATTATTGTTACTTTATTCTGCACTATTTTAATCTTTTTTATGGGTTATTATATTGCAAATTCATTTACAAAACCTATAATACAATTTATTGAAAATTTTGAAAAAGCTACAATAGGTCATCTTAATACAAGAGTTCATATAAAAAGAAAAGATGAACTTGGACTTTTAGCTCAAAACTTTAATACTTTTATGGAAACTATTGAAAAGATTTTTTCTCAAGTAGATAGTTTGGCTAAAAGTGTAGAAGAGAGTGGACTAAATCTTGAAAATGATATTAAAATTATTGTTGAAAATCCTCAAAGTGGAATTCCTAAATTGCAAGATTCTATAAAAGTTTGTTTAGACAATATAAGTTCTCAAAGTGCTAGTTTGGAAGAAAGTTTAGCTTCTTTAGAAACTATTTCTGCCAACTCAAATCTTTTATCTCAGTTATTTGAAGAAAGTCAAAAAGAAATGAGTACTACTTCTACTCTAATACAAAATTCCCAAAATGATATGGACAAATTAACTAATAATATGGATGGAATAGAAGATAGTTTGGGGAAAGTAGACGATAATATTAACTTGTTAATAAAATTATTAAGTGGTATAGAAGGAATATTAGGAGGAATCTACAATATCTCTGCAAAAACTAACCTCTTGTCATTAAATGCTGCTATTGAATCAGCAAGAGCAGGAAAAGAGGGAAAAGGATTTAGTGTGGTTGCTGAAGAGATTAGGAAGTTGTCTATAGATACTAATGATGAAACAAAAAAAATCGAATCATTAATTGATAAGATAAAATTAATGATAGATGACGTTAATTTTTCAAATAAAACTATGGAAGAATTTGTAACTCAAGGAGCTCTTTATGCCAAAAGAGTCGGTGGTAACATGGACAATATTTATAGAACAAATAAAAATAATTCTGATAATTTGAAAAATCTAACTAATTCTATTGAAGACCAAAAAAATTCTACAAATGAAATTACAAATGCAATCTCACTTATTACAGAAGATTCTCTAGAGATTGAATCAAATATAGTAGAAACAGATAAAATTAATCAGCTCATAAAAAAATATCTTGTAGAAAACCTGTCTAAAAGTAGGCAGCTTGTGAGTAGAAGTAGAAGTTTAGATAAATTATTAAAATCATTTAAAAAATAAATTTTATTTATCAAAATTAAAGGACTAATTCGTTTTGAATTAGTCCTTATTATTATCTTACAGAGCTCCAAGTACCAAATTACCCATCTCTTCTGTTCCAACTTTTTTATATCCTTCTGTAAAGATATCTCCTGTTCTATATCCATCAGCAAGTACTTTTGCTACTGCTGCTTCTATGTCATCAGCAGCTTCTGCTAAACCTAATGAGACCCTAAGCATCATAGCTCCACTAAGTATAGTTGCAAGAGGATTTGCAAGGTTTTGACCTGCTATATCTGGTGCACTTCCATGTATAGGTTCATAAAGACCATTTGAAGTATCTCCTATACTAGAGCTAGCAAGCATACCTATACTTCCAGTAATCATACTTGCTTCATCAGATAATATATCTCCAAACATATTTCCTGTCACAACAACATCAAATTGTTTAGGATTTCTAACAAGTTGCATTGCAGCATTATCTACTAACATATGACTAAGAGTTACTTCTGGATAGTTTTTAGATACTTCTTCTACCACTTCCCTCCAAAGTCTAGATGATTCTAATACATTAGCTTTGTCTATGCTTGTAACTCTTTTATCTCTCTTCATAGCAAGATCAAAAGCAATCTTAGCTATTCTTTTTACTTCATCTCTATTATATATCTTTATATCATAAGCAGCTTCCACTCCACCTACTTCTTTACGTCCCTTTTCTCCAAAATATATACCACTAATAAGTTCTCTTACCATCATAATATCAAATCCATCTCCAAGTATCTCATCCTTAAGTGGAGATGCACTACGTAGTTCCTTAAATACTTTTGCTGGTCTAAGGTTTGCATATACACCCATAGCTTTACGAAGTCCAAGTAGAGCCATCTCAGGTCTTTCTTTCCCAGGAAGCTTATCCCACTTAGGCCCACCAATTGCACCTAGATATACAGAGTCAGATTTCAAACAGATATCTACTGTTTCTTTTGGCAGTGGTGTACCATTTGCATCTATAGCACAACCTCCTGCTAATACTTTTGTCCAATTAATCTTAGCATCATATTTTTCCAATACTTTATCTATTACTTTTACACCTTCTCTAATTATTTCTGGACCTATTCCGTCACCTTCAATAAGAGCAATATTAAATTCTTTCATTTTTTTCCCCCTCTTTATATTTAATAATTAATGGTTAATAATTAATAATCAAAGTCATTTTAATTGTTAATTGTTATCTACTAATCTATAAAATATATTAATATAAGAAATCAGATTAAGTAAAAAGTCTAAAAATAAAATTTTACACTTCTACCCAATCTAAATCCTATATACATATATTATTTTACACTATCCATATCTATTTTTTTATTAATTGCATTTATATAAGCATTAATACTTGCTTCCATAATATCTTCATCTATAGCTTTACCTACTATAACACTACCATTACCATCAGCTATCTTCACTGTTATTTCACCGAGGGCATCGGTACCATCTGTAATAGATCTTATACTATAATCTTTAAGTTCTACTTCTACTCCTGTAGCTCTTCCTATTGCATTAAAGGCTGCATCAATAGAACCGTCACCTATAGCCACTTCAGTTAGTTCATTATCTCCGTGGTCTATAACTACACTTGCTGTACAAATCATCTTATTTCCACTATTTATTTGGAATGATTTTAACTTATAAGTTTCATTAAAGAATTTTTTATAGTTTACTATAGCTTCAATATCTTTAAATGTTACATTTTTTTTCTTATCTGTTAAAGCTTTAAATTTTGTAAATGCTTCTAATGTTTCTTCATCAGAAAGCTCTATTCCCATATCTTTGAGGGTACTTGAAAAGGCATGTTTCCCCGAATGTTTCCCAAGAACAATATTTGATTCTTGTTTTACTCCTACAGACTCAGGAGTAATTATTTCATATGTTGATTTTTCCTTTAATACACCATCTTGATGTATACCTGATTCATGTGCAAAAGCATTTGCTCCAACAATAGCTTTATTTGGTTGTACATCTATACCACTTAATGAACTTACTAATTTACTAGTTCTATAGATATTTTCACTAATTACATTACTATCTACACCGTAGATATCTTTTTTAAGCCTAAGAGCCATAACTACTTCTTCAAGAGCTGCATTTCCTGCTCTTTCACCAAGTCCATTCATCGCACACTCTACTTGAGTTGCTCCTGCACTAACTCCTGCTATACTATTAGCAACAGCTAATCCTAGGTCATTATGACAATGTACACTTATATCAACATTATCTATTCCTTTTGTGTTTTCTTTAATGTATTTTATAAATTCATAAAATTCGTGTGGTAGTGCGTAACCTACTGTATCAGGTATATTCAGTGTAGTTGCTCCTGCTTCTATTACTTTTGAAAAGATTTCACACAAGAAGTTTTTGTCTGACCTATATGCATCTTCTGCTGAAAACTCGACATCATCACACAAACTCTTAGCATACTTAACCATTTCTACAGCTTTAGCTAAAACTTCTTCTTTTGTCATCTTAAGTTTATGCTCCATATGTATAGGAGATGTAGCTATAAAAGTATGTATTCTTGGTTTCTTAGCATGACTAAGTGCTTCCCATGCTCTATCTATATCTTTTTTATTCGCTCTACAAAGTCCAGCAACTATACTATCTTTTACTTCTATTGCAATTGCTTTTACTGCTTCAAAGTCACCATTTGATGCTATTGGAAATCCTGCTTCTATTACATCAACATTCATTGCTTCTAATCGTTTTGCTATCATTACTTTTTCTTTTACATTAAGGTTGACGCCTGGTGTTTGTTCACCATCTCTTAATGTTGTATCAAATATCTTAATTTGCCTTTTCATGTCCTTTCCCCCTTATATGATGATTTTATTTATCTTTTCCTATCCAAGACATCATCTTTCTAAGTTCAGCTCCTACTTTTTCTACTTGATGTTCTGTACCATTATTTCTAGCTTCAGTCATAAATGGATATCCTGTTTTTGTTTCATTTATAAAGTTTTTAGCAAATATTCCTTCTTCTATATCTTTTAATACTTCTTTCATTGCTTCTTTTGATTTAGAAGTTATAATTTTTGGACCAGTAATATAATCTCCGTATTCTGCTGTATTAGAGATACTATCTCTCATAGCTTGGAATCCTTTTTCATATATTAAATCTACTATAAGTTTCATTTCATGTACACACTCAAAGTATGCATTTACTGGATCATATCCTGCTTCTACTAATGTTTCAAATCCCGATTTCATAAGTTCCGTTACTCCACCACATAATACTGCTTGTTCACCAAATAAATCAGTAACAGTTTCATCTCTAAATGTAGTTTCTAATATACCAGATCTAGATCCTCCTACTCCATCAGCCCATGCCATAGCAATATCTTTTGTGTCTCCAGCTGGATCTTGATATACAGCTACTAAACAAGGTACTCCACTTCCTTCAGTAAATGTTCTTCTTACCATATGACCAGGTCCTTTTGGAGCTGTCATAAATACATTTACATCTGCTCTAGGCTCTATGAATTTATAGATAATATTAAATCCATGTCCAAATCCTAAGTATGCTCCTTCTTTAAGGTTTGGTGCAATCTCATTTGCATATACATCTGCTTGTATTTCATCTGGAATAAGTATCATTACTACATCTGCACCTTTTGTTGCATCTGCAATACTTGCTACACCAAGACCAGTTGCTTTTACTACATCCCAGTTTCTACTTCCTTCTCTTAGTCCAACAGTAACATCTGCACCACTTTCCATAAGGTTAAGTGCATGTGCATGACCTTGACTTCCGTATCCTATTACTGCTATCTTTTTACTCTTTAGTACCTCAAAATTACAATCTTCTGCATAATAAACTTTTGCCATTTTTGTTCCCCCTCATATTTTATATTTTAAATTAAATTTTATAAACTTCTACTCATAGCGCTTATTCCTGTTCTAGCTATTTCTACTATTCCAAAGTCAGACATTACAGTAATAAATCCTTCTACTTTTGCCATATCCCCTGTTAATTCTATTATTAGATTATCAGTAGTTACATTTAATATCTTAGCTCTATAGATATTAGCAATTTCTATAATATCAGACCTGCTACTATGATCTGTTTTTACTTTCATTAACATATGTTCACGAAGGACACTACCTTCTTCAAATATTTTTACTTTTTCTACATCTATAATTTTATAAAGTTGTTTTTGAATTTGATCAAGCATATCACAGCCATTAAGTACTTCTATAGTTATTCTAGAATAACCTTCTTTTTCACTTTTGCCTGCTGTAATACTTTCCATATTATATCCACGTTGTGTAAAGAGTCCTGAGATTCTAGAAAATGTTCCTGGGCTATTTTTGGCAATTACTAAGATATGATGTCTTTTTTCCATTATAATTCCCCCTTTGCACCCATTAACTCATCTACTGATTTCCCACTTGGTATCATAGGAAATACATTTTCTTCTCTAGTTACTTTTACATCAAATAATACAGGTTCTCTACTCTCTATATTTTCTTTTAATACTTCTTCTAATTTACTTGGATCTTCTACCCTTACTGCTTTCATCCCATAAGCACTTGCAAGAGTTACAAAATCAGGATTTATACTAAGATCAACAGATGAGTATCTTCTATCTTTAAATATCTCTTGCCATTGTCTTACCATACCAAGGTAACCATTATTTACAATTACTATCTTTACAGGCAGTTTATATTGCATAATAGTCATTAGTTCTTGGGAAGTCATTTGGAAACCACCATCTCCAACAACACAGATTACTGTATCATTTGGTCTTGCTACTTGTGCTCCAAGTGCTGCTGGCACACCATATCCCATAGTACCTGCTCCACCACTACTTGCAATATTTCTTGCTTTTCCAAATTTATAATACTGAGCAGTCCACATTTGATGTTGACCTACATCTGTACAGACTATAGCTTCACCATTTGTTACTTTACTTATTGTTTTTAGTAGATGTTGTGCTCTTATGTTAATATTATTTTCTCTATATTGCATTGGGTATTCTTTTTTCCACTCTAGAATTTGTTCTACCCATTCTCTATGCTCTTTTTTCTTTGTTCTTTTAATAAGTTCTACCAAAACATTTTTTGCATCTCCTACTATAGGTATATCTGCATTAATATTTTTACTTATCTCTGCTGGATCTATATCTATATGTACAACTTTTGCATTTGGACAAAACTTATTTGTATCTCCAGTTATCCTGTCATCAAACCTCATTCCTATTGCAATTACAAGGTCTGAGTTATGTACTGCATAATTTGAATATACTGTTCCGTGCATACCTAACATCTCTAGATTAAGATCATGATCTGGTGGCATAGCCCCTAGGCCCAACAAACTCATAGCAACTGGTATATTTAACTTTTCAGAAAACTCAAGTAATAAATCTTCTGAATTTGAGTTAACTACTCCTGCTCCAGCAATAATTATAGGTTTTTTTGCTTGAGCTATAGCTTTTGCTGCTAATTTTATTTGTTTTGGATGTCCTTGGTATGTTGGTTGATAACTTTTTAATATATGCTCTTTTTCATATAATTCTTCAAATTCTGAATAAGGAATATTATCAAGTTGTATATCTTTAGGAAGATCTATTAATACTGGTCCTGGTCTTCCTGTTGTTGCTATAAAATAAGCTTCTTTAAATATTCTAGGTAGCTCTCTTATATCTTTTACTAAATAGTTATATTTAGTAATTGGCATAGTTATTCCTACCATATCTGATTCTTGGAAAGCATCTTTCCCAAGCATATTACTTGATACTTGCCCAGTAATAGCCAGTAAAGGAACTGAATCCATATGAGCTGTCATTATCCCTGTTACAAGGTTAGTTGCTCCTGGTCCAGATGTTGCTACACATACACCAAGTTTGCCACTTACTCTAGCATATGCATCTGCTGCATGAGCGCTTCCTTGCTCATGTCTATTAAAATAATAATTAATCCCCTCAAAATCATATAATTCGTCATAAAGAGGTATTACTGCTCCACCTGGGTATCCAAATATATCTTCTACCCCCAACCTCCTAAGACACTCTAGTACTATTCGTGCTCCATTTATGGTCTGCATATTTTCTCCCCCCTTTTCTAAAATAACCTTACAATATCATATCCTATATTATTAAGTGCTTTTGTTATATGCTCTATATGGCTTTCACCATTTGTTTCTACTGTTACTTCCAGTTGTACATGAGTAAATCTATCTAAATTCTTAAACTGATTATGATTTAGTTTAATAACATTTGCATTTTGATTTGCAAGAGTTTCACTTATTGCAACAAGTTCTCCTGGTTTGTCTGTTAAGTCCACTGAGAAACTAAATATACGTCCCCTACTTACTAGACCTTTTGTTATCATACTTGAAATAGTAAGTACATCTATATTTCCACCACTTAAAACACTTACTACTTTTTTACCTTTTTCACTAAGTTTTTTAGCTCCAGCAAGACTTAATATTCCTGCATTTTCAGCAGATAGTTTATGTTTTTCAAGTAGTACTAAAAAAGCATCCATAAGTTCATAATCAGATACTGTTACTATTTCATCAACACTATCTTTTACTAGTTCAAATGTTCTATCTCCAGCTACTTTTACTGCTGCCCCATCAGCTATAGTATGCACTCTTGGTAGTTCTACTACTTTTCCTGCTTTTATAGCTTCTCTCATACACTGGGCACCTTCTGGTTCTACTCCTACTATTTTTATAGTTGGTTTTATCTTTTTCGCTGCTTGTGCTATTCCAGCTACTAATCCTCCACCACCAATAGGTACAAGTAAAATATCTGCATCGGGTAGTTCCTCTAATACTTCAAGTGCAATAGTTCCTTGTCCTACTATTACATCATCATCATTAAAGGGATGGATAAATTCATATCCTTCTACTTCCTGAAGCCTTTTTGCTTCTGCATAGGCTTCATCATAAACTTCCCCTGCTAATACAACATTTGCTCCATATGCTCTTGTTGCTTCTACTTTTATAAGTGGTGTTGCTTTTGGCATTACTATAGTTGCTTTTACTCCCAATGCTTTTGCAGCATAAGCTACTCCTTGTGCATGGTTTCCTGCACTACTTGCAATAAGTCCCTTTTTCTTTTGTTCTTCATTAAGAAGACTGACTTTATTGTATGCTCCTCTTATCTTAAATGCTCCTGTTACTTGAAGATTTTCAGGTTTAATATATATTTCATTTCCACTTTCTCTACTAAAAGTATCACTATATATTAATTTTGTTTCTTTTATAACACCTTTTAATCTCTCTCTTGCTTCTTCAAATCGTTTAAGCTCTAGCATATATCCCCCTTATATTTCTTCTACTGCACCCTTATCAGCAGAACTTACAGTACTTGCAAATTTTCTAAGATATCCTGCTTCTATTGTTGGCACATAAGGTTTTAGATTCTTTCTTCTCTCTTCTAATACTTCTTCCGTTACTAACAAATCAAGTTTTCTATTTGGTAAATCTATAGAAATCACATCTCCTTCTTCTACTAAAGCAATAGTTCCACCTTCAGCAGCTTCTGGGCTAACATGTCCTATACTTGCTCCTCTAGTAGCTCCACTAAATCTACCATCTGTAATAAGTGCAACATCTTTATCAAGACCCATTCCTGCTATAGTAGCTGTTGGTGCAAGCATCTCTCTCATACCTGGACCACCTTTTGGACCTTCATATCTGATTACTATTACGTCACCTTTATTAATCTTTTTAGCTAAGATAGCATCTATACAATCTTCTTCTGATTCAAATACTCTTGCAGGTCCTTTATGAACAAGCATCTCTTTTGCAACTGCTCCTTCTTTTACTATAGAACCATTTGGTGCAAGATTTCCTTTTAATACTGCTAATCCACCTTTTGCATATACTGGGTTATCAAAATCTCTAATTACTTCTCCATCATTTTTTCTTGCTTTTTCAGCAATCTCTTTTATATCAAAACCAGTTACTGTTTTACTACTTTTAATAAGCCCCTTCTCATTTAGCACCTTAAGTACAGATGAGATTCCTCCTGCTTCATATAAATCTTCTATAAAATAAGTTCCAGATGGTGATAGTTTTGATAACTGAGGTGTTTTTTGACTATATTCTTCAAAATCATCTATAGTTAATTCTACTCCTGCTGCATGTGCTATTGCAGGTATATGTAGTGCTGTATTTGTACTTCCTCCAAGGGCCATATCTACTGCAAGGGCATTTTGTAATGCTTCTCTTGTCATAATATCTCTTGGTTTTATATCTTGTTCTACTAATTTTATTACTTGCATTCCTGCACTTTTAGCTAGTCTTATTCTTTCTGAATAAACTGCTGGTACTGTACCATTTCCTGGTAGCCCCATACCCATTGCTTCTGTTAAACAGTTCATAGTATTTGCCGTATACATTCCACTACATGAACCACAAGTTGGACAGGCTGCATTTTCTGCACACTCTAACTCTTCAAGAGTCATGTTTCCTCTTTCATACTCTCCAACATATTCAAACATATTTGATAAACCTATCTTTTGCCCCTTAAACTTACCAGCAAGCATAGGTCCTCCACTTATTACTATAGAAGGAATATTTAATTTCCCAGCTGCCATAAGCATACCTGGTACTACTTTGTCACAGTTTGGTATAAGTACCATTCCGTCAAATGGAGTTGCCATTCCAGTTGCTTCTATAGAATCACTTATAATCTGTCTAGTCGGTAATGAATACTTCATTCCTATGTGATTCATAGCAAGCCCATCACAAATACCAATAGTTCCAAACTCAAGTGGTATTCCTCCTGCTAATCTTACTCCTGCTTTAACTGCATCTATTATCTGTCTAAGGTGCATATGACCTGGTATAATTTCATTATATGAACCAGCTATTCCTATTATTGGTCTTCCTATTTCTTCATTTGTAAGACCTAAAGCTTTAAATAATGATCTATGTGGTGCTCTCTTAACTCCTTTTTTCATCCTATCACTTCTCATAAAAATTCCTCCTAATTATTTATTTTTTTTATGATATCATCCCTTAATTATATATAAAAAAAATAGCTAACCCTAAAGTTAGCTAAAAAAATACAGCTAACTCTGTTAGCTGTTAAATACAAATAGAACTCTCATTATCTCTCATTGAGCCCAATTTCCCCATAGCTAACTGATTATGAAATTTACCAGTAATAATTACGACTAAGAGTATAATGAGTATAATAATTGTAATTAAAATGTTCACTGTTAATATCATAACTTTCTCCTTTTTTCTAAAATTTGTCCCATTAGCTATGGTACATTCTGATTTCTTGTTGCATTAAGAATACCAAATACTTAAGTGAGTGTCAAGGGTTTTTTAATAAGGTTTTTTTTAGCCACTGCTCCAAACGCCAATAAAATCAATAGTTATTTTTCAAATAAATATTACAGATATATACTTTATATAGAAAAATTAAAATTTCTTCTACTTTTCCTAACAAATATACTCCTAAAATAATATAGATTTTTTTATTATTTTTTAATGATTTTCTTTTTCCATTTTTTACTCAAATATATTTTTATCAAAACTAAACTTAATATTTATAGGGTCTTTAGCTTATCCTAATCTTTCTTTTAAAAAATTAAGTAAAAAAATACTACTATTGAAAGAATATTATATTGAAGTTATAATTTATTAAAGTGAAAGGAGTGATAAAATGAAAAAGTTTTTATTAGTTACAACAGCTATTTTTGCATTACTTGCTTGTAAAAATAATGAAGTAGATAATAATTCTACTCAAAAAGCAGACTCTATCTATTTTAATGGAAATATATATACTATGGTGGATGATAGTAGAGAAGTAGAAGCAATTGCTGTCAAAGACGGAAAAATTTATGCTACTGGTACCAAAGAAGATATGTTTGCTTTAAAGGACACAGACACAATTTTGAATGATTTAGGTGGCAAAACACTTATGCCTGGTTTTATCGATTCACACAGTCATTTTGGAAATGCAGTACACCTTGCAAAATTTGCTAATTTATCAAGTGAACCTGTTGGTGATGTAAAAAATATAGATGATATCATAAAAAAATTACAAGAGTTAAAAGAAAAATTTAATATACAAGATGGTGAATTTATTGTTGGATATGGTTATGACCCTGATTTGTTAGATGAAAAAAGACATCCTACTAAGTTTGATTTAGATGAAGTTTTTCCTAATAATCCAGTATTATTAAACCATGTATCTGGTCATTTAGGTGTAGCAAACTCAGCTGCTTTAGAGTATTTTGGTGTAGATGAAAATACACAAAATCCAGATGGAGGTGCTTATGAGAGAGTAGAAGGAAGTAATGAACCAAATGGTTTATTATATGAATATGCTTTCTTAAATATGGCTTTACAACTTCCTAAACCAGATTTAAACAAAGTAATAGAAGAAGATTTGCCTTTAGCTCTCGAATACTATGCTAGTAATGGTATAACTACTGCTAATGACGGTTTTACTGATGCTAATACCCTAGAATTACTGAGTAAAAGTGCCCAAGAAGGAAAATTATATATAGACGTTGTAGCTCTACCTGGTAGTAAAGGTTCTACAGATGTTATAACTGACCTTGAATATTCAAAAGAATATAAAAACCATTTGAGATTTGGTGGGTTAAAATTAGTACTTGATGGTTCTCCACAAGGAAAAACAGCTTATTTTACAGAAAGTTATAATCATTCTCATGATCATGGTATGGCAAACTTAACTCAAGAAAAAATAAATGAATTAGTTACTCTTGCTTACAAAAATAATATACAAGTTTATACTCATACTAATGGTGATGGTGCTGTTGATATGTTACTTGATGCTCATGAATATGCACAAAAAACTCTTGGTGAAAAGTTTGATGATAGAAGAACTGTTGCTATACATTCACAATTTGTAAGAAAAGACCAACTAGATAAATATGTAGAATACGGTATAGTTCCATCTTATTTTACTAATCACGCTTATTTCTGGGGAGATGTACATATTGAAAACCTTGGTCAAGATAGAGCAGAGTTTTTGAGCCCATTAGTTACAAGTAAAAAAATGGGGCTTATTTATACAAACCATACTGATTATATGGTAACTCCTATTAATCAATTATTTACTGTTATGACTGCTGTTGGTAGACAAACAAGAAGTGGATTAATACTTGGTCCAAATGAAAGAGCAGATATTTGGGATGCATTTAAAGCTCTTACTATAAATGCTGCTTATCAATATGGTGAAGAAGATATAAAAGGTACTCTAGAAAAAGGAAAGTATGCTGACTTTGTAATTTTAGGGAATAATCCTTTTGAAGTAGAAGTTGATGACATTGCTTCTATTGAAGTAGTAGAAACTATTAAAGAAGGAAGTAGTGTATATAAAAGATAAGTAGAAGCTAGATTTTTTCTAGCTTTTATCTTTTTTCAAAGTATCTATCTAGATTTATTATATATCAAAAACTTTCACGCAAATATTTTTTAAAAAAATTTATAATTAAAGTGTTTTTATTTAAAATTAAAAGGAGCTCTATTTATGAAAAAATTCTTATTAACAACTATACTTATTTTTTCTTTGTTAGCTTGTAGTAACAAAGAAGTAGCAGATACTAAACAAGAAATTGAAACAAAACTATATCACCAAGGTAACATCATTACTATGGAGGGTGATAGTGTAACTTATGTAGAAGCAGTTATTACTGAAGGGGGTAAAATAGTATATACTGGGGACGAAGAAGGTGCGAAAGCTTTTAACGTAAGTGAAGAAAACACTATAGACTTAGAAGGTAAAACTTTATTACCTGGATTTATAGACCCCCATGTACACCCTGTATCATTAGGGTCAGTAATACTATCAAATGATATAATCGCTCCACATGACTGGGTATTTCCACATAAAACTTATGAAGGTGTTCGTGGAAAAGAAAACTATTTAAATGCTTTAGAAGAAATTATGACATCTAAAGTAAAAGATGTAGATACAATTGTTTGGGGATATCATCAAAGTTTCCATGGTGAATTAACATTAGATGATATTGATAGAGTTTCAGGAGATAAACCTCTTATTATATGGCATAGATCAACACATGAAGTATTTCTTAATAGTGCTATGGCTAAAAAATACGGTATTAATAAAGAAATTTTAAATCATATACCAAAAGAAGCATGGTCACAAGCGGATTTAGATAATCTACACTTTTTAGAAATGGCTTATGGAGTTGTTAGAAAGATTCTAGCACCTGTATTTGTAAATAAAGAAAAAACAAATATAGGTATGGAAAGATTAAATCAATTAATGTTAATGAATGGGCTTACTGCTATTGCAGAACCTGGATTTGCTCTTGATAATTTTGATTCAGAGTTAGCAACACTTAAAAGGTTTACTAAAAATAGTAACTATAACGTGTATTTGATTCCTGGGTCACAAACCCAGCTACTTGAAGGTATAGATTCAGATACATTTAAAGCTAGAATAAAAGAGTGGGAAAAGGAAGAAACAGATAAAATTAAATTCTTAGACAAACAAGTTAAAATGTTCGCTGATGGAGCTATCTATTCATTAGCTATGCAAATGAATGATGGTTATTTGGATGGTCACCATGGCGAATGGATTTTCCCACAAGAAATTTTTGAAATGATATTTAAAGATTATTGGAAAGACGGATATAAAATAGTTATACATGTTAATGGAGACTTAGGACTTGATTTTGTCCTTGATGTTATAGAAAAAGCTAAAAATGAATTTGGAGAAACTGGTTCAGTTGCTTCTTTACAACACTTAGGTTATTTTACACCAGAACAAGCAAAGAGAATGGCTTCCTTAGGAGCAGAAGCTTCAGCTAACCCTTATTACTTATGGGCTTTATCTGATATCTATAGCACAGAAGGTTTAGGTAGTGACAGAGCACAAAGTTTAGTAAGAATAAAATCTTTAATAGATAATGGAATACCTACTTCATTCCATTCGGATTTTGCAATGGCACCAATAGAACCACTTAGACTTGCTAGTACTGCCATCAATAGAATTTCTGCTGATGGAAACAAATACTCTCAAGAAGAAAAAATAAGTGTATTTGATGGAATAAAAGGTATTACTATTGAAGCTGCTAAAACTCTTAATTTGCAAGATGAAATTGGTAGTATAAAAGAAGGAAAAAAAGCTAACTTTACTATCTTAGCTGAAAATCCATTTGAAGTTGATACTAAACAAATTGAAGATATACATGTTGAAGGAATAGTTTTTGAAGGAAAACTAATAAAAAATAATATTAATTAAGTACTTAAAAAAGATTTAAAAAGCTAAAGTTCTCTATCGACTAAACTTTAGCTTTTTAGCTTTAATTTAGATATATTCTTCTACTTATCTTATTCACTAGAAAGAATTCCCCTCTATTTTCTAAGTGATTATTTCAATAAATTTTAAGAGGAATAGAGGTTTTTAATACCTAGAATAACTAAATTATCTATCTTAACTATATTTTTTTCATTCTCATACCTTCTACTTCTCTACTCCCAAAATATATATTTTTATCTTATATAAAATTAATTAATTATTATCAAATCCTCTGCCTATTAAACACCCCAAGTCTACTTCTTTTCTAAGTTAAATAATTCTATGATTGTTTTTTTCTCCAATCTCCTTTATGATATTTACTGACAAAGGAACAATAATCAAATACAACTTTATTTATTAAGAAAAATCATATTATAAATTTGCATCCAAAAGAATATACTAAAATTTGTTACTTTTTATTATTCTATTCAGATTTTATCCAAATATCTTCAAATCATTTTAGATTTTTAAATAACAGTTAACAAAGTATATTTTAAGTATTAAATAACTTAAAATATTTTTTTCTTATTTTTTCAATAAACAAAGATAATCAAAGTGAAAAAGAGAATATTATAAATATGTCCAAACTTTGAAAAAAATCATATTTATTTTTTATAAAATAAGAAGATAGTAATTTTATTATTTATATTAGCATTTTGCTCAATTATATAGTATAAACATAATAAAGACTTTTTCTCTAATAAAAAATAGTATAATATTTATTTTTTCTTTATAAAATTCTTGTTATTTTTACCAAATCAGTATATTATATAAAGTATTAATAAAATCGAGGTGATAATATGAAAAGGAAAGACATTTACCTCATATTTCTAACTACTATATTACTTATAGAACTTTACATTGTATATCTATTTCTTTATAGCAAAACATTCTATTTTGGTGATTTTATCACATTAAGTATGTTATTTTTATCTTTAATAGTTTCATTCTTTGAAGGGGCAGTTAAAGGAAGTATCTTTTCTACTTCTATGTTAACTCTCTATGGATTTACCATATCTATTCAAAGTTTATTAGGATATGAATCAACATTTAGATTAAGTTATCCATTTGTTTTCATTTATCCAACAATTACATTTTTGTGTGGTGTAATGGGTAACAAAGTAGAAAAATTGTATAAAGATTATGAAAGATATAAAGAAGCTGTAGAAAATTTAGTTACTATTGATATAGATAGTGGGTTTAAAAATAAAAGTGAGTTTTTAAGGGATTTAGAAAGTGAGATGTCAAGAAGAAAGAGGTATGAGGTTCCCCTTACCCTCTTAGTGGTGAAACTTAATTATTTTGAGGAATTAGAAACTATCCATGGGAAGGATAATATGATCAAAGTAGTTAAGAATATTGCAAGTAAAATAGTCAAAACAACTAGAATCACAGATGATAAGTATCGTATAGAAAATGATACTTTTTCAATCTTATTAAGTAACACAAATGAAGATGGTGCAAAAATAGTTAAGAGTAAATTAAAAGAATTATTACTTTTATCTACACAAAAAGAGTTAGATATACCTTTTGAAACAAGAGTTGCTCTAAAGGAATATAAAGGTGAAAAAATAAGTAATTTGGACTTTGTTGAAAAGTGTAAGGAGGACTTAGAGTATGATGTATAAATTAATTATATTTCTTCTACTCCTACCAAATATATTTGCTGACACCCTAGTATTATATGATACAAGAAGTGGTTTAGATTTTTCTGTAAACAATTTTGTTACACTTTTTGAAAATAGCAGTATTCCGTACAAAATACAATACATAGAAGACTATAAAAAAGATTCATTACCATATTTTGAATCTCTTTTTGTCTTTAACAACGAAGGTATAATAAATGAAGATTTAAGTATGGATATTAAAACTTATGATAAAAGTATTTATTACTTTGGTAAAAAAATCTTTTATTATATAGACTATACAAAATATGAGATTCCTTTTGATGGTTATGCTGATAGTTTTTTATTTAGAGGAGAAAATTATGGTACTTTGCCACTTATTAGGGGGAATCACAAATATTTTGCTAGTAATGGAAAAGAAAGAACTCCTATAGTTTATTCTAGAGAAACTATTCATTATTATAGTAGATATAATTCTTTTTCATATAGAGAATTACAAAAGGAACTATTCTGGTTTGATAATAAACATGATTTTTATTATTTCCTAGATCCAACTAAAGATTACCAGAGAGAAATTGTAGATTATTTGTACAAAGAAAATTTGATCTTTAAAGTAACTGAAAAAACAAATGGTTTTATAAAAACAAAAGTTATTTTTGATAAAGATACAAAAGGAACTGGTGTTAGTATAAATTCTTTTGAATCTTTAGATGAATTTTTATATTTTCATAATCAGTATATAGAAGATTTAAATTATTCATTAGATGATTATAGATTAACATGGAAAAATCTTTCTACAGGGAAAAAACTTTCTATATTTTTCATTTCTATTTTGACTTTAGTGATATTTTCATTTTTAGTAATGTTATTCAAATCAAATAGAATAATGAAAAAACGTTATTCAAAAGGAGATGATAGAAGTGGAAATAATTAATATATTGTTTATTACATCTCTTTCTATTATCTGGTTTCTACTTATCCTCAATATTGTCCTTACATATTTTGGATACAAGTATTACTTAGATGTTAATAATAGAAAAATATCTATATTAAAAGAGATGAAAGATTTTCCAAAAGTTTCTATACTTATTCCTGCTCACAATGAAGGGGTAGTAATAGGCAAAACTATAGAAGCTATGCTTAATATAGATTATCCAAAAGATAAACTTGAAATTATTGTTATAAATGATAATTCAAAAGATAATACAAAAGAGATTATTGAATCATATATAGAAAAAGATGCAAGTGGTTCTCTTATGATAGCTAATGTACCAAAAGAATTAGGTGGAAAAGGGAAATCTGCTGCACTTAATTATGGTTACAGCCAGTCTAGTGGGGATTTTATTATTGTATATGACGCAGATAATACTCCAAATTCTTTAGCTGTAAGATACCTTGTATACGAAATTACTACTAATGATAATTATGGTGCTGTAATTGGTAAGTTTAGAACAAGAAATAGAGATAAAAACTTATTAACTAGATTTATAAATATAGAAACTCTTAGTTTCCAATGGATGGCACAAGCTGGAAGATGGAAATTATTAAAACTTTGTACTATACCAGGTACAAACTTTATTATTAGAAAAAGCATAGTAGAAACTATTGGTGGCTGGGATCCAGATGCTATTGCAGAAGATACTGAAATCAGTTTTAGAATCTACCAATTAGGGTATAAAATTGCTTTTATGCCTCTTGCAGAAACATATGAACAAGAACCTGAAACAATAAAAGTATGGTTCAAACAAAGAACTCGTTGGGTTGATGGAAATATATATGTACTCAAAAAATTCTTAAGAGAAGTTTTTAAATACAGAAATCCTCAAATATTATTTGATTTAGTTTATTTCTTTTCTGTATACATATTATTTTTAACATCAACTGTTTTATCAGATATAATAATGATTTACCTTATCTTTTCAGGTAAAGAATTAACACTTGATATTACCTTTTTCCCTTTATGGATACTTGGTTATATAACTTTTATTCTACAAGTTGGTATAACTTTATCATTTGAAAAAGGAGAAAGTTTTAGAAAAAATTGGTACATAATCGGGCTAATGTACTTTACTTATTGTCAAATGTGGTTATTAGTTTCCATAAAAGGTTTGTATAAAAATATCACTACTTCATTATTTAAAAAAGAGATTAAGTGGTATAAAACAGAAAGATTTTAAGGTGATAATTATGAAGAAAATATTTTTATTTATTCTTTTAAGTTTATCTCTTTTGGCAAATTACCAAGGAAGTTATTTTACTCCAGAAAGTTTGAACTATAGAATAAACTTATTGAAAGAAAATAATTATAGTATAGAAAAAAAAGTAATAAACATTGATGTATTTTATATTGAATCATATAGTAATCTTGATTTTGCTTTATTAGAAGCAAAAAAAAGAAGTAATAAATATAAAGAATTACTTTTACTAAAAGAAGAAGACAGATATGTTCTTTATTATTTAGGAAAATTAGAGAATAACTTTAAAAAAGTAGAACTTACATTAACTAGTGTGTATAGTAACCAAGAAGTAGAAGTAGAAGAAACAAGTAGTAAAAATTTGTTTTTTTATGAGAATAAACATAGTTATATAAGAACAAATGATAAACTTTATAGAATAGAAGATAACTTCTACTACCCTTCGGACAAAGGTTATCCCTATACAATACAAAATATTCCTATTGGGGATACTATTGTTCTTAATAGTAAAAACAAAGTTCATGTAACTAGTTTTTACAATAACTATTATTTTGATATGAAAGAAGTTTATTTTTATCTAAATTATACACATAGTCCACTTTTAGATACTAATAACTCTACTTTAACTTTGTTTATAAATGATATTCCTGTACATTCAGAACCTATAAATAATGAAAAGAGAAATGTAAAAATATCTATTCCTCTTGAATATCTTATAAAAGGATTTAATGAAATATCAATTAGAACAAATAATTATTTGATAAATGAAAAAAATAAAGATGAAGCAAACTGGTTTAGAATAGAAAAAGATAGTTATACTCATATGTATTATCTATTAGAGAAAGATTTATTAAAGTTATATAACTTCCCATATCCTTATTTTGTTTATGGCCATAATAATTTTGTAAATACATACATAGTCTCTCATGATAATATCTCTAGCAACAAAGCTTTACTTAATTTGACTTCGTCATTATCAAGACTTAATAAAACTACAAATATTAAGTATGAAATAAAAAGTATCTATGAAAAAGTAGACTATAGTAAAAACTATATCTATGTAGGTTCTCTAAGTGATACACCTGAATGGATCAAAAAACATCTAAACAAAGATATGTTAGAGAGAAGTAAAAAAGAAGCTATTGCTCTTGAAGTTCCACTTGGAAGAAATAATAACTTGTTAATTTTAGGTTCAGATAACCAAAAAGCTTTGGAAAAAATGGCTGAAATATTCCCATACAAAGTCCATGAATTTTTGGATAACCCTACATACATAAATGAAGATTTTTATCTATCATATAAAAAGTTTGATAATATAAGAACTATTGAGTCATTTGGTTACAAAGATACTAGTATAAAAGGGAAAGAAGAAGTAGAAGTAAATTATACTTTAAAACTACCTCTTAATAAATCACTAAAAGATGATCCTGAATTTTTACTTGATTTTGCATATAGCTCACTTATTGACTCTCAAAAAAGTTATGTTGATTTGTATGTAAATGACATAATAGTTGCTAGTAAGAGGCTTGACGCTACTAATGGTTCTAATGATACTCTATTATTTAGGATTCCAAAAGAAGTAGAAGTAAATAATGTACTTAATCTAAGATTTGCTTTCAAACTTGTTTCAGATAACCCAAGTAAAATATGGCTTAATGTAAAAAGAAGTAGTAGCTTAAAAAATGAATTTAGAGATAAGAAATTTTATTATTTAAGTGATTTATTTGGACCATATTTTAGTGACGAAGGAATTATGAGTATCGATTTACTTTTAGATAAAGATTTTTCTATGATAACTATAGAAAAATTAGTTAATTTTCTCTCAGCTATGAGCAGTAAAAGTTTTGTTCCTTTAGATTTTAATATAGTTTATGATGAAAAAGATATTAAGAATGATAGTAATGTTATTATCTTAACAAAATCTCCACAAAACTTTGGTAGATTTAATAATGATTTAATCATAAAGTATGATTATGGAAAAAATACTTTTGTTAGTGAAGAATTAAAATTTGAAGGAAATTATGGAAAAAGAATAGGTGTAGGTCAAGTTGTAAAAAGCGATAATAGATTTGTTGTTGTTCTAAGTGGTCATAGAAACGAACAGATAAATTGGATTTTAGATACACTTATCAACCAAAATAACATGTTAAACTCAAGTGCTTTTACTATAGATGAAAATAATATTATTACTCTTGCAAATGAAAGAATTACAAAAATTGATAAAGATGCTTTTGAAAGAGACTATAGAAAAAGAGCTACTGACTCGTATACACTTGATGAATCAAAAGTTTTTATTGGAATTATTGCTTTAATTTTATTCTTTTTTATATCTTTTATTCTCTACTACAAAAAAATTAAAGGAAGTGATTAAATGAAAATAGGTTTAGTATTCGGTACAAGACCTGAAGCTATAAAATTTGCTCCTATATATTTAGAGTGTGAAAAAAGAAATATAGAATTTAAAACTATCCTCACAGGTCAGCATAAAGAAATGTTACATAGTGTATTAGATTTATTTAGTATAAAAGCTGATTATAATTTGGAAATAATGAGAGAAGGTCAAAATTTAAGTGAATTAACTAGTAGACTTATTAAAAAATTAGATCCTATATTTAAAGAGGAAAAATTTGACTATATTTTAGTTCAAGGAGATACAACTAGTGCTTTTGCAGGGGCCTTATGTGCTTTTTATAATCAAATAAAAGTGGCTCATATAGAAGCTGGTTTACGTACAGGTAATCTTTTATCTCCTTTTCCAGAAGAAGCTAATAGAAAACTTATTGGAAATATAACTAATATACATTTTGCACCTACTGTAGAAACAGCTTTTAACCTTGTTAAAGAAGGTTATAAAGAAGACAGTATCAAAATAGTTGGAAATACTGTTATAGACGCTTTGTTATGGGTTAAAAAGAACAAAGAAGAAGAATTAAAAACTTATAGAAAATCACTTGGAATAAAAGATAAATATATTTTACTTACTCTTCATAGAAGAGAAAATCTTGGTGATAATATGAGAAATATTCTAAGAGGAATTAGAACATACCTTGAAAAAAAAGATTTTTCTCTAGTATTTCCTATGCACCTCAATCCAAAAGTTCGTGAAGTAGTTTATGAAATTCTTGGTGATTTTGACAAAGCTATCTTACTTGAACCACAAGATTATATCAATTTTATTGCTTTGTTAGATGGTTGTCATTATGTAATGACTGATAGTGGTGGAATCCAAGAAGAAGCTCCTTCTCTTGGTAAACCTACATTAATCCTTAGGGATACTACTGAAAGACCAGAAGCAATAAAAGCAGGTACAGGAAAATTAATTGGAACAAATAAAGATGACGTAATAAAATATATGACTTTATTAGAAGATAGTTTATATGAAAATATGAAAAAAGTAGAAAATCCTTATGGACAAGGAACTAGTGCTAAAGAGATTGTTAAGATACTTTTGGGAGAAAAGATATGAAGAAAATATTAACCCTTCTACTTCTTTTACTTCCTATATTAAGTTGTGGTAAAAAAGTGTCAGATGAGAAACTGTATAATAAAGGAAGTCAGAAGGTAGAAGAAATTATCTTATTTGATTTTTTATACAAACATATGCTCAGTCCAGAAGGTGTTGTTTATACCAACTACAAAAACTCAGACACTATAGACATGCTTCCAAAGGGTCATGAACTTCTAAGTGAAACAGTTGGTTTACAAATGCTTTATTATCTATATACTAATAATAAAAGTGAATTTGATAGATTATATAGATTTACTAAAGATACTCTTCAAGGAGGTAAAATCTATATTATGTGGAGATATCATGATAAAATTCCTGATTTATCCAATTCATCTGCAACTTTAGATGATATGCGTATAGCAAAAGCTCTTTATTTTGCCCATGAAAAATGGCAAGATAAAAAATATATAGATTATTTTAATATAATCCGAACTAACCTTGAAACATATGCTATAAATAGTGGATATCTTTCAGATATTTATGATGATTATGGTCATTCTAGCACTGTAGAGCTTAGTTATTTAGATTTGCAAACTATAAATATTTTTTCAAAATATAACAATATTTGGGATGATGTTTATAAAAAAAGTCTTAAACTATTAAATAAAAGTATCAATGAAAATATTGTTCCATTACCACTTAAAAATTTTGACATTGTTGAAAATAAGTTTGGTTCTTATAAAAGTCTTAATTTGATTGAAAGTTTATATAGTATCTATTTTCTTTCTTTAGTAGGAGAAGTAGATATAAAAAGTATTGATTATATCAAAAAAGATCTGTTAGAAGACAATCATATTTATGCATATATAAATTTTGATGGTAGTATAAATACTCTTGAATCTTCTTCTGTTTACGGTATTATTATGCGTATAGCAAAAGTTCTAAATGATACAGAACTTTATAATCTTGCTTATAATAGAGTTGTAGAGTTTCAAGTAAAAGATATTAATAGTAATATCTACGGTAGTTTTGATTCTGGAGACCACATTATTTATTCTTTTGATAACTTACAGGTCTTACTTGGATTAAATGAATCATATATCAAATAAAATTTTCCGATTCAATAGAATCGGTTTTTTTATTTCTTATATTTCAACAAAGTCTATATTTTATTTGGTGCGTTACTTTTGTCTTGATACAAAAGTAACCAACGTCCAAAGGACATAACTAGATTTACGTCAGATAAAGCTTCCTTATTTAGTAAAAATCAAGTCTTCTTATAAGAAATAAGATTAAGTAGACACTACATTCACTAAA
>CAZHXU010000011.1:0-29217 GCA_964536535.1 uncultured Fusobacteriaceae bacterium
CCATTTCTTAGTACACCGTCTAAGTCATTTGGACTACCAATGTTTGCCCAAGTAGAAACTCTGTGTCCATCTTTTGTTATAGCTTCTTCTTTTGCTAATTTTCTTAGTTCTTCTTTATCAGCAAGGTATTTATCTCTTTTTTCTGTATAAGTTGTTATTTCCTCTTCTGTAGGGTTAACAATTACATCTCCAGTTAGCGCATCTACTATAATAGTTTGTCCACTTACTAAACTTCCCATAATTTCTTTTGTTCCAACAACAGCAGGAACTTCTAAAGATCTAGCCATAATAGCCGAATGTGCTGTTCTTCCACCAATCTCAGTTACAAAACCTTTTACATTTTGTAAATCCATTTGAGCTGTATCTGATGGAGTTAAGTCTTTAGCTACAATAACTGTTTCAGCTGGTAAGTTACCTAAATCAATAACTTCTACTCCTAAGATATTATTCATCCATCTTTTTGCAATATCTCTTAAATCAGCAACTCTTTCTCTTAGATATTCATCATCTAAGTTTGCTATCATTTCACAGTATTCTTCAATACCCTCATGTAAAGCTAACTCTGCAGACTTATTTTCATCCTCAATCTTCATCTTTACTTCATCTACTAAATCTTCATCTTCCAATAATGTAATATGACCATCGAAAATAGCAGCCTTTTCGTCACCTAATTTGGCTCTAGTTTTTTCTCTTATCGCTTCTAACTGAACTTTAGTTTCAGCTTGTCCACTTAATAATCTTTCTACCTCTTTGTCAGTGTCAGTTACTTTGTTATAGTTAAGTTCCAACTCTTTTTCTTGGTATAAGAATATTTTACCTATTGCCACTCCCGGCGATGCGTCTATACCTTTGATAAACTTTCTCATACAAATTCGATCTACCAAAATGGGTAAATCATCCACCTCCTCTTACTGATTTTCAGTTTAAATACTACTCTTTATATACAGTATATTTCATAAAAATGAAAAAACACTCCAATATCTTTATTGTAGCATACTTTTAATATTTTTTCACTTACTATTTTTCTGCATCCTTTCAAAACAAAGTGCTTACTTTTAAAAAATTAAATTGTAAAAAGCAACAATTATTTATTTTACATTAAAGATAATACACGTATAAAATTTTTTTGTCAATATTTTTTGTAATTACTTGAGCCTTTTTTGGAGTTTTTTTTCTAAATCTTGTAAAAAAATAGTTAAATCTCTTTTAATTGTTTACTTAAAGTTCACAAATTGTATTATTGCATTGGTTTAGTTTCATTATATTAAACTTTTTGGAGTCTAATTTTTTATTTTTTTTTACATCTTTTTAATCTCAAGCTTTTTTAGTATTTTATAACACATGTTATTATAAATGCAAGTTTGACAAGTGAAGAAAATTTATATATATTATTAGTAAGACTATAAGGAGTATGATGGGATGAAAAATAAAGAGGAATTACTTGTAGAAAAAAGATATCAGATACTTGAACCTTATCTCAAAAAAGAAAAAAGTCTAAAGGAGATTAGTAAAGAAGAAAACATCTCTTATAGTACTTTAAAAAGATGGGTTAGTTCATACAAAAAAAATGGTTCTGAAGGTCTTAAAAAAACAAAAAGAAAAGATAAACATACTTATAGATCTGTAAATAATGAAACTATGGAGTATATAAAAGAATTATATGAAAAAGAACCAAATTTAAAAGTTTGGGATTATTACAAACATATAAGTAATTTTCTTAAAAAAATTGGTGCTAAAACTATCAGTTATGATACTATTTACAGAATAATAAATCAATTAGACCCTTTTATCAAAAATTATGCAAGTGATAACTTTAATAAAGCTAAAGGTTCAAATGACGTTTTTGAACTTGAATTCCATGAACTCGACTTACTTCTCTTAGATGAAAGAGATGATATTTTAAAAAAACCATATCTTAACATAATATATGATAACTATTCCAAAGCAATTTCTAGCTTCTATCTTACTTTTGATAAAATAAGTCTTGATGAAGCATTAGTACTTTTAAGAGAAGCTATTTTAGAAAACGGAAATTATTCTATGGCCATCTACGGTAAACCCAAAGAGTTAGTTATCAATAATCTTAAATATACAGATAAAAATAGATTAGAAGAAATTAAAGAAGAACTAAATATAGATATTAGTTTTATACCTAATAATGTAAATAAACTTTCAGATTTTTTTAATGATTTTAATTACCATTATTTGAAAGAAGTAATAATTACATTAGACATAGATATAAATATGAACAAATTAAATAAATTATTAAAAAAATACATAGAAAGAATTTATAATTTAGAAAAAAAAGAAAAATGGTATAATAGTCTTGAAAAACTTGAGAAAATAGAAGATATTAGCCAGCTTGATATTTTACTTACAAAATATAGAAGTAAAAGAAAAGTATTAAATAATGAAATAAGGTTCCAAAACTTATATTACAAAAGTCTTTTACTCGAAGAGTATGAAGGAAAAGAAGTAGAAATCAAATTTAACCCCATAGATTTGAATAAAATCAAAGCATATCATAAAAAAAACTTTATCTGTGATTTGTACTGTGAAGTTTTAGGTGATGCTAGAATAAATATGTATGAATTTTTATCTATTAAAAAAGCAATAAAAATAAAATACCTTAATGAAAATATAAATCTAAAAAAATTCTCTAAAGAATTTAAATATTTTGTTGATTCAAAAGAAGAGGAAAAAATTTAAGCACAGAAGATTTCTGTGCTTTTTTATTCTTATCTAAAACTTCCATTTTCCATAAAGTCCCTTTTTTTGAATATCTTCATTTAGGATATTAAGAAATTTATCTCTTGGTATTTCTATAGCTCCCATACTCTCTAGATGATTATTATGGATTTGGCAATCTATCATTCTAAACCCAAGTTTTTCCAGATAATTACAGAGTTTGATTAAAGCCAATTTAGAAGAGTTTGCTTCTTTACTAAACATAGACTCTCCATAAAACACTTTTCCAAGAGCGATACCATAAAGACCTCCTATTAGCTCTTTTCCGTGCCAAACTTCTACCGAATGTGCTACTCCTCTTTTATACAGTTCTCTATAAGCATCTTCTATTCCATCTGTAATCCAGGTTTCTTCCCTCGTATTCCTGCAATTACCAATAACACCCTCAAAATCTCTGTCTAAACTAACTGAATATTCTGATTTTTTCAGTATTTTTTTCATTGTTTTAGATATATGTATATCTTTTACAAATATTACCGATCTTGGATTTGGTGACCACCACAAGATTGGTTCTTCAATATTAAACCAAGGAAATATGCCCCTTGCATAAGCTTCAATTATAAATGCACTATTAAGTTCGCCTCCTACAGCAAGTAGACCATCTTCTTCAGCTAAATTTGGTGGTGGAAAAATAGGTTCATTGCCCAGTCGATATATAGCCATACACTCAACCCCTTTTTGATTCATCAATATAAATTTCTTTTATGCCCTTTAATTTATATATATTTATCTCATTTCCTTCCAAAACTTCTACATATTTCTCCCTATTTTTATATAGTTCCTTCTTTTCTTCAACAACTACTCTTAAAAGTTGCCCTTTTACAACTTTTCCTAAATAATAAAATATAACATCTTTCCCTTCAAAATCTTTTATTTTGTTCAGAATAGATTTATATTCATTTTTTTTATATTTTTTTAGTTTTTCATGTGAATCAATATTATATTTTTCTTTCAAATTCTCCATTTCAATAGGAGTATAAAATTCAGCGGGTAGAAGATGCCCCTTCTTTTTATTACAACTTCTACATAATAAAACTATGTTCCCCTTTTCAAATCCATATCCAAGTGATAATGGCATGTGATGATCAAGTGTCAAATTCTTCTTTGAGCCACATTTAAAACATTTGTAATTATATTTTACCAAAATTTCTTCTTTGTCCTTTTTAGATAAAGTACTATTATATTCTTTTTCATTTATTCTACGTTTACTTTCTCTTTTTTTACTTTCTACAAAATTAATATCTTTCTCTTCATTATCTTTAGAAAGATATTTTATTAATAAAAATATCAAGAGCCAAATTAATAATATATATAACATACTTCACCTTCTAAAAAATTTCTTTTTATTATTTTAAATTAATATCATAATATATGCAATCGATTTCAAGATTTTTTATACAAAATATATATAAATATTTAAAAAAGCTTAACTATTACATTAAAGTCTTTAGTTAAAAAATAAATTTCACATAAAAAAAAGACTGATTTAAAAACCAGTCTTTAGTATTATTTAAACTTAAATTTCTTTTTATGCTTTCAATAAAGCATTTGGTGCATCTCCAGTATTATAGAATGAATTCAAGTTTGTTAATGCAAACTCAACCATATCTGATACTGCTTGTCTAGTATAGAATGCGTGATGTCCAGTAATTTGAACATTTGGCATACTTTTTAGTATTGCTAATTCATCGTGCACAAGAGGTTTTTCTGAACAATCATTATGTAATATTCCTCTTTCTCCTTCGATTACATCAAGAGCTGCTCCAGCAACTTTTCCACTTCTAAGTGCTTCAATCAAATCTCTTGTATTAACAAGTTCTCCTCTAGAAGTATTTACAATTAATACTTCATCTTTCATTTTAGAAATTGTTTCTTTATTAATCATGTACTTATTATCATTTGTTAAAGGTACGTGTAATGTTATCAAATCTGCTTTTTCAAATAATTCTTCCAAAGTTACATAAGTTACTAAATCTTTTATTTCTTCTGATGGATATGGATCATAAGCTATTATTTCACATCCAAATCCACTAAATCCTTTTATAGCACTTCTTCCTATCTTACCTGTTCCTATTACTCCAACTATTTGATTACGAAGTTCTCTACCTTGTAATCCCTTTAAAGAAAAGTTATTCTTTTCAACTTTTCTAAATGAATAAGGAATATTTCTAAGTAATGTAAGAGCAGACATAACTGCAAATTCTCCTACTGAATTTGGTGAATAAAAAGTATTACTAATATTTATTCCTAATTCTTTTGCTGCTTCTAAATCAACATTATCATATCCTGTACTTCTACTTGCTATATATTTTATTCCAAACTCAGATAATTTTTCTAAAACTGTTCTATTTACTGTACAATTCCCAACAATAGATACCATGTCAAATCCTCTTGTTTTTTCTACTGTTTCTTCAGATAAATTTGTTGGTACAAGCTCTAATACCATACCAAATTGTTTTGAAAATTTGTCAAAAGCCATTTGTTCATCTGGTCTTGCTGCAAATGCTATTACTTTCATGTGTCCTCCTAAACTTCAAGCTTATAATCTTCAGCTTCAACTAATTTTAATTTATCAATAAATAATCCTTTAAAAATAAATCCTAATGCTATTGGTGCAACTAAGAAAATTAAGAAAACTATAATTAAATTCTTTATATTCCATCCCATAATATTAAGAGCGTTTACAGGTCCAATTAGACCAGAAATTCCAAATCCAGCACTAAAAGCCGTTCCTCCTATAGAGAAAATCGATCCTAAAGCTCCTAATATAGCTGAATTTGCTAATAAAGGAATAATTATTTTTGGATTTTTTGCTAAGTTAGTCATGTGTATCTTTGGCGAACCTAAAATTGGTGCTAAAGATAACCCAAGTCCATTTACACTATACCCAGCAATTGCTAGTCCGAATGATGCTGCTACTATTCCTAAATTTGCTGTACCACTTGCTATTCCTCCAAGTCCTACTGCTAAAGCAATTCCTACTGTAGAAAATGGTGAAATAATTAAGAACGTAAATGACATTGCTATTAATATTCCCATAACTAATGGTTGCATAGTTGTCATTTGAGATATTATCATCCCTACAAATCCAGTTAATTTTGCTACATATGGTAATAATTTTAGTCCTGCAAATCCTCCAAATAAAGAAACTAAAACTGGTGTAAATAATATTGCGAAATTTTTCCCTTTTCCATCTATAGCTTTGATAATAAGCATAGCGATGGCACAAGTAATCCCTGCATTTATTACGTCTCCAGTACCTTTTACCATAAGTCCACCTTCAGTAAACTTTATAACTCCAGACCCTATCATAGTTGCTGAAGCAAGTGTTATACTTTGTAGTGGATTTAAACCAAACTGATAAGCTACTGCAATTCCTATTGCTGCTGGTAAAAATATAGTAGTTGCTCCAGTTAACTGTGCAAACTCTAATAAACCAAGTGCTTTAAATAATTCTCCTAATAAAGCCGCTGGTATAAGTGCAACAACAATTCCCAAACTCATTCCATTTAAAATCTTCATTGTAAAATCTTTCACTATCGTGCCCTCCAAGTATCGTTATAATTTTGATATTCAAATTATAATCTCATACCCAAGGTTACAGTCAATAATATTTTTACAATTATTTTACTTTCACTTGAAATTCATACAACATTTTGTTAACATCTTTTGTATCACCAAAGTCTAAAAGAGCAAATGATATAATATCTCCGTCTATAGAAAACCCTTTGTTTTCAACCTCTTCAAGAAAAAATTTTGCTGTTTCTTCATCTGGATATCCTCCCAATTTGTACATAAAAGCATAATTTCCTTTAGGAAGATTTTTGACATTTTTTTTCAATAAGGAATTTTTGTTAACAAGAGAAAATACTCCCACATTTTTCATAATGTCATTTTTAAAGCCTTCTTTTAGGTAAATATCTCCATAATGCCTGCTGAGCCGCACTTCATGTTTTTTCAAATACTCTATTACTTTCCTATAAGTAAGCAGTATCTCTTCCCCTAGGGGGTAGTTTTCACATTTAAAATAGCATATTTTTCTCTCTTCTATCTCTTTAAAGTTCACATGATTAAGATATCTTTCATCCAAACTATAAGCTTTTTCATAAACTTCTAACCTATCTACCAAAGCTTCTTCTATTTCTAATAATCTTTTTTTCTTTTCTTCTATTTTTTCAATTTGTTTTTTTATGAATCTTATTGAATTAATAGAACTAGTGTTTTCCAAATATTCTTTTATCTCATCAAGAGGTGTGTCCAAATCTTTTAAAGATAAAATTGTTTTCAATTTTGAAAACTGATTTGAAGTATAGTATCTATATGAATTTTCATCATCTACAAAAGCAGGCTCAAAAATCCCTTTTTTTTCATAATAAAGTAGGGTCTTTTTTGATATATTATGTAGTTTTGCCACTTCATTTATTGTATATTTTTTCATTTTTCCCCTCCTTTTATATATTCTATTTATCCTTATAACATATTTTGTATATACAAATCAATTTTTTCCTCTTTATTCTATAAAATAAAATTTGAGTTTTAAAAAAAGGACTAAATTTAAATTAGTCCTTCATTCTCTTCATCAAAAATTTTCTATACTTAGTTTTTTTAAAGCTTCTACTACCAACTTCCTATCTAATCCAATATCGAAAAGATATTTTTTCACTTTTTCAACTGAGTTTATATAATACTCATCTCCAAATAACTTTGTTAGAGCACCTTCTAGGAGCCTAAAACTCCTATACTGACCTATTCCCATATTATTAGTCTTTAAGTAGTCAGATTCTATATAATCTCGGCTGTAGCCAGAGAGTAGAAGTAAAAAAGCTATTACAACTCCTGTTCTATCTGAACCTAATCTACAATGAACTAAAAAAGGTCCTTCTTCTTCTGCTATTATATTAATAATTTTTTTTATACATTGAGAAAAGGTATATTGATATATCTCCATACTTTTTTCCAAGTGTGGATAATAATAAGCGCTATCATAAGATATAGGCACAAAATGTATATTATCTAATAACCACAACTTTTTATAATAAGTCATTTTTTCATCTTTAATATATTTCTCAAATTCACTATATGAATCTGAAAGATTAATTATATTTTTGATACCTTTATAATCAATAAGTTCTCGAACAGTCTCTTGCCTTATAGTTTCTATATCTCTTAATTTGTAATCTTCTTTATAACTGGGTATAAGAGGGTGATAAGACCTAAATAAAAGGTCTTTTTCTCCTTTTTTTATTACACTACGAAAATTTCCCAATTCTTCCGAATCTTGAAATTCATCTATAAAACCTTTAATTTTAAATGATTTTTTACACATTTCATGTAGTTTTTTTATCTCACTTTTTTTTATATCTTTTGGGAAAAGTATATAGTTATATTGATTACTTAATCCATTATTAAAAAGATAATCTTTAGAATAATTTTTATCAACATCCAACTTTTTTTTCTTATCTTTTGACCAAAGATAATACTCACAATACCCACTGCTTCCCAACAAATCAAAGGAACTCAAGGGTTTCTTCAGATAAAAAAACCCTTCTTTTTTTTCAAATTTAAACTCTTCTACTTCTACCCAATTAGTAAAAGTTCCTATTAGATATAGTTCTTTTATACCTTTTTCTTCTACTCTAAATTCTATTTCAACCCCATTTATATATTTATAGTGCATATCTTACTCCTTTATAATATAAGCCCTATTTCCTTTTACTTCTAATTTTCTTTCTACTTTTTCACCACTTATTAAGTCTATTTTATTCTCATACTCACGAGTTATGTTTATCTTATGTTTTTTATCTGTATTATTAATTATTACTAAGATTTTTTCTTCTTCAAAAGTCCTCTCAAAAACTACAAGATGTTTATCTTCAATAAATTTAATATCTCCCCTTCTAAGTGAAATATTTTCATTTCTTATTTTTATAATCTTTTTTATCTCTTCAAACAATTCTTTATTCCATTTTTCTTCATCCCAAATCATTCCTCTTCTACAATCTGGGTCATCTCCACCTACCATACCGATTTCTGTCCCGTAATAAAGCATAGGAGCCCCTACAAAAGCAAATAAGAATGTTTCAGCTAATATAAGCCTATTTACATCAAAGTCAGCTTTATTAAGGAATCTCGAAGTATCATGAGAATCTAAAAGATTTAGCATTACTTCATTAACTTGCCATGTATATCTATAGAGTATTTCCGATATACTTTCTCTAAATTCTTTTGTTTCCATATTCTTTTTTGCAAAATAATCTATAATAACTTCTGTAATTGGATAATTCATAACAGCATCATATTGATCTCCTTGTAACCAAGGTGTTGAATCATGCCATATTTCTCCAACTATATAAACATCTTCTTTTACTTCTTTTACAGCTTTTCTAAAGTCTCTCCAGAATCCATGATCAACTTCATTTGCTACATCCAGTCTCCATCCATCTATATCAAACTCTTCTACCCAATATCTTCCTACATCTAATAGATATTTTCTAAGTTCTTTATTTTCTGTATTAAGTTTTGGCATATATGGTGTATGGGCGAAAGTATGATAAGATAATAAATCTTTCCCACTTTCTTCACATCTATACCAATCTTTCCAGCCTTTTTCTTCTACTCTTTCACGTAATTTTTCAAAATCAACTGGAAATTCTTTTATATGAAACCAATCTTTATACTCTGATTTTTCTTGTTTTTCTAACAAATCTTGAAATGCAAAAAAGTCATGTCCACTATGGTTAAATACTGCATCCAATACTATCTTAATTCCAAGCTTATGAGCTTTTTCTACCAAAGTTCTAAAATCTTCTTTTGTTCCAAAATCTTCATCTATATCCATATAATCATGTGTATTATACTTATGGTTTGAAATAGATTTAAATACAGGTGTCAAATAAACTGTATTTATGCCCAAATTCTGAAGATATGGTAATTTTTCAATTATTCCTTTGATATCTCCACCATAAAAACTATCCCCTTCTGGTTTATCATCCCAATTACTTAGTTTATTTGCTTTTTCATCCATATCTCCCCTATAAAATCTATCTGGGAATATTTGATAAAACACAGCATCTTTTACCCATTCTGGTACTAGATGTATATCTCCTTCATTTACATATGGGTAGTGGAACATATATGGAAATACTTCTTCTCCAAGTTTTTCCCTAAATCCTCTCTCGGTAAAATAATACTCTTTTTTTTCCTTTATCAACTTAAAATAATAAGAAAGTCTAAGAGGAAAATTTTTCAATCTAATCATATAATAATCATAATATTCATCATGAAATTCAAAATCCATATTTATCTCTTCATGTCTATGCCATTCATATTTATCTCCAAATACTAAAGTTATCTTATCAAAATCACCCTTTGCCGTTTTTATCTTTATATGCATTTCATCTTTTTTATATGCATATGCATAATTCGATTTTGCCTTGTGGTAAATCCCCTGAATATTCATTTTTCTCCTCCTTATGTACATTTTTATGCTTTGTTTTATAAACATATTTTTATTTTTTATATAATTTCATTAAATTTTTGTAAAAGAAAAGGATAGGTTCTAACCTATCCCTTAGTTGCACCTTGTGATAATCCTTCTACTATATGTTTTTGTAGTAATACAAATAATATAAGTATCGGTATTGCAATCAATATAGAACCAGCTGCAAATAACGTAAAGTTATTATCCGCTCTTCCCTGTACCCACTCAAATATTCCTATAGCAAGTGTCTTTTTAAATCTACTTCTAAGGATTAATTTTGGAAAGATAAAATCAAACCAAGGTCCAGTGAAGTTTGTTAAAGCAACTAATACTAATATTGGTTTGGCAAGAGGCATAATTATCTTCCAGAAGATAGTCAAGTGTCCTGCACCATCAACTCTAGCTGCTTCATCAAGAGATTTTGGTATTCCATCAAAGTACCCTTTAATAAGCCAAGCATTATATGGTATTTGACCTGCTGCATAGATAAGTACTAAACCAAAATGTGTATCCATTAGATTCATTTTAGTAAGAAGTATAAGTATTGCAGTCATAGATAAAAATGATGGGAACATTTGAAGTATTAACATACTTATCATCATGTTTTTTCTACCTTTAAATCTATATCTAGAAAAAGTATATGCTGTCAGTGTTGTTACTAATAAACCAATTAACATATTTGCTGTTGCTATCTTAAGTGTATTTTTATACCAAATTGGATAATCTGTTTTAGTAAATAAATCTTTGTAATGATCCAAAGTAAAACTTTGTGGTATAAGTGATGAACTGTATAATGTTGTTCCTTTTTGGAAAGAAGACATTATTATCCAAGCTACTGGCAAGATTATTCCAAGAGCAATTACAGTTAATAATAAATACACAAATACATTTTCCATTTTTTCTATTTTTTTTCTACTAGCTTTAATTTTAATGCCCATTAGATCATATCCTCCTCAGTAAACGATTTACTTCTTTTGAAGTTATATAATGAAATTGAAGCAATAAAGATAAATAATATTATTGATATTACTGCTGCCATTCCATATTGTTGATGTTCAAGTGTTAATTTGTATAACCAAGTTACTAATATGTCTGTATCTCCTGCAAATTTTAAACTTGAATTTACTGGGTTACCATCTGTTAATAGATAAATTGCTCCAAAGTTATTAAAATTATACGCAAATGTTAGTATTAATATTGGTGCTGTTTGGAATAATAAAAGTGGTAATGTAATGTTTTTAAATTGTTGGAATTTTGTAGCCCCATCAATTTCTGCAGCTTCATATAATGACGAAGATATATTTGTAAGTGAACCTGCTATCATTACCATAAAATATGGCGCTCCTATCCATGTATTAATAACAAGAACTGTTATTTTGGCAAGTACAGGATCTGTAAAGAATGGTATCTTATCTAATCCATAAGTTACAAGTAAGTTATTTATTGGTCCTACTCCATTTAACATAAGTCTAAATACTAATAATGAAATAAATGCTGGCATTGCATATGGCAGAATAAATATTCCTCTCCACATTCCTTTTAGTTTTATTCCTTTTTTGTTTGTAAGTAAAGCTAATATAAGTCCCACTGTATAGTTTAGGAAAGTTGTTCCAACAGCCCACACAACTGTCCATAACGCTAACCTTGTAAATGTTGAACTCCATGATTTTAGTTTTATAATATTTTTGAAGTTATCAAAACCAACCCAATCTACCAAATTCTTAGGTGGTAAAAAGTTTGGTGCTGAATAATTTGTAAATGCTATTAAAACTGTTGCTATAATTGGTAATGCTATAAAAAATGTTACTGCTAAAAATGCTGGTGTAAGCATTATTTTTACAAAGTTTCTATCGTAAAAAGCATGTAGTGATTCTTTTATTCCTAATCTTTTTTCCCCATTATCTTTAGCTTCACCTAATCTTTTTGCATCTATAATATTATAGATGTAAAAAAACAGTGTACCTAAAAGTAATATTATTTTTATTAATCCCTCAAGTAATAAGAATACTGAATGATCCCCCTGTATTACTTCAAATCCATTCATACTCTGTGGTGTTTCTCCAAGCGTCACTATTCCCCATATACCATATAGATAAGACTCTAGGTTGAATACAAAAGACAAACCAACTAATAAAAACAATATTCCCTTTAAGAAAGCTTTATTATATAATTGTCCAAATCCCATAAACAAAGTTGATAACACAACTGATATTCTCTTATGTTTCACACTCTCCAACTCCTTAGAAGTGAGTTCACCCTAAAAAGAGTGAACTCATAAATTTTATTTTGATAATTTAATGGCTTCTTCCATAGTATCTTTAGCTGTATCTAAAGCTTCTTTTGCACTTGCTTTTCCATCCCAAGCTTCTGCTAAAGCTGCTCCTACTGGATCCCAGAAGTATTTCATTTCTGGTATAGCTGGCATTGGTGTTGCGTATTGTGCTTGTTCTAAGAACGGTCTTACATCATCATTTCCTGCTATTTCTGGTGCATCTAATAATGATTTTACTGGTGGTATTTGACCAGTAAATTTATATCTTTCTAATAACATTTCATCTGAAGTTATGAATTTTGCAAATAACTGAGCTGCTTTTGGATATTTACTATATGTACTTACTCCAGCAAGTCTTACTCCAGAGAATGAATTTAAGTTATTTCCTTCAAAAGTTGGTAATGGTACAATTCCGTAGTTAGTTCCAGCTTTTTTAAGATCTCCAATAGCCCAAGGACCATTAATCATAGTAGCTGCTTTACCTTCTTGGAATAATCCCATCATAGTTGCATATGTTACGTCTCCTGATTTATCTACTGAAATAGGTTTTAATTTTAGTAAGTTTTCTAAACCATTTACTGCACCTTTGTTTGCTATTCCTATATCTGATGAATCAGTACCTCCATTACCAAATACATATCCACCATCCATAGCAAGGAAAGCATGTCCAAAGTAAGCATTTCCTACTTCCCAGAATATTCCATAATCATTTGATTTTTTATTTGTAAATTCTTTTCCAAATTTGATTAATTCTTCAAAAGTTTCTGGACCTTTTGTTAATACATCTTTGTTATAAAATAAAGCATAAGTTTCTATTGCTAAAGGCCAAGCCATAATTTTGTTATCTCTAGTAGCTGCTACTACTGCTGCATCCATGAAGTTTGCTTTTACTTCATTTCCTGATACAAGGTTCTCCATAATTAAACCTGCATTTAATCCTTCTCCTAATCTATCATGAGGGAAAACAAATAAATCTGCCCCTACACCAGATGGACCATCTTGAGCTAATTTTGTCAATGCATCTGTCATATTTACTTCTTCATATTGTACTTCTATTCCGTATTGTGCTGCAAATTTCTCTGCTGCATACTCCATAAATTCACCTTCAGGACCTTTTGATTCCCACACTTTTAAAAAAGCTCCTTCTTCTGGTACTATATCGTTATTAACCTTTTTTTCCTCTACAGGTTTATCTTTTTTCTTAAAGATATCAAATATACCTGCTTCTACATCTGTTGTAACCGTCAAAAAACTAGTTGCTGCTAACACTCCAGCTAATACTTTTTTATTCATCTTGACCCCTTTCGTGAAACGTTTTGGAAACGTTTCCAAATGTTTTTAAATAATAAATCTCTTATATACAAGAGACTATAGTGAATTTCTAATATAGTTATAATATATAATTGACAATGTGTCAACAAATAAAATAGACCATTCTTACTCTGAACAGTTAAGTCAATTTAAATCCATTGTTACGCAAGGGTTTTCGTAAAAATTAATTTTTGTTAATTAAATAAAAATAGTATTTCCTATTGAAAAATAGTATAATTTTGAAAAAGGAGGGGATATTGGATGAAAGAGATTGTATTAGCTGGAGGTTGTTTTTGGGGAGTAGAAGCATACTTTAAAAGAGTTTTAGGAGTAACTGAAACAAAAGTAGGTTATGCTCAAGGTATATCTACTAATCCTGATTACAAAAGTGTTTGTACTGGAGAAACTAACCATGCAGAAGTTTGTTATGTCAAATATGATCAAGATAAAATTTCTTTGGAAAAAATATTAGAGCATTTTTGGAGGGTAATAGACCCAACTTCTCTTAACAAACAAGGGGGAGATACAGGAACTCAATACAGAACTGGAATCTATTATATAGATGAAAAAGATTTAGATATTATAAATAAATCTTTTGAAAAAGAGCAAAAGAAGTTTGAAGAAAAAATAGTTACTGAAATTGCTCCACTTGAAAAATTTTATGATGCCGAAGATTATCACCAAGAATACTTAGAAAAAAATCCAAATGGTTATTGTCATATAAACTTTGATGCTTTATTAAAGCTAGAAGAGATGCAAAAGCCTATAAAAAATAAGAAAGACTAATCTAATTTTGATTAGTCTTTTTTATCTTATTAAACGAAGTTATTTTATCTCTTCCATTTTCTTTAGAATAATAAAGTGCTTTGTCTGCTTTTTGTAATAACTGATCAAAAGATACTTTTTGATCAACTGTTGATGAGTACAAACCAAAACTAGCCCTAACTTGAATAAAGTTTTCTTCATACAAAAACTCTTCATTTATTATATTTTCTCTTATTTTTAATGCTAACTTTTCTAAATCTTCTTCATTAAAATTTGGACAAATAATCAAAAATTCTTCTCCACCAAATCTAGCTACAAAATTACCTTCTCCTATAGTTTCTTTTAATACATATGAAAGGTTTATCAAAACTAGATCTCCTGCATAATGCCCATAAGTATCATTAATTTTTTTAAAATAATCTATATCCAACAAAATCAAACCTAATGACAAAGAATTTTTTAGAGCATATCCCATTTGCTCTTCTACTATCCCAAGTATATGCCTCCTATTATATAGATTTGTGAGAGGATCATATTTTGCTTGATATTCAAGTTCATTAATAAGATTTACTTTTTCAGTTATATTACTTATCAAAAGAGCATATGCATCAATATGGTTTTCTCTTTTAAATATTGGATAAACCTTAATCTGGTAGTAGTTTTCATTATCTTCAAATTCTATTTCTTTTATTTTTTCTTGTTTTTTTCCCTCTAATTCAAAATTTTCATTTAAATACTTCTTTAACCTAAGATAATTTGGAATATATTCACCTATCCTTATATCTTTTGTTAATTGATTATTTTTAATTTCTTTATTTATATCAAGTACTTTCCCTTTTAAATCAATAACAATAAGCCCTTCTTTAATAGAGTCTACAACTACTTTTCTTGCAAAAGGTATTATTTCAAAAAGATCAAATTTGAATAGACCAAAAGTAACAAAAAGACCTGTAATAGCAAGTAAAAAAGGCTGGATATCCATTCCCAAAGGAGTTAAATTTACTGCTGTCAAAAATCCTCCAACTATAGGAAATAGAGCACCTAAAATTAAAACTATTATTTGTTTTTTTCTATTTTTATTCCATTTGAACATACTAATAAGTAATAATATAGTTGCTATAATAGAAACTCCTATTTGATAAAATAGGTTTAACAAATAACCCCATCCAGGCTCATATTTTATAACATTAAAATAACCATTCCAATATAAACTAATATTTTTATAAAAATAATTGTGTTTATCAACACTTATTGCTAAAATTAGTATTATAAATGGCACTATCATATTTAATATCCAAATCTTTTTTCCTAGGGGTTTTTTGAGTCCATACCGTAAAGAAAATAAGAAAAAGAATGAACAAATAAAGGACAAACCTATATATTGAAATTTGAGGGCATATATTAAAGTCTCCAAATTATTTCCTAATAAAGAAAAAGTATACCCATTAATATATATTGAAATTGCAAACATAGTTAGGGAAAATTCCAAAGCTCCCTGACTTTCTCTTTTGGATTTTATTAATAATGATATATATAATGTAATAAGATGTGAACAAATTAATATAATTATTAGAATAAGGCTTACTTTTGACATACATACTCCTTTTTTAAATCTTACTAAACTGTATCTCAAATAGTAATATTTGTCAATATATTATAGTCTAACAGGTGTTTTTTTACTAAATATTTCTTTTTTAATAAATGTTCCTAATAAAAATTATATTTTTAGAACCATTTTCTCTTTTTAAAAAATCTTATCATTAATAATACTATGAAAAACATAGTTCCTAACAATATAGGATAACTATATTTATAATGCAACTCTGGCATATGATCAAAATTCATTCCATATAAACCAGCTAAAAAACTAATTGGTATAAAAATTGTAGATATAAACGTTAATACTTTCATGATTTTATTCATATTGTTACTTAATTGTGTCATGTGATAATTTACTAATCCATTTATATCTTCTTTACAATCATCTACATAATCATGAATTTTTATAGATTTGTCATAAAGGTCTTCAAAATAAATTCTTTTATCCAAGTCAAAATTTATATTATCAGACAAAATCTTTTTTAACATCTCTCTCAAATAAAAAGTATCTTTTTTAAAATTAACAACATTCTTTTTTAAATCAAATATCTCTTTTACATCAATTTCTTCTGGAGAGACATTTATTTTTTCTTCAAAATCAATAATTACTTCTTCCATGTCAGAAGTAGTTTGCATATAACTATCGATAAATATATCTAAAATTGCAAATAATAAGTATTGAATATTTTTATCTTTAATCAAACCTTTTTTTTCTTCAATTCTTTTTATGATAGTATCTATTATTTTATTTTTTTCTTCTAAGAATAAATACAATGAATTTCCAATTATCAAAAACGAAACTTGCTCATAAGATAATCTTCTACTCTCTTTCTCCCATAAAAAGTCTTTCATTGTAATAAATATTTTCTCTTCATGCACCGATAATTTTATATTTTGTGATGTATTCAAAATATCTTCCAAAATAAGTTTATGTAATTTAATCTTTTCTCCAATAGTTTTTATCAATTTAAGGTCATTAAAACCCGTTATTACAATTAAATTATTTCCACTTTTATTTATATCCAAATCATTACTTCTACTAAACTCACTCCTAGAATAATTTATTTGCTCAATTGATGTTTTTACTTCTGTTTTATTTCCAGTATAAATAAGTTCACCAGGAAGTGTATATAATTTTTTAACATCTCTTTTTTTCTTTTTCATTTCACTCCTCTTTTCTTAGATAAACTGTTCTATGTGGATAAGGAATCTCTATACCTTCTTCATCAAATCTTTTTTTAATTTGATAATTCAAATCCCAAATCAACTTGTTTCCAGCTGAGTTATTTTTTGCCCAAACCCAAGCTCTTAACATTACTGATGAATCAGCAAAAGCAATTATTCTAACTGGAATAGCTTCTTCTCCATTATTTGCTTCTTCAAGTGTTCTGTTATCAATAAAATCTTTGTGCATAAAAGCTGTAGCTTTTATAATAGACATAGCTTTATCAACATCTGCGTTATAACTTATGCCTATTTCAAAAAATTTACAAATTTTCTCTTCTATAATATTAGCATTTTCTATCACTTCTCCACCTATTACAGAATTAGGTATTATTATTCTTTTGTTCTCAAAATTTTTGATAACAGTATGACGAAGAGTTATATCTTCTACTGTACCAATAATTTCTTTTCCTGGTATACGCAACAAATCCCCTAGTCTAAATGGTTTAAAAGCTAGTATAAATACTCCACTTACCATATTTGAAAAAGCTTGTTGTGACGCAAACCCTATTACTATGGCTAATATTCCCGAACTGGCAAATATAGATGTTGATAAACTCTTAAGTTTTGGGACAAAAGATGCTGCAATCCCTATTCCTATTGTATAAATAGCAGCCATTATCAAATGTTTTGCAAGAGATAGTTTTTTCTCATGACTATTTATTTTTTTTAATTGTCTATCCATCAACTTTAAAACAATATAAACTGTTAACCTTGTAATTAAAAGTGTTAATAAAGCTGGTAGATAAATCGTATATAATTCTTTTTCCATTATGCACCTCTCTGTATTATTATCTTTATTTTTATTTTATCCTTTATTTAAAAAAAGAGCCTATCTAGCAGGCTCTAAGATTAATTTATATTTTCTAAGTATATTAAGGAAACTTTCTCTAACTGTTGGATTAAGCACATAAGTGTACTTTCTATCTTTTTCAAAAGTTACATATATTTCTTTTGAATCGATAAATTGTTCCATAATTAGCATTTGCTCCTTTGAAATGAGAGTATCTCCACTTTCGATAATCAAAAATCCATCATCTGCATATTCTCTCTCCATCTTTTCAAAGTCTATAACAACTTTGTTTTCTCTATTATCATAGATAGTTATTCTATTAAAAACATTGTCTCTGTTGCTTACTGATTTGGCAAATAGTCTAACTGAAACTCTTCTACTTATTCCACCTTCCTCAACTATATAAGGGCTTAGATAAAATGTGTACCCTTGAAAATTTGTGAAAGTATCTTTGGTACTGTAGTAAAATGTTGTATGGCCTTTTTTAACTGATTTAATATTTTTTTCTAATAATGCAATTTTTTCTGCTTTTTCTTCTTGATTTTGATCAACAGTAATATTAGGTCTAAAATTTGTAACTGTTGCATTTCTACAAGAGATAAAAAGCATTGAAAATACTAATAATAACAATAAATTAAGTCTTCTCATGCCCAACTCCTTTCTATTCCAATCTATTATATACTAAATATCTTTAATTTTCAAAAAAATTATAGTATAATGTATAAAAAATATTAAGGAGATGGATATGAAAAGGATAATTACTGTAATACTTACTTTATTAGTTTTCGGAGCCTGTAGTAATGTAAATCAAAGAGCTCTAAATGATATAAGAGCAACAATAATAACAAATAAAGGAAAGATAAATCTTTATTTGTATCCAGAAGGAGCTCCACTTACTGTTTTAAGTTTTATAAATCTTGCTGAAAGAGGATATTATAATAATCTAACTTTCCATAGAGTTGTTGAAAACTTTGTAGTTCAAGGGGGAGATCCACTTGGAAATGGAACTGGTGGTCCAGGATATAAATTCAAAAATGAAGTAGCAACTGATTGGCTTAATTTTTATGATTCTGGTATGTTAGCAATGGCTAATAGTGGTCCAGATACAAATGGTTCTCAATTTTTTATTACTCATAGAGAAACTCCTAGTTTAAATGGTGGTTATACTGTTTTTGGTGAAACTATCGATGATAAAGACCAAAAAGTAGTAGATAAAATTGAACAAGGAGACATTATTGAAACTATAGTAATCACTGGTGATACAGGATGGTTATATAAAAAATATAGAAGCCAAGTTGAAGAATGGAATAAAATCTTAGATGAAAATGGCTTTACAGATAAAAGATTAGAAAAGAAAGAAGTTGTTGAAACTTCAACAGAAGAATAAAATCTTTGAGTTTGGCTTAGTAGTCAAACTCTTTTTTAATATGGAGGATTCATGAAAAAAAATTATCAAGTAGAACTTGAAAAACTTATTAAAAATCTTGATGGAAAAAGACCTAAATTACTTATACATTCTTGCTGTGCACCTTGTAATTCTTATGTTCTAAAATACCTAAATGAATATTTTGATATAGTTATATATTTTTATAACCCCAATATAAATATTCCTGGAGAATTTGAGAAGAGATACAATGAGCAAGTGAGATATGTAGAAGAAGGAGGGTTTGGGGTAGAAGTAATAAGAGGTGATTTTAATCCCAAAGAGTTTTTAGATGCTGTCAAAGGTTTTGAAAAAGCAGGAGAAGGCAGTGAAAGATGCCATAAATGTTATGAACTTAGAATCAAAATGGCTAGCTTAAAAGCTAAAGAACTTGGTGTAGATTATTATACAACTAGCCTTACGATTAGTCCTATGAAAAATGCACAAAAACTTAATGAACTTGGATTTAAGTATGAAGAAATAAATGGAATAAAATGGCTTCCAAGTGATTTTAAGAAAAAAGGTGGTTATCAAGAATCTGTTAAACTAAGTAATGAGTTCGACTTATACAGACAAGATTATTGTGGCTGTAGTTTTTCAAAAGCAGAATCTATAGCAAGCAAGGATAAGTAAAAAGTAGGAAATAAAAGTAAGACGTAGGAAGTAGCGAAGCAATTAATAGATAATAGGTAATAAGCAAAAAATATTCATATAAAAAAACTCCCGAAATGGGAGTTTTTAATCTATTCTACTATAGCTTCATTCCAAGTTTTGTTATGAATTTCTAAAGCTTCTCCTAAGTCTGTTAATAAAACAGTTCTTTCTAAATCTTCTACAGTATAAGCAGGTACAGTTTCTCTGATTTTTTCTGCTTCTACATTTATAGATGGAGTTTCCAAATAATCAATAACTTTTACATATACTTCTGGTCTATGAATATAGTTTATGAAAGTATGTGCATTCTCAAGGTTTTTTGCACCTTTTGGTATAACCATACTATCTATGTACATAGTTCCACCTTTTTCAGGTATAAAGAATTCTACATCATCATATAATTCCTCTGATACTTGAGCTACTATGTTTTCATAGTATCCGTGAACTATCCAGTACTCTTCATTGGCAAAACCTTTTCCAAATGATTCAGAGTCGAATTTTAAGATGTTTTTTTTCCATTCTTTAATAGTGTTTTTAGCTATTTCTAACTCTTTTTCATCAGTTGAAGTAGCATCAAAACCATTATAAACTAAAGCACTTGTTAATACTTCTCTCATATCATCTAAAAGAGTCATTCTGTTTTTATATTTTTCATTTGTAAACAATGAAAAATCTCTTACATAATCAGTAACATATTTTTTGTTAACTGCTATTCCTGTAGCTCCTACAGCATATGGAATAACATAGTTGTGCTCTTTATCAAAATCAATTTTAGAAGCTAAAGTTTCATTTAAATTAGCTAAATTAGGTACTTTTGTTAAATCTATCTTTTCTAACATACCTTGACTAAGCATGATTTCTGCAAAATCAGTAGAAGGGAATATTACATCATACCCTGTACTTCCTGCTTTTATTTTTGCATACATCTCTTCATTTGAAGAATAATAATCTGCTACTACTTTAATTCCTGTTTCTGCCTCAAAGTCATTTAAAATTTCTTCTGGTAAATAATCTGACCAGTTAAATAAATAAAGTGTATTATTATCTACTTTTTCCTTCTTTCCACAAGCTACTATTGTAACTAAAGCTAAAAGTAAAACAAATATTTTTTTCATGTTCCCTCCTCTAATTAATCATATATTTTTGAATTTTTTTTGTTGATAATGCTAAACCAATTGTTCCAGCTATTAATATTACCGACAAAGCATTTATAACTGGACTAACACCAAATTTTATCATTGAATAAATATGTATAGGTAGTGTTGCAGAACCTGGTCCACTTACAAAGAATGTAATTACAAAATCATCAAGTGATAAAGTAATTGCCATTAAAAACCCTGATATTATTCCTGGTAATAAAGTTGGTAAAATTACTTTTTTTAGTGTTTGAAATTCATTAGCTCCCAAATCATAGGAAGCTTCTACTATTGAATAATCAAATTCATGCAACCTAGATAATATAATAAGTAACACAAAAGGTATATTAAATGTTGTATGAGCTAAGAATATAGTAGTCAAACCTAATTTAAATTTTATAGTACTAAATAGGATTAATAATGAAACTCCCATAATTATATCTGGTAATACAAGGGGTAAATAAGAGATAATTTGTATATATCTTTTTGCCCTAAAGTTATACCAGTGTATAGCTATTGCTCCAAATGTTCCTATTAGTGTTGATATAAAAGCTGATGAAAGAGCTATTAATATACTATTTCCAAAAGCTTGCCATAATCTATCTGAATGTTGAAATAATTCCACATACCATTTAGTAGAAAAACCTGTAAAAACTTGAGTTTTTCCTTGGTTAAAGGAAGAAACTATAAGTACTACTAAGGGTAAGTAGAAGAATATTATTGTAAAGATAAAAATACTCATAGAAAATTTATTTTTTTTCATACTTACCTCCTAATCTATCTTATGTTCTTTATCATATTTTGAAAATACAAGTATTAATACTGTTGTAATTCCAATAAGTATAGTTGCTATTGCTGCTGCTTTTGGCCAGTTTCTAGTCAGAGTTAATTCTTTTGCTATAATGTTTCCTAACATATACGAATCTTTCCCTCCAACTAGTTGTGGTATAGCATATGATCCTAATGCTGGAATAAAAGTAAATAAACCTGCTGTTACTATTCCTGGTTTTATATTTGGTAAAAAAATCTTTTTATACGCTTGAAATTTTGTTGCTCCCAAATCTCTTGCTGCATCTATCAAACTAAAGTCAAACTTTTCTATTGTTGAGTACAAAGGCAAGATTGCATAGGGTAAATATGCATAAACACTTACTATTATTACTGCTGTTTTATTGTATAAAAATTGGTATGGTGCTCCTGCAAATATATTTCCAATAAATAGATATAAACCTTCTAAGGCACCACTATTACTTGCCAAATCTAAAAAGAAAGTTCTAAATGCAATTATTCCATTATTTATTACTCCGTTATTTCCAAGGATAGATATCCAAGAATATATCCTGATTAAAAAATTTGTCCAAAATGGAATTATTATTAAAAATAATAGTATATTTTTTTTCTTTGACCTTGCTATAAATAAAGCTGTAGGTATTGCAAAAAATATAGTAATTATTGTAGTTATTACTGCTATATTTAATGTGTTAAAAAGAATTTTTATAAAATACGGTGTTAAAAATGACTTGTATCCTTCTAGAGAAAATACCCATTCTACTCCACCGTACAATCCTTTTTTCAAAAAACTATATATTACTACTATTAATGTAGGTAGAGCAAATAATAGTGTCAGCCATAATGTTATCGGTAAAGAATAGGCAAATACACTTTTTTTACTTTTCATCTAAACCACCTCTACTACATAACTATCTTCATAGTTCCATATAGCATAAACTCTATCTTCCCAGTGTATAGTTTTATCATCTTCTTCAAAGAAATCAACGTGTTGTTTAAATGCTTTAAAAAATTCGTTTCCTTTTTCTGTTTTAAGATAAAACTTACTTTGGAATCCTGTATAGATAATATCTTCTACTTTTGCTTCTATTATATTATCAAGTTCCGACATTTGTTTTGGTTTTGATTTTGTTACTTTTATCTTTTCTGGTCTCAGAGTAAGTTTTACTTCATCACCAATTTTAATCTCTTTATCTCTATCAAATTTTATTTGTCCATATTCACTAGAGTCAAGTACTGCATAAGTATCTGTTACTTCTACTACTTTCCCTCCTATAAAATTTGTTTCTCCTATAAAATCAGCTACAAATGTACTTTTTGGGCTTTCATAGATTTCACTAGGTGTACCTATTTGTAGTACATCTCCTTTATTCATAACAGCTATTCTATCACTTACACTAAGTGCCTCTTGTTGGTCATGTGTTACAAATACAAATGTTACTCCAACTTTGTCATGGATATTATCAAGTTCTATTAACATATGCTGTCTTAATTTGGCGTCAAGAGCCGATAAAGGCTCGTCGAGTAGAAGTACACTTGGTTGATTAACAAGAGCTCTTGCTATAGCAACTCTTTGTTTTTGTCCACCACTTAGTTGATTTGGATATTTATAAATATGTTCACTTAACTGAACCATTTCCAAATATTTTTTTACTTCTACATCTACTTCTTCCTTTTTCATTTTTTTAAGTTTTAATGGAAATGCTACATTTTCATATACACTTAAATGAGGAAATAAAGCATATGTTTGGAATATTGTATTTACATTCCTTTTATTAGGAGGTAAATTTGTTATATTATCTTCACCCAAATAAATAGCTCCCTTATCTGCTTCTATAAATCCAGCTATCATTCTTAACAAAGTTGTTTTTCCACAACCTGAGGGTCCAAGTATAGAAAAAAACTCTCCTTGTTTAATCTCAAAATTTATATTTTTAAGAACTTTTACTCCATCAAAGCTCTTTTCTATACCTTCAATTTTTACATTGCTGCCCTTCAATTTCTTACCTCCTTTAGTTATCTTTAAATTAAAATTTTTTCAAATGGCAAAAAAAATTATACATAGTATTTTAATAAAAGTCAACAAAAAATTTAGCTATACTAAACTCAAATTTTCAATTATTCAAAGCTTATTTTTAAAGAGTTCGTAAATGAAAATAAAAAAAGCAAGCGCCCCTGCACCTGCTTTTTCTTCTCAATAAATTATTTCACTTTATTAAAAACCCTTATTACCCTTGACCCTTTTTTTTATTGAGATTCTGACTGTCTTGTCATAAATAAATTTTACGCTATAAAATTATCAATTTCAAGTTTTTTATAAAATTAATAATAAAAATTTTATTTTTCTTATATTTTAATCTCTAAAGGCTAAAATTGCTGCACTTCTACCTCCAAGTTTTCCTTGCCTCCTATGAGAATAAAATTCTTTATTTGTAAAAGTACATTCATTATTGGTAATAATCTCTTTTATACCATATTCTTCAAGAATAAGTTGGTTAAAAAGTTGATTATCAAAATAATATTTCCCTTCTTTTTCAAAAAATACCTTTTCCAAGATTTTTTCATTATATTTTTCCCTAAAGGGTTCTATAAAATCAGATGAAACTTCGTATTTTTCTCCACTCATTCCTATTCCAAAAGCAATAATAATATCTTCTTTTTTACACTGGTATGATTCTATCATCTTTTCTATCATTTTTATACCAATCCCTCTAAAACTTCCCATCCAACCACTATGAGAAAGACCTATTACTTGATTTTTTTTGTCATAGGCAAAAATAGGCAAACAATCAGCATAAAATGTTCCTATTACTATATCTTTTTTATTAGTAATAAATCCATCTAAATTATCGTATTCATCTAAAAAACCATCATTTAAATCATAAACTAAATTAGTATGTTTTTGGTTTGCCCATACTAATTTTTTTTTATCTAATTTATTCTCTTTTAAAAAAGATTTAAGTTTATCAAGTCCATCATGAGAAAAATATGGTGATAAAGACCCTACTTTTACTGTACTTTGTATTGCAACTAAACCTAAATCTTTTAATTCTTTTATTTCATAAAAAGTTTCATTTTTTAAAAGCATATAAACTCCTTTTTTCATATATTCAATAGATTATCAATATCTACATATTTATTGTATAATAAATAACATAAAAAAGATATAGAATACGTTTGATAATTCTATGAAAAATGTATTATAATAATGTATACACTATTTTAAGGGGGACTTATGTTTAAGGTATTCAAAAAGGGTGAAAAAAGAATAGATGATTTTTTACCTGAAAATCTTAAGTTAGGATCATATCTTAAGTTTGATGGTTTGGAATTTTCAAATATGGGCACAAAAAGCAAGTTTATATTTGAAGCTGAGGGTATATATATCGAAAAGATGGGCAGTGCTACTTTAGAAGGGAAGAAATTAATCAATCTATATTTGGGCGGAGTAGAAGATCAAGAAGCATATTTGCAACTAAAGTATGACAAAGATGAGATAGAAGATATTAAATTATTTGTTAATTACGACTATATTTATCCTGAAAGTGACCAAGAATGGATATACTGGTTAGGAAAGGATAAATTACAAGGAATAATAGGTGATGAAACTTTTATTATAGATGACGAAGCTGTAGAAAAAATTGGAAGAATTTTATTCAAAGTAGCTTCTAGTTATTACAAAGAGATTCATAATTTAGAAGATGTTGATTTTTTCGAAGAAGACTCATATATAAGGACAAATATTATAGAAAAAATTGCAGAATTAAACAACAAAAGTTATGAAGAAGTTAAAACTCATTTTAAAGAAAAACTTGAAGACGAAGAGTGGTTACTTGATATACAACAATATGAAGAAATGACTGATTTTTATTATACTTTTACTGAAGAAGATCTTCAAACAGAATATTTTAATTTGTATGAAAAAGGAAAAAACTTTAGATACAAAGAAAAAAGATATTCATATAACCAAGATAAAAATGATTTTGAAAAAAAAGTATATGAAAAAAGAAGTGCAATATACTCGCGTGATATAGAAGATGAATTTTTTGATGAAGAGTTTATCTTAGTTAATTACCTTACAAAAAAAGACAAAAGAATAATTGCACTCGATTTGGGTATATCCCTTACATTAAATAGTATAAAGAAGGTGTAATATGGAAACTGAAGTAAGTATAAGAGCTAAAAGAACAATTAGTGATTTGTTGTATTCTTATGGTTACATGGTAAAAAGAGAGCAAGATGAAGTTTTATTTGTAACTCTTAGAGATTATGAAACACCTCTTATTATTATCGAAGGTGAAGATGAATTGTTTTTTCAACTGGATATAATAGGAATAAATCAGTTAGTAGAAAATAGTAGTCTTTATAAAATATTATTAAAGATGAATATGGATCTTGCACCTTTATCTCTTGCTATTGATGATAGCAATGAAGATAGTGGTGAAATTTTGGTTATGGCCGAATCTTTAGCAAGAGAAAATATAGATGAAAATGAACTTATTGCTGTAGTAGAAGCATTTGAAGATTCAATTATTAAAGTGGTTTATGTTTTGAAAGAATATCTAATTGATAAAAGTTATATAACTGAAGGTGATTAGCAATAAATTTTATAATTTTAAAAGACTGATTTTATAGAAAATTAGTCTTTTTTTTGAATTAAAACTTTTTATTTCAGAGAAAAAACAAAATTTATTCGAAAAATTTTCATTTGTCTTCAGATTAACGTTTAACTAAACCTTTCACTTTTTATGGATATTTTCACATTTCTAAATCTAAAAACTATAGTTTTTTTGAAAATAACAAAAAAATTTGAAAATTTATCACAGAAAAAAGAAAAAATATTATATTCGATTTGAAAAATTATGAAAAATGTTTTACAATCATATTATCAACAAAAGGAGGTTTTATGCAAAAAGGAAAGATTAGTATAAATACATTGCTAGTTTATGGAATAGGAATCATTTTGTTATTATTTTCTTTAAAATTCAAATTTTTCTTTGGAATTTTGGGTGGTTATATTCTTGGATATTTTTCAGCAAAAACTTTTTCTAATAATAATGGAGAAAAAGAAGTTGATTATGTTAAACAGGAAGTAATTAGTAGAAGTAATGAAAGTGAAGAAGAAACAAGAATAAAAGAGTTATTAAATAGATATTCGACTTTTTATGCAAATGAATTTTTTGGTCCTAGTGCTAGGACAACATCAAATCAAATTATGAGATTTGATGAAAAATACAAAGGTATCGTTAAAAATTTGGGAGAAAAATTTGAAGTAACTGAACTTACTTATGCCAAATTTATGGGGACTATTGGACTCGTTTATGATGCATTATATGATAATTTCGAAGAAATAAGAAGCAAATTAGATGCTCTAGAAGAAATTGATTTTGAGAGAATTAATCATAGAATTGTTGAGATTAAAAATCTTCCTACATTAAAAGAAGAAACTATAAACGAATTAAAAACACTTAAAGAAAGAAAAGAGATTGCTGAAAATGCTCTTTCGGAAGTTAATAGAATTATTTCTATAAATGAAGAATTAGTTACAGATTTTGATAGATTAAGAGTTAAAGTGGCTGAATTAAAAACCAAAGATAACAGAAGTATACTTGACCTTGATTATACAAGGGCTGAACTTGATAAATTAATTAAAAATGCGAAAGCTTATAATGTTTAAACACGAGGGGGAAAAATGGATTTTGAATTATTATTACCAGAAGAAGAAAAGATAAAAGAAGAAATTGTTGCAGAAATAAAACCTACAGATAAAGAGAGTCTTGAGCTTGTAGAAAGTGCTAACAACTATGCAAGTAAACTTATTAATATTGATTTGGAAAATATATCAGATAGGACTAAGGGAGTAGAAGCTATTGAAAACTTAGGGCTAGACCTTCAAAAACAATCTGTACACAAGAGTACTTTGTTACAAAGTCCAATTAAAGAGATTGCTGATAAAGGAAAAGAAGGTCATGAAGTTTCTAATACTCTTATTTCTCTAAGAAATGAGATAAAAGAACTTGATCCTTCAAGTATTGATTTTGGAAAAAAAGGATTTTTAGGAAAATTCTTTAATCCACTTACAAAATATTTCCAAAAATACAAAAAATCTGAGACTTTATTAAACGATATCTTAAAGTCATTAGATAGTGGGCAAGATGTTCTTAGAAGAGATAATATATCTTTACAACAAGATCAAATTGATATGAGAGAACTTACTAAAAAAATTCAAAAAACAATTAAAATGGGAGAAGCTATAGATGTTAGTTTAAATAACGAATTAGCCCTTGTAGCTGACCAAGATAAATCTAGATTTATACAAGAAGAATTAATCTTCCCATTAAGACAAAGAATTATGGATTTACAGCAACAATTAGCTGTAAACCAACAAGGTATCTTAGCTATAGAAGTTCTTATGAGAAACAATAAAGAACTAATTAGAGGAGTTAATAGAGCCAAATTAGTAACAGTTAATGCACTAAAAGTTGCTATAATTGTAGCCAAAGCTTTAGCTGATCAAAAGTTAGTTTTAGATCAAATTAATGCACTAAATGAAACTACTAATAGCTTAATTGCTGGTACTGCTGAAAGATTAAAAACTCAAGGGGTTGAGATTCAAAAGCAAGCAAGTGGAAGTATGTTGGATGTTGAAAAATTAAAACAAGCTTTTGCTGATATAAATGATGCAATGGAACAAATTTCTACCTACAGAAAAGAAGCTTTACCTCGTATGGCTCAGTCTATAGTTGAGTTTGATAAACTAACTAGAGAAGGGGAAGAACGTATCAAACGTTTAGAAAAAGGAAACTTAGCTAGTGCAAATAGTATAGTTTAATAATTTGGAGACTAATATTTAGTCTCTTTTTTTATAAAGTCTATAATTTATGTTGTCACTTTTGTCTTGATACAAAAGTAACCAACGTCCAAAGGACATAACTAAGTTTACGTCAGATAAATCTTCCTTACTTACTAAAAATCAAGTCTTATTATAAGAAATAAGATTAAGTAGACACTACATTCACTAAA
>CAZHXU010000012.1:0-28833 GCA_964536535.1 uncultured Fusobacteriaceae bacterium
AAAATGAAATCAATTTTAATTTTTATAAGATTATAAATATTCGACATTATTTATAATCTTTTTTTATATTTAAAAATAAAATTTAGCATAATACCTATTATTATAAAATTTATATTAACAAATATTAAAATCCGTTTAAAAAATTACTTTTATAATATTTAAAATTTTATTGAATTTTTATTATCATATAAATAAAGTCTTGTCTTACTATAAAAATTTTACTATTGAAAAATATAATAAATTTGATAAAATTATTAATGTAAATTTATTTTTTTATCCATTAAAATTTTAAAGTAATTATTGTATAATTATTTAAGAAAAGAGGTGGATATGAAAAAAACGTCTTTATATTTGAAGTTAATCTTTACTTTTTTAGTAATTTCAAATTTCTTTTTAGTAAATATTGCTTTTAATAGAGTAATTGATGGTTTTTTTGAAGAAAATATAAAAAATCAAAATTTGTTAACTGTTGAAAATCTAAAAGAACATATATTAAAAAAAGAATATGCCCAAATTCAAAGAGAATTAGATCTTTTAACAGAATACGAAATTTTTACAAAAATTATCATTTATGATTATCAGAATGAAAAAATATTTGAGAGTATCAAAGAAAATGCTAATAAAGAAGAAGAATTTATTCAAAAAGTATATGATTTTGATTATTTAAATGAAAAAATTGCTACAATTCATTTTTTTTATAAAGAAAGCAATAAAGATGAAATTACAGAAACTTTTAGGGAAAAAATTACTATATATAAATTAATTATATATTCATTAACTTTTTTAACTATTTATATCTTACTTAAAAATATAGAAAAAAACTATTTGAATAGAGTAAAAGCAGAATATAAATATAAAAGAGAAAAAGAAAAAGCAGAAGAAGCAAATAGAGCTAAGAGCCAGTTTCTCGCAAAAATGAGTCATGAGCTCAAAACACCATTAAATGGTATTACAACTATAACAGATTTATTAATTTTGAAAAGCGAAAAAAATGACAAAAAATATTTAGAATTAATTAAAAGTTCATCAAATAATCTTTTAAATCTTGTAAATGATATTTTAGACTTGTCAAAGCTTGAAAATAATTCAGTAATAGTTATAAATAAAAGTATAAAAATACGAGAAGTTCTAGACGAATTAACTGATTTATGCTATATTAAAAAAAGAAAAAATGTTCATATCACAACATTTGTTTCCAATAAAGTACCAAAAGTTTTAAAATTGGATGGAAATAAACTTAAGCAAATCATAAGTAATATATTGTCAAACAGCGTTAAATTCACCCATGAGGGTTTTATTGATATCTTTGTTGATATATCATCAAAGAATCTATTAAGTATCGAAATTAAAGACACAGGCATTGGAATTAAAGAAGAAGATATAAATCATATTTTTGAAAACTTTAATCAAGGAACTAGTCCATTAAGACTAGAATATGGTGGTTCAGGTCTTGGCTTAGCCATTGTTAAAAGTCTAATTTCATTAATGGGTGGCAGTATAAATTTAAGCTCTGTTTATAATAAAGGGACAAATGTTATAATAAAACTTCCTTTTGAGCATATTGAAGATTATATTCAAGAAGAAAAAAAAGAAGTTATTACTTTAGTAAAAAAAAGTTATCAATCAAATCTTTTTAAAACATTAAATGAGTATGGAAATTCATTTTATCCAATAAATAACTTTTTGGATGAAGTAGAAGTTTTAGATGATTATGTTAGTAATTCTATAGATTTTATTTTTATTGTTGATATAGACATATTAAACAATGATGAATCTATAGTTAACTATATAAGTGAGAAGAATTTAGGAAAAAATTTGGTTGTTTTATATGACGAAATTGGACAAAGAACTTCTTCTCAAGTAAAAGATGCTAAGTATCTTTTAAAACCATTTTCAATAAATAAATTAACTAATCTTTATTTAACTGATGAGCTAGGGGCAAACCCTTATTACAAAGGGAAAGTTTTATTAGTAGAAGATAACGAAGTTAATATTATAGGTATTAGTAGGCTACTTAAAAAATTTAAATTAAATGTTGATATTGCAAAAAATTTGAAGGAAAGTAGACTAATGTTGAAGAATAATTATAATATAATATTATTAGATATACAACTACCTGATGGAAATGGATTAGACTTAGCAAAAGAAATTCGAGGTTGTGAGGACAAAACACCTATTGTAATTATTAGTGCACATGATACAAGAGAGTATATCAATGAAGCTAATAAAATAGGAGTAAATGAATTTGTACCAAAACCTCTCACATTAGAAAACTTGAATAAAGTTTTTAGAAAGTATCTATCTATAGAAACTTTCGAGGGTAAAAAAACAGTTGTCAATGGAGAACTAGTACAAATATTCTGGAAACAATATGCTTTGTTAATACAAAGTATTGAGGCAAACATAGATAACAAAGAAGAAGTTTTGAAAATACTTCATAAATTAAAAGGAAGTATTAGTAACTTTGATCAAGGAATTATCTATGAAAAAATTAAAGATATCGAAAAAAGGGCAAAAGATAATATAAGCAATAATTTGGTAAATGAATTGTTAAATATTCAAAAGCTACTCAAAGAAAAAATAGGTGATTAGATGAAAATACTTATAGTAGAAGATGATTTTGTTACTAACAAAAGACTAGAATTACTTCTTAAAGAAAAACATGATGTGATTTGTAAGTACAATGGTAGTGATGTTTATCCTTTACTAACAAAAGAAAAAATTGATCTTATTATACTTGATTTGAATCTACCTGATTTTAATGGTTTAGAAGTCTGCAAAACAATTAGAAATAACTCTGGTAAATATGGAAATGTTTTGATTCTAATGTTAACAGCTAGGGATACTACTGAAGATTTGGTTAGTGGTTTTGAAGCTGGAGCAGATGATTATTTAAAAAAACCATTTGAAGATAGGGAGTTGCTTTGGAGAGTAGAAGCTCTACTCAGAAGAGAAAAAAAATATAGTCGTATTCTAAAATATGAAAATTTGACTATCAATTTAGATGAATTTTCCATTAAAGAAAGAGACAAAGATATTTTTTTATCTAAAACTGAATTTCAGTTATTTACCTTTTTTGTTCAAAATAAAAATATTATACTATCTAGAGAAAAAATAATGAACGATATCTGGGATATGCCTTATTTTCCAGAAAGTAGAAAAATTGATTATCATATCAAAAAAATCAAGGAGAAAATACCAGCTTTTAAAGATAATTTAACTACAATAGTAAAAGTTGGGTATAAACTAATTGAGAAATAATCTAGGAGGGAATAACTTGAGACAAAAAACAATTGAAAAAAGGAATAAGTTTCTGACAGTAGGAAAAGAGCTATTTTTTGAAAAGGGCTATATTAATGTAAGTGTTAAAGAGATTTGCGATAATCTTGGAACAACTACAGGTTCATTTTATTTTATGTTTTCTTCAAAAGAAAAACTATTAGAAGAATTATTATTGGAAGATTTAGGAAGTTTATGGGCAATTGGTAGTGAAGTACGAACTGAAGAATCAAAATTAAGAGGGAAATTACAATCATTTTTTTCTAAAGCTTTGGAGTTTTTAGCCAAAGAAATGGAATTAATGTTATTTTATGAAAATCTTTTGGAAGAAAATGGTATAGGTGGGAAAACAGCTCAACAAATTAGAGATATTAACAATCAAAAACAAGAGCATAATATTTATAATCTATACTCAGACCATAAAGATGAAATAAATTATGAAGATAATATGCTAAAATCTTTAGCTAGATATACAGTACTTATTATGAATGATAAGTATCAAGAAATCATTTCAAGAGTTAGAACTAATGAGAATGTTAAAAATGAAGAAGAATTAGCTAAAATCATTAATACTATTGAAGGTTTAATTAAATTATAAAAAGTAGTCTTTAGACTACTTTTTCTTTTAATTTTGATATTTTATTTCTTCTAATACTTTCTAATTCTGCATCAAATTCGTTAAATACTTCAAATTCTCTTTTTAAATTATCATTATTCATATCTTTAAATTTATTTTCTATAGTCTCTAGAAAATCAACTCTACTTAAAAGTATACGCCCAATAAACTCTCTATCTTTACCACTTTCGTATCTACCTTTAGTTAGTAAATTTGCATTACTATCTTCTAATAATGGCTCATAATATGAATCTATTTTTTTATTTCCTATAAGAGATTTAAATTTCTCAGCTAACAAGTAATTATTATCACTTCTACTCTCAACTACCTCTTCTACTTCCTCTTCGATATAATTTCCCATATCCATGTAGTTTTCTTCTTCATTTTCACTATAACTATCTTCAAAAGTTTCAAAATCTTTAGCAGAAATTTCATGAGGATTATAACTAGTATTATTTTCTACATAATTATCTTCACTATATTTAATCACTTCATCTTCTTCAAAATCTGTGCTAGAAATGTGATTTGAATTAGTAGTAGGATTATTGAAAGAATTTTTTTTACCAATTCTCATAATTATAGCTACTATAATAGTAATTTCTGGAAAGAACAAGACTCCAAAAAAAATAAATAGTTTAGCTTTATAATTTTCCTTCAAATCAAGTATGTTTACTGCAATTGAAAATACAATTAACCTCCAAATAAAAAAACTAAAAATAGATCCCATTTCCCCCTCCTTAAATTAAAAACTAAAGTTACATTTTGTACATGATTTATCTATTTTTTTACTTTTATTATACAAAATAGAAATTGTTATCAAAAATAAAGTAATTAAAAGTAGGCTATAATTGTTAACTCCCATAAGTAGTATTAAAGTTAACAATACAAAAATTCCTTTATAAAAATAGATTTTATCAATAATCTTAAGATGCAAGTTAAGATGCCCACACTCGGGACAAAAACAATGTTTATAACCATTTTGCTTTAATACAAAAATTATAAATGCAAATACGCTAAAAACTATAAATAATAGCATAATACCTCCTTATACCACAGGAGATTTTATCATATTTTTTGAATTTTGCCAAGTCTATAACTAAGTGGCCTTTCTAAGAAAAAGAATGGAAGAATATTTTCTTCCATTTTTTCTAGTCATTAAATAATTTATCAATTACATCTGTTATTTCTATACTTCTTTCTTTTTTCAAATCTATAAAATTTCCATCAGTCAATTTGATTAATGGTTTATTTATTTCCGCCAAGTCTAATCTTATAATATGCCCTTTTCTATTATCACTTAATTTTACTTCTGCATTTAAATAATATTCACTAAAGTTTTTAATAAAAGTCATAACTACACCCATATGAAGTTTATCAAAAGCACTTTGTTGAAATTCATTAAGTACTTTAAATGGTGAAATTTTTTCTGCATAAACTCTTTTAGTAGTCATTGCTGTAAACATATCACCAATAGTCATTATTCTAGCCAACTGACTAATTTCTTGTCCTTTTATCCCAAGTGGATAACCACTTCCATCTTCTCTTTCATGATGTTGTAAAATTGCTTCACATACTGCTTTTTCCATGTTTTCAATATCTTTAATAATTGCGTATGAATATAATGGATGTTTTTTAATCTCTTTAAACTCATTAGCTGTTAATTTTTCTGGTTTAACCAAAATATTTTTTGGTGTTTTTACTTTACCAATATCTTTTAATAAAGATGCTTTTACTAATAAATTTAATTGATCATTTGTAATACCCATCCATTTACCTAATAAAAATGAAATAATTGTAGATCTAATTGTATGTTCATATAGATAATTTTCAACATTCCCATCACTTAGAATAACAGAAAAAATATTATAATAATCAGTTGCTAATTTTTTTAGGTCAAATATAATATGATTCAATTCTCTATTAAAGCTTTTTGATTCAATATTTTCAATAAAAATAGATTCTTTTAATCTAAGTGATAACTCTTCAATTTGGCTAGCATAAGTCTTACGTCTTTTCAACCTCCTTTCTTCTTTTTTCTTTTCTTCTTCATAGACTCTCATCAGATTTTCCAAGTTTTGGTCTATGTCTTTTTGTTTTGTTTCTTTAGTAAATACGTATACGTTTTGTGCATAGTGAAATTTAGCAATTTTTTCAATTAACTCATCATTCAGTTTTGCACCCTGTTGCATAATAACAACGCCATTACTATTTACTACATCTTCTCCTAGTAACATCCCCTCTTTTAGAGAAGTTATCGGTAGTATTCTCTTTTGCATAACTCACCCCATTATCAGACCTATTATACTAATTTTATACACTTTTTCGAGAAAAAAAGCAAATAATATTGATATACACATGGAATAAAAGTATTTTAATAAATTTTATTCTCCTAATATAAACAGAATTTATTATTTGTATTTAAATATTGAATATTCTATTTCCTTAGAAATTTCAATGGCTAGAAACTTTTCTCCTTGTCTCTTATTGAATTTACTTAATATTAATACTATAATCAACTTAATGATAATAAAGGAGATAATAATGGAAAATTGTTTGGATCATTTATGTATTTTAGTAAAAAATGTAGAAGATGTAAGAAGATATTTTATAAATAAACAAATTAAAGTTGGAGAAATAATAATAAATGAAAGTGAAAAAAGATTCTATGTTGATGGAGGAAAAGAGCGAGCAAAACTGCTTTTTGTACAAGTTTTGGGAGAAGGAAGTTTTAATGATTCATTAGAAAAGCATGGTTTTGGAATACATCATGCTGGAATTGTTGTTAAAAATATAAGAAAATTTTTAGGAGATATTAAGTCAAAAGGTTGGTATCTAAATACTATTAGCATAGATACTTATGAAGAACAGAAAAAAGTCTGGTTAACTAGACCAGGTTATCCCATACTACTAGAAGTTTTTGAAGATAAAGAAAAGCATAAAAGGTTAAATGTTATGGAATCTTTTATAGAAGGTGTTTTTTTACCTGATACTTGCCATGACAAAAGTCTTATGGAAATCCTTGGAACAAAAGAACTTCAAATTGCTAATCTCTGTGAGAGTAAATTGAAAATAGGTGATGACTTTTATTCAGTAAGAGATTTTTATGATGAAATTGTATAAAATAGATTCTTTTTTTCTTTAAAGTAAATTTTTATATTTATTATAAATATGATAGAATATGTAAAATTTTAGGAGAAAAAAATGAAAACTATACTAATAAGACCACCTAGAGATAAAACTGCTCTTAATCTATCCCATTTTACCCAAAGTGAACCCTTAGGTTTAGAGATTCTTTATAATATATTTGAAAAATTTACTAATGTAGAAATATTTGACATGGTTTTTGATAAAAGGGAACTTAAGCAAATAATAGATGAAAGTGTTTTGGTAGTTGGTATTAGTTCCATCTGCAATGATATAAAATCAACTATAGAACTTAGTAAAATGATAAAATCAATTAATAAAAATATTACTATTTTTGTCGGTGGCTATCAAGCTACTTCTACTCCCCATTTCTTTTATACTCCGTATATAGACCATATTATTAAATGGACTAAAAAAGAAAATATGGAAAAATTTATTCAAAATGTAATTGATAAAAAAGAAGAAATAATTGAGGGGATTTTGAGTAGGAACTTTGATTATGAATATAAACAAATAGATGAAAAAAATCAGATTTTAATTAGCAATAGAGAATCTACTAAAAAATATAGAAAACATTATTCTTATTTTGCTTATCAAAATATGGCTTTGTTAGATAGTCAAATGTATTTTGCTGAAATAAATTCTATTAGAGAAAAAAAGATAGCTTTTGTTGATTATGATTTTTTATTGTGTAAAAATCTAAATGAAATTTTGTTAGATTTGGAAAAACGAAAAAAACGAATAATGATTTATTCATCTGTAGAAAGCCTTATCAAAAATAAGCACATTATTAGCCTTATCGGACGTTGCGGTATTGAGTCTATACTACTTTTTGTAGATGATTATAGTAATAAAAGTTTCTTTCTTTTAAAAGATATTCTAAGAGGATCAGGAATTAATATATGGATTTATTTAACTCTTTATCCCCATTATGCTAAAGAAGACTTTATTAATATAGGGAGATTTGCTTATGGAGTAGAAGCTAAAGTATTAACTTTAACACCATACTTTCCTCTTGTAGGCACCAAAGATTATGATAAATACAAACCTTCATTTTTATATGAAGACCTCCATGAACATTATGGAAAAGTAGTAATTAAACCTGAAAAACTTAATCTAACTACTTATTATTTTTATATTATCAAATGTCTTATAAATTTTTATTCTAAAAAAATATTTTATTTTCTAAAAACTTTTGGATTAAAAGCAACACTTAATTTTTATCTAAAAAGTATCATTTTTGCTTTTAAAGTTTTTAAAATAATTCTTTCTAATAAAAAAGTATTTAGTTCACTAAAAAAGACTAATTTGTGAGAATTAGTCCTTTTTTTGTGAATTAGAAGTTTTTTCAGTATTATTTGTCCCTTTGTTTTGATAAAAAAGTAACCAAGGTCCCAAAGGACATAAAAGAAATGAAAGCTTTCACTTCTTTTAATATATTCTGCATTATTCAACTAGAGAGATAAATCTCTAAATTTCAGTTAATTTTTTTATATGAAAATCATTTTTACTTAAAATTATAAAAGTTATATTTATAAGTAAAACTAATGAACTAAGATAAAAAGATGATTTTAAGCCAAAGTTTTCCCATAAAAAAGTAGTTGCTCCTTGACCCATCAATAAAAAAACTGTAGATATAATTCTTACTTTTGATAAATTAACTCCTATATTACTATTAATTTCTCCAAGATAATAACTTCTACTATAAATATAACTTATTTGCTCTATGAGGGTAGCCAAAAACCAAAGTAGTATTAGTATTTTTATACTATTTATATTAGGTAAAAGTGACAAAAGTATAACTTGACCTATAGTCCCTGTTAACAATAATCTTTTTAGGGGAATACTAGAGAATTTTTTCTGAATTTTTCCACCTAAAATACTAGGCAAAGCATAAACAATAAAAAATATAAGACCTAACATATCTGGTTTTAAACCCTTTATTTCTAAAAAGTATATTATAAGTCTACTCTGAAAAAGAGCAAAAGCAAAAGCTTCTATACTATAAAAAACTGTAAAAAACTTTATCGATTCATTGTTATTTTCTATTTTTTTAACTTTAATACTTTTATTTGTTGATTTTTTTAATAAAAATAAATAATAGGTAGACATGAGCTCTACAAAACCACATATACTTATTAATATTTGCATATTAACTCCAAAACCTAATAAAAACATTAGTATAAATCCACCTAAACTAGCACTTGTACTAACTTTTATACTTTTACTTCCAAAATAATCTCTAAGATTACTTTTTACCATTTCTTTTTCATAAGGATATAAAGAAGATGAATAAATCTTGGTAAATAAGTATTTAAAAAATAAAACTAAATATATAATATTTATATTATCTGATAAGGGTAAAAGCATTAGTGCAAATGCCGATCCTATATTTCCTATAATCATCAATTTTTTTCTACTATATTGGTCACTTATACTAGAAAAATAATAATCACCTAATATATCTATAAAAATGGGTATAGCAAAAGCTATTCCTATACTAATTGGACTTTTTTCTAGAGACCAAATAAAAATAGCCATATAAATATTTAAAACTCCCGTATCAAAATTACCCCAAAAATGATGTTTTAAAAGATAAGTATCCATTAATTTCTCCTTTTTTTATTTATAGTATACATCAAGTCTATTTGATTGCTTTTTTTAGTCTGATAAAATACTCTTATTCTATTTAAGTTGCAAAATATACTGCTAACTTACATTAATTTCATTTCTTTATTATTATGCTATAATAATAATATAAAATTTAAAAAAAAGGAGCTATTATGGATTTAGAAAAATTACTTTTAGAGATAAAAAAATTGAGTAAAGAAGTAGGTAACTATCAGCTTTCTATGTGGAGAAAAGAAAATTTGCATAAAGAATACAAATCTAGTGAAATTGACCTTGTTACAGAAGTAGATAAAAAATCTGAAGAGATGATAGTTTCTAGGTTAAAAAAACTTACGCCTGAATACTCTATACTAGGAGAAGAAGGTACAGATCTTAGTGGAAATGAATATAAATGGATTATAGATCCTCTTGACGGAACTGTAAACTTTGCTAGTGGTTTACCTATTTTTGCTGTTAGTTTTGGTCTAGTAAAAAACAAAGAAAATATATTAGGTTTAGTTTATGTACCTTATCTTAATGAAACTTTCTGGGCTATAAAAAACAAAGGAGCTTTTTTAAATAATAAGAAAATTTTTGTAAATAAAGAAATATCTTTGAATAAATCAGTAATTGCTACAGGTTTTCCATATGATAGAGCTAACTGTGGTAATGATAAAAATAACAATAATTATTTTAGACATATTATGCCAAAAGTAAGAGGAATAAGAAGAATGGGAGCAGCTTGTTATGATCTTTGTTTGGTAGCTAGTGGACATTTAAATGGATTTTGGGAAATGGGCTTAAAGGAGTGGGACTTAGCTGGTGCAAAATGTATAATAGAAGAAGCTGGTGGCTATATACACTTCTTTAGAGAAGACAGAGATATCTCTATTACTTGTGGTAATAAAGAAATTGCAGATAAACTTTTGGAAGAAATTGATTATGTTAATTCATTAGGCATAGATTTATTAGAAGATAATTAAAAATGTGTAAAATACAAATGGGAGTGCCCTGTACTCCCATCGAAACAATACCCCAAATTCCTCTAACCCTAGATTTTCTATTCAGAATCTCATTTATTCTGAATAGAGTACAAAAATATTATATCCCTAAAAATATGCTTATTCAAGTTTTTGTTAAAATTTATATACAAAAAAAGCCCTTATGGGCTTTATAAATTATTCTACTTCAGAAAACATGTCTTTTCCTACTGAACATGGTGGACATACGAAATCTTCAGGTAAATCTTCAAAAGCTGTTCCTGGTTCAATTCCGCTATCAGCATCACCAATTGCTGGATCGTATTCCCAACCACATACATCACATACGTATTTTTTCATTATTAGTATCTCCTTTCCCTTAAAATGCCTTATCATCTTATTATATCTCATCTAAAAAGTCAATGTTTTATTAGCTTTTTTTATTTTTTCATTTAAAATATTAAAAAAAATTGACTATATTTTTCCTTTTTTTATAGAAATTTTGCTTTTATTCCAAAATTTTTTAGATATAAATATTTTATATTTATTCAAAAAGTTAAACATCTTTATATTCTTTTAATCTAATTATATCTTATTCTTATAATTTTTATAATTTACTAAGTAAAGAAACTTTAATAAGTATTCTAGGATTTTAATTAACTTATTCATCAAAATTTACTGTGTTTTTTCTTGACATTTTTTATAAACTATGATAAATTTATGTTTTGAATGGAGGTCATCATGCATATACGGAACATATTGGATAACATTGAAGAATTGCCAACTTTGCCTATTATTGCTCAAAAATTAACAAAGTTAATTAATACCAATAATGCCAATATTACTGACATTGAAAACTTAGTTATGTCTGATATGGCTCTTAGTTCAAAATTATTAAAACTAATTAACTCACCCTATTATGGTATGAAAAACGTTACTTCTATAAAAAAAGCTATAAATTATTTGGGATTTAACCAATTAAGAAATATTCTTAATATTAGTATCTTCAAAGATTTTGCACAATTAGAAGAGAGTTTGAATCCAAAAGAGTTTTGGAAACATTCAATAGCTGTAGCTATCATGACAGATATGTTAGCACAAAAAACTCAAAATATTTATAGGGAATATAGTTATATTTCAGGACTTCTACATGATATTGGTAAAGTTATATATTTAAACTTCTACCAAAAAGACTTCCTAGATATAGCTAGTGAAAGTAAAATAAATAAATTACCATTAGTTGAAGGAGAAAGGGATCATTTTGGATTTTCTCATGATGCTATAGGTTCGTATATAGCCAAAGAGTGGAACTTGCCCATAGAGGTCGTTGAAGCTATTGGTGCCCACCATAGACCTGAAAATGATGCTAGTGGATTAGGGGAACTTGTTTTTATAAGTGATTCATTAGTTAGGCTAAAAAAGATTGGACATAGTTTCAATAATAGCCCTGTAGAAATCCCAAGGGGATTTTTAAAAAAACACGATATCTCTTTAGAAGAGTTAAAGGTTTTTATGGAGGATTTTAAAAAAGAGTATGAAAAATACTCTAAAATACTTACTTTACTTTAGGTATCAATTTTTTGATATATAGTTTTATTCGGGTTTGAAATGGGAGGAGAAGTCCTCCCATTTCTTATTATATTTTTTTAATTACTGAGAAGATGAGCTATTATAAGCATAACTAAACCTAAAGAGATAAGCCTGTGGTACTTGATTAAATTTCTTTTTCCTTTTTTTATTAACATTCCAAAAATCCCTGTTATCAAAAAAAATATAAGCGCCATCACACCAAAAATATTAGGATAAACAAAAATCCACATATAAATACCATGAATCAAAAGAAAAATAATAGTTACTATAGCAAACTTCCAATGATTTTTAATAAAAAACACCTTTAATTTCAAGTAATTTTTATTATTAATTTTTATCCTTTTTAATACAAAAGTCATTAGAGACAAAGTATAAAAAAATATAATAAACCATCCTATAAGTTTTATCAAATCATACATAATTTTCTCCTTTTTTTTCTCTAATATATATTACTATTTTTTTACTAAAATCCTTGCTATCCAAATTATAATTTTGTAAAATATAATAGGAGGTTTTATGAAATACATAATTTTCATTTTAATAACAATAAATTCTTTAGCTTTTCGTCCTATATTTGCTCAAAGTTCTTTGGAATATAAACCAGAATACAAAGATACTCGTATCTATTTTGAAAATCAAATGTACAAAATAGCTCTAGAAGATAAACTAAAAGAAGATAATTTAACTGAGATTGAAATAAACTATTTATTAGAAGAGATAAAAAAATCAGATAATAGAAGTAAAAATTTAGATATTTTGGCTTATGAACAACTATCATTTTCAAATAACATTGAAAATATTATGTATGAAAATATTCTAAATAAAAAATTTGTAGAAAAAAATCAAGATACATATAAATTTTATGAAAATTTTATCTTAGATAATCTTGATTTAATAAGAAAATTTGATACTGCACCAAATCAAATAAAAGTTTTCCCAGGAAAAAACGAAGTTCTTGGTAATGATTTTGAGGGGAAAATCATCTTAACTTTTGATGATGGACCAAGTAAATACACTACAGATATTATTTCTACTTTGGAAAAAAATCAGATTAGTGCAATATTTTTTGTACTTGAAAACAGAATAAATTCTCATGAAAAAATACTTGAAAACATGATAAAAGATGGTTATATAATAGGGATTCATTCAAATACTCATCCAAACCTTATAAAACTAGGAAATGAAGAGATAGAAGTAGAAGTTTCTAGTGGTCAAAAAAAACTTATGGATATGTTTTCTTATGAATCAATTTATTTTAGAAGTCCATATGGCTCAAGAAATGAAGAAACTCTTGATATAATAAATAAATATTATGAAAATCATATTTTATGGAATATAGATTCGATAGATTGGCATAAAAATTTTACAAAAGAAATAATTGTAGAAAGAGTTATAAGACTTAATTATTTGTTAGATGGGGGCATTGTACTTTTTCATGATATAAACAACAAAAGTCCTTTTGTAATAGATGAAATCATCAAAAAACTAAAAAAGGGTGGATTTGTATTCACTAATAAAATCTAAAAGGGGGAAATATAATGATACTAGTTAATACTGAGCAAGTTCCAGGAATGGAGATAATTGAAAATTTTGGTTTAGTGTCTGGTAGTACTGTAAGGGCAAAACATCTTGGAAAAGATATTTTAGCTGGTTTTAAAAATCTCGTAGGGGGAGAATTAAAGGATTATACAGCTCTTCTAAGTGAATCTAGAGAAGAAGCACAAGAAAGAATGGTTCAACAAGCAAAAAAATTAGGAGCAAATGCTATTGTTAATGTAAGATACGCTACTTCTTCTATCTCTCAAGGAGCAGCTGAACTATATGTATATGGAACTGCAGTAAGGGTAGAAGAGGCCTAAGATGAATAGTTTTACTCTCTTTCTCTTTTTATTAGCTTTAGGATATTTTGTAGGTACCTTTAGAGAGAAGAAACATTTTAAATCTATTAAAGAGAGGGAAAAATTATCACATAAATTAAAAATTGATAACTTAAAAAAATACTATGGTGAAGAAGAAATAATAGAAAGAAAATTAGTTAGTGGAAGTTGTGTAATTGCTATGGATTATTTCAAATTAATCCTCGCTAATTTAATCAACCTAACTGGCGGAAGAATTATTTCTTATGAAGCTCTTATTGATAGGGGTAGAAGAGAAGCTATTTTACGTATGAAAGAAGAAGCAAAAGATTTTGATTTTATTATCAACTCTCGTATTGAAACCAGTTCTATTGGTAAAAATTCCAATAATAAAGGAGCATTTGTAGCTATTGAAATTTTGGTTTACGCTACTGCTATCAAAGTTAAAAAAGGAGAAACTATTAATGAAGTATAGTAATGTCGAGCCTGATTTTGATGACAATCCTAATATAAGTAAAAGGTCTCCTTTAAAAACTTTTTTACTTATAATTGCTGGTTTATTAGGTTCATTTCTTGTATTTTATACTATAATAATCCTTCTTCTAAACTTTTTTATGCCTAGATTACCTGAAGAATACGAAGTTATTGTAAGTAATGTCTTAGTTTCTTTTTTTGATGAAGAAGATATAGATAAAGAAAAAACTTTAGTTACAGAAGAAATCTTAAAAGAGTTAAGTGATGATGATATAAAAATACTAGTAATTAAAAGTGAAATCATAAATGCTATGGCTCTCCCTGGTAATATAATCATTGTTTATAGTGCTTTATATGACAAAGTAAGTGAAGATGGACTACGGTTTGTTATAGGACACGAAATTGGTCACTTAGTCAACAATGACAATATGAAGTTATTGGGTAGAAGTTCATTAAGAACTATTTTTAGCGAAAGTCTTTTTGATGAACCTGTTAGTACTATTATTGATAAATCTTTATACCTAGTTTCTCTTGCATTTTCTAGAAGTGATGAAACTAATGCTGATATTTATAGTATAAATTTGCTTAAGTCAAAGGGTTTTAGTACTAATGGAGCTTATGAATTTTTCAATAGTGTTAATGATGATAAAGAAGATTTAAGTATATACCTATCTACACATCCACACCCTAAAAAAAGACTTAAAGAAATTGAAAAAGTAGAAGGAAACTAACTTCTACTTTTTTTATTTTTATGTTTGTCAATATACATTCTTTTATCTGCATACCTTATAATATCTAGTACTTTAATATTTTCGTCTATTTTCACATAAATTACTCCGTGACTAGCAGATAATGTGTATATATCTTCTCCATTAGAATTTTTATTTTGAAATTCTTCTTCTATTCTAGTCCATACTTTCTCTGCTAATTCTTTGTTTACTCCTAATAATACAATAATAAACTCATCACCACCATATCTAAATATAAAGTCTTCATCCCTTACTACTTCTTTCATTACTTTCACTGTACTTTGAATAAATTCATCACCAAGTTTATGCCCATAAGTATCATTTACTTTTTTCAAATTATTTATATCTACAAATATTACTGATAAATCTTTAGAATAGTTTTCTTTTTTTCTAAATACTTTTTTTAATTTTTCTATACCTGCACGTCTAGTAAGTACTCCAGTCAAAGCGTCTATATCTGCTCTAACCCTTACTCTTTTATATCCAAAATAAAATGATAATATACTTTCTGCTAAAACAAGAACGGCTATTAATATTATAAAAACTAATAGATTATCAGATATGATTCTTTTGTACTTACTTTTTTTTGTTTCATTAAATAAATAACTATTTTTGTCTCCTTCTCCAATATGGAATATTACCCTTAATTTCTCCTTGCCAAGCATATAATAATCTGCAAGAAAAAATCCATTTGAAGTTATTATTTCATCCTGACCTTCTAATACTTTATCCCATTCTTTTTCAAAATCATCTGCAAAATTCTTTCCTTTAGATCCATTAAAAAGAAAAGACCATTCATCATCTCTATCTCCTCCATATAGCCAATACCCATCTTTATTTAATAAATATATATGTCCTTGGCTTTCATTTGCTATCTTCTCAAAATCTTTAATTATTTTCCCACCGAGATAATTCAGAACTAATAAACCAATATTATTTCCTTCTGTATCAAAAACTTTTTGAGAGAATCTAATTACTGGCTTAAATGGCGTTTCAACCATTTTATTCTCTATATTCAAATTAAATTGAGAAATATAAGTTTCATCTCTTCCTAAACTCATCCCTTCTTTAAAATAATCACGGTGACTTTTATTTTGCAAAAGTTCTTCTGAAACTATGATACCTTCATTATCCACTAAATTAATTCTAATTAATTCCATTCCATCCAAACCTATTAATCTAATTTGATCATACCAACTAGTATTTTTTGAAAATTCAGACCATAACTTTGCTAACTTTTCTTCCCCTTCTTTATTGTTACAAAAATAAGTACAAGTAAATGCTAAAAAATTTAAATCATTTTTAATTTCTTCTATATTTTCTTCCAACAACTCAATTTCACTTTTTAAAATAATCTTTTCATTTTCAATTAAAATTTTTATCTTTTCTTCTTTGCTTTTTTCATCAAAATTTAAAAGTAAGAAAAAAATTGTTGAAGTAAGAATTATTACAGTCAAAATTATTTTAAAAGATTCTTTAAAAAAAGATTCTACTTTATATTTAATTCTTTTCATCTAAACACTCCCTTAATACCCATTATATACATATATTTTCAATATAAAACCATCTTTTCCTTTTTTGTAATTTCTTTTTTTTACATTATAAACTTTAATAAAATAATTCATCTAAAAAACTAACTTAATTACAAACAAATCTCAATAGATTAATTATGTAGTTTTTTGTAAATTTAATAAAAGTATCTACCAAGTAATGAAAAAATCTATTAAAGATAATAAAAATTGACCTCCATATTAAAAAAAGAGTTCCAAGTAGAACCCCTTAAAATAATTATTTATTTAATTTATACAACATTAATCCTAATTTCAATTATTCTAGTACTAAACTTCAAAATATCTTTCATAATATTTAATTTTCATTTTTTTCATAAAAATATTTAGTGATACTTTATAAGTTACTATTCCCAAGCTAAGTACAATAAACCTTCCTAACCATAATGGAAAAGAAAACGTAGTGTAATAATCTCCCTTAGCTAACAAAGAAGAAAAGATTACAGGTGATATATATATATTATCAGCAAATGTTAATCCTACTATTACTATAATATATATTAGGTATACTAATATTGTTTTTTTTACTAATAAAACAATAGACATACCTATAAGTATAGCAGAGATTATCTCTAATGAAACAATAATCAAGTTTACTAAAAATGCCTTTGGAGGAGCTACACCTCCATATAATTGATTTATAAAAAAAGAGAGAGAACTACCAATAATAAATGGAATTATATTTATTAAACTAAGTACAATAAAAGTATTAAAAAAATAAGCTTTAATATCTTTTATATACAATCTCATGTAATCAGAAAAATTCTTTAAAAAGCTACTATTTATTAATAATAAAACAGTAAAAATAATAGAAAATATTAAATACACTTGCTGAAGAATTAATTTATAATTGAAATATTCTATAGAATTATGAATAATACCTGATTTAGTATTATATATAGCAAAGAGAAAATGAATAATAAATATATAGATATAATAACTTTTATATCTTTTAATATTCGTCCACTGTACCTTTAATGTATTACTATCCACCCATATCCTCCTTTATTTTGTCTATCAACTTTTTATTTTCAGTATCTTTCAAATTTTCTTCCAATATTTCAATTAACTCCTCATTATCTTTTGGTAGATTTTTCCTGATAGATTTGTTTACTTTTTTTAAATCTTCAGGATTATCATAATTTTCAATAAATATTCTACTTAAAAGAAAACGATTATACCTACTTTTAATTGAATATTTGAAAGAGTCTGCTAATTTATTCATATTGTTTTTTTCGGCTAAAGATCTTAATATTAGTTCTCGACTATTTTTAATAGAAATAAATAAATAATTATTGCTAATATCATTTATTTGTGTTAGATTATTATAAAATCTATATAACAAATCATGATATATATCTTCTTCTTTAAAGTTTAACATTCCGTTAGAGAATATATTTATATAGAATTTATTATCATTTCTGTATACCGGTATAGGTCTAGTTTTATATAGAAAACCACGATAATATCTATCAATAATGTACTCTTCCATATAATTATCATTAATTCCTATAGCGATTAACTCATTTTCTATCTCTCTTAAATTTGAGACTATAAAAAGGGCATCTTTTTCATCAATTCCTCTATATTTTACAATACTTTTATCTATTTTAATTATATTGAAATCTGTATTTTTAATTTTTTTATTATAGTTAAATTCTCTTAAGTGTAGTCCTATAAATAAAGCAATAGTTATAGATAATATGCCTATTACTTTAGCTTTTTTATATTTTACAAATTCAAAAAGACAATTTGATAATAGTAATAAAGATAATGTTATTGTTAAAACAGAAAAAATAGTACTTATATAAAGTATATCTACATTATGTAGTTGGATAGTTGGATAAATGAAACGGAAAATTTCAGAATCAGTCCATTTACTACTAATAAAAATACAAAACAAATATATAATTGATAATATAATTAATCCTTTTTTTCTATAAAAAATTCTTCCAAAAAAACTACCTAAAGATATTGCATAAAAAAAAGTTATAGTTGATATAACAAAAGTATTAATAATACTTGTTTTCATAAAAAATATTAGATGAAAAATCAAAAATATATAAAATGGTATATTTTCTATTATTGCTCCCTTAAGAAAAAAAACAAATTTTGAAAAATTTGATGTGGGAGATTGATACAAGATAAAGTCACATTTTTTTCTATAAAAAATAGAAAAAATTTGATATGTATTTATAGAAATCCAAAATAAAGTAAAAACATATGCAACAACTCTAGAGGCTAAACCTTTATTACTCATATATAATAAAAAGCAGATAAGTATAATTGAAATTATGTTCTTTTTACTAAAGAAGTCTTCTGAATTTCTAATCTCTAAAAGTTTTTTTATTTTATTCATTATTGTTCCCCTTTATAAAACTCATATAAAAATATGCATCTTCTAAGTTAGGCTCCACTTCTTTATATATACTTTTATCTTTAGGGTTTTCAGAAATAAAACGAACTTCCAATTTATTTTTTCTTCTTGATATAGATATTATTTTTTCATATAAAGAAGAATTTAATAAATCATGACTTTCTATATAATCAAGAAAAACTTTCCCTCTTACTTTTTCTGTAAGTTCCTCTATAGACCCACAATAACTAACTTTACCTTTGTTTAAGATAGCCACATTTTCACACATCATAGAAATATCACTGACTATATGTGAAGATATAATTACAATCTTATCTGTTGCAACTTCATGTAGTACATTTCTAAATCTAAGACGTTCTTTTGGATCAAGACCTACTGTAGGTTCATCCAAGATGATTACTTTAGGATTCCCTAATAAACATTGTGCTATTCCTAATCTTTGTTTCATTCCTCCTGAAAGAGCTTTAATTTTTGTATCTTTTTTGTTAGATAAATTTAATTTATCTAATAAATCTAATATTTGTTTATCTCTTTCTTTTTTGTCTAATACTTCTTTTAAAAGGGCAATATAATCTAACATCTCATATGCTGTTAAATTATGAAAAAGGTCAAATTCTTGGGGCAGATAACCTAATATACCCCTAACTTTATTTTCATCTTCAGGCAATTTGTAATCTAATATACTTACTTCTCCATCATTAATAGGTAAGATAGTAGTTAGAGTTTTTAATAGAGTTGTTTTCCCTGCACCATTTTCTCCAATTAACCCAAAAATTCCTTTTGGAATAACTAAATCTACATTATCTAAACTTTTAGATTTTGCTTTAAAGTATTTTTTTGATAAATTCTTTGTTTTTATATACATAATTTTTTGATATTATAAAATATCACAACCTCCTTCAAGCTGAATAATATAATTATAACATAATATAAGTTTTTATTTGTTTTTTTTTTGGAAATCAATATTTTATTAATAAATAGATTTTTTTCTATTTATTTCCTTCTATCTTCTACAGATATAGCTTAAAAATTATATTCTAAGTAAATAGTTATAAAAAAGAAAAAATGGATATTAAAAAAATCGATTTAAAAAATTTTTATTTTCGATTATTACTTTTGATTTTTTATATTTTTAAAAGCTAATATCTGTGATTATCAGAAAATCTAGAAATATTTATATGTTTTGATAGATTAAGTAAGTTTATGAAAAGAAAAGTTTAAAAATAAGAAGAGTTTTAATTTGAAAGTTAATATCAAAGTATCAATTATGTTTTATATATTTCTCCTAAAGTAACCAGTTATAAAAAGCATAATATACACCTTCATTACTATGTTACTTTAGAGAAATTATATATTTTAGTCTTTTAAATTAATTTTTTCTTTCTAAATTTCTAAGAGTAAATATTTCTGAATTTATTTCTATATCTACCTCTATGTTACTACTAATTATTTCAGTATATGAATCCTTTTTTATCTTATCATCCATACGCATATGAGTAATATAATATCTATCCCCTATCTTTTCATATTCTAAAGTAATCATTTCTTTTAGAAGTTTTCCTGATTTGGCATACATATATGCTCCCATCATTACAAAAGTCTCTTTTTCTACTTCAATAATTCTTCTTTCATAAGTTACTTCTACCCCCTCCTTTGCAATCAACTCCACTTTATACATAGTATCTGTTTCTTCTAGTATAGTTGAATCATATTGTTCATTAAGAGTAGTTCTATCTGTTTGATCTTCATAACTAATGTCACTTCCCATCATACCTTGTCTAAGCATATGACCTGATATCTTCATAGTTCTATTAGCACTAGGAAAATACATCCACAAGTTATCACCATTTCTAAGGTATCTCGTTCCAGCATCTCTTTTAGGTGCAGTAAACTCTATAAAAGCCATATCATCACCAACAGCAGTCATAGTCATCTCTTTTGTTAATACTTTTTTCCCTGAATAAATAACCATTTTTGCATCACTTTTAAAAGTATTTGGTGTCATATTAAAATCTACTTTATCTAAGATTTCTTCTGCTGTCATTCCAAATATATTTATTCCTACAAGGAATAATAAAATAATAATTTTTTTCATATTTCCTCCTTACTCATTTCTCAAGTTCTCTACTGCTTCTTTTTTTACTTCTGGTCTAACTGCAACATAAGTAGCAAGGAATGAAACAATTACACCAAATATAAATGAAACTAATAATACATCTATTCCGTAGTACATATAAATTATACTCTTCATATTAACATCTGAACTAATAGTTTCCATCATACTTCCAAAATCTATTCCGACTTTTGAATAATAATAAATTATACTTCCACCAATTATTATCCCAATCATACTTCCAATAGCTCCCATACTCATACCTTCAAAACATAACAAATTTAAGACTTGTTTATCTTTCATTCCTTGCGATTTTAATACACCTATCTCTTTTCTTCTTTCAAAAACAACCATCATCATAGTATTTGTTATTCCTACTCCAGAAAGAAGAGCAAGTATTCCTGCAAAAACTAGATTAAATATAGGTAAAGCTTTTGCCATATATTCATTTAATCCAATTTTATCCCAAGGTAATACAAGATAATCTTCATTATCTTTTAAGTTTTCATAAACTTTAGGTATGTTACTATCGTTATCAAGGAACATAAGATATTCTGTAACTGCTCCTTCCATATCAAGATGATACTGAGCATCCTCTAAGGACATATAAACTGATTTATTCATATGGCTATTGTCCATTTTATAAAAACCTACAACTTCATAGTTAAATGCTGACATAGACCCATACTGCGTACTTGAAACTACAGTAATTAAATCTCCAAGTTGTAGATTAAGTTTATCTTTTATTTTTTTGCCTACTATAATTTCACCTTCATTAGTAAAATCAATAAATCTACCTTCATATATAAAATGTTCAAAACCTATTATTTCATAATCTTCTTCTTCTATACCAAATCCTATTGCTTTTTCATCTTCTTCACCTAAAAATGCAAGTGCACCAAATTTTATCCTACCTAAATTAGTACTTTTGTATCCCAAATCTTCTACTAAACTACTAACTTCTTCATAATCAATGTTGCTACTGACATCAAGAGATTTTGATTTCAACTCATAATCAAGAGATGTAATTCTAATCTCACCACTTACTCTTTTTCCCTCTTCAGTCATCATATCTCCAGCTCCACGTATCCAACCTTGCAAAACTGTAGCTCCAAGTATAGCAATTACTATTGCAAATATAGTCAACATAGACCTTTTTTTATTTCTAAGCATATTACGTATAGCCATTTTTATCATATTATCACCTAATCCCTTATTACTTCTACTGGATTCATTTTTGTAGCTTTATGTGCCGGATACCATGCAGCCATAATTGAAAATCCTATTCCTACTAAAGCATAACTAATTGCTGACTTTAAACTATAAAACATATATAATCTATCTGAAAGTGGAATATTCATCTCTACACTATTCATATAATCGAGAGGAATCCCTACTTTTTCATATATAATAACTAATATACTTCCTATAACAAAACCTATACCTGTTCCTATTCCTCCTGTTAATATACCTTCAGATAAAAACAAATTCAGAATATTTTTTCTACTCATTCCATTAGCCATCATTATTCCTATTTCTTTTTGCCTTTCTAACATAGCCATAAGCATAGTATTTGCTATACTTATTCCTGCCATAAGAAGTATACCAAGACTTATAAATACAAATCCTTTTCTTTTAGCAGCTGTTATTTCTATAACTTCTTTGAGTACTTCATCAAGAGAGATACTATCTACTTCTACTCCCTCTAACTTCCTAATTTCATCTAGCATAGGAATTTGACCAAGTACTATGTCGTTTATAAGTTCTGTATCAGCAAATATTTTAGCAAATTCAAGTGGCATAAAAACTATCTGTCCATCAAGAAGTGGATTCCCAGTTTTTATAATACCTACTATCTTTTTATCATAAGCATCTATACTTTTTCTTGCTGTACGAGCTATTAAAGTAACTTCATCTCCTATACTAAGATCAAGTAATTTAGCTAATTCTACTCCTATTACTATACTGTTTTCATCATAGGCAAATTCCCCTTGAACAATATATTCACTACGTCTAAAGATTTTTTCTTCTGCTTCTTTATCTGCACCTATAAATATTGTATTAAGTTCATTTATAGAATCTGTAATAGACCCCGAAAAAACAAGTCTTTTACTCATAGTTTGTCCATTTAATATTTCGTCTATTTTCTTTTCAGATTCTTTATCTATCAAAAATTCCAATTGCTCATTTTCATTTTTATCTTCATAAAAATCTTTACCATATATCTTATGATAACCTACATCGGTTTTTATATATGTTTCTTTCATTTGTTCTTCCATGCCAGCATAAGTTCCTTCTCCTACTATACTAAGTAATATTCCTACTATCATAGTAACAAGAGTTAATATAGTTCTATTCCTATGCCTAAACAAATTTCTAAAAGCCATTTTTATAATCATATTATTCCACTCCAGACTCTAGTTTTCCATCTCTCAATCTAATTACTCTTTTGGCTCTTTCTATTATTTTATTGTCATGTGAGCTAAATATAAAAGTAACATTTCTTTCTTCATTCATTTTTTTCATAAGGTCTAATATAGCTTCACCAGTTTTTGTATCAAGATTTGCAGTAGGTTCATCAGCAAGTACTATAGCTGGTTCTTTTACAAGAGCTCTTGCTACTGCTACTCTTTGTTGTTGCCCACCAGATATTTCACTAGGTTTTCTATCTTTAAGCTCAAGTATTCCCAGTTCTTTAAGGATATTTTCTACTTTTTCTCTTTTTACTTCTTTTGAATACTTTCCAGCCAAATCAAGAGCAAATTCTACATTTTCATACACAGTTAATACTGGTATTAGATTATAACTTTGAAATATAAAACCTAATTTGTCCTTACGAAAATTACTTGCTTCATCTCTTGAAAATAATTCTACATTAACACCATCAACTACAACTTCTCCACCAGAAGCTTTATCCATAGCTCCTACTATATTAAGAAGGGTTGTTTTCCCACTTCCAGATGGACCTGCAAATACTACAAACTCACCTTGTTTTATATTTAGATTAATATCTGTTAATGCTGGTACTTCGATTATTCCATTGTGATATACTTTGTTTAACCCTTTCAACTCTACAATATTCATGTTTCCCTCCTATTTTAGTCTCTAATTGCTTCTACTGGATCAAGTTTTGTTCCTTTATGAGCTGGATAATATGCTGCAAATAGTGAAAAAACTAATCCAACAAAAAAGATACCTATTAGAGATTTAATTTGTAAATTCATATATAGTCTATCTGTAACTGGAATACTCCCCATAAAATCTTGCATACTACTAAGGGGAATTCCTTTTATTCCATAATATATAACAACTAAACTTCCAAATATTATACCTATACTAGTTCCCATCAAACCTGCTAATGTCCCTTCTGCCAAGAATAATTTAAGTATATTTTGCCTACTAAGACCATTTGCCATCATAATTCCCATTTCTTTTTTTCTTTCTAACATAGCCATAAGCATAGTATTTGCTATATTTATCCCTGCCATAAGAAGTATCCCTATACCCATAAATAAAAATGTCATTTTATCTGCTTTTGCTAAATCCAGATATTCTCTTAATTCTTCTTCATATGGGATAAAATCTATATTTAACATAGATAATTTTTCTACTTCTTCTACTAATAAATCTTCTCCTATAACTATGTCGTTTATTTTATCTGTATCAGCAAATATTTTTGCAAAATCAAGTGGTAAAAAAACTGCTACTTCATCTAAGATTGGATTTCCAGTTTTTATAATTCCACCTATTTCTACATCATAAGCATCAATACTTTTTCTTGCTGTTCTTGCCATAATAGTAATAGTATCTCCTACTTCTAACTCTAATAGATTAGAAAGAGCATATCCCAAAACAACTTTATTATTATCAAAGAAAAATTCTCCTTTTGTCATATAAAGGCTTCTATTAAAAACTTTCTCTTCATCTTCTTTTTCTACCCCTATAAAAGTAGTATTTAATTGTTTTTCGAGACTTGTTATATTCCCTTCAAATATAAGTCTTTTACTATATTTTTTACCCTTGAGGATTTTATCTATTTCACCTTCCTCTTCAATAAAGTATTCTAATCTTTCATTATCATATTTTTCTTCATAAAAGTTTTGGGCATATATTTTATAAAGACCTATATCTGTTTCTATATAAGTTTTTCTTACTTGATTTTCAAGACCACTATAAGTCCCATCAGCTACAACAGATAACATTATTCCTACTATCATAGTGATAATTGTAAGTAAAGTTCTCTTTTTATGCCTAAAAAGATTTCTATAAGCCATTTTTAATATCATATGACCTCCTTAATTATCTCCTCTTATTACTTCTACTGGTTCCATAGTTGTTGCTTTATACGCCGGATAATATGATGCAATGAGAGCAAATAATACTCCTATTGCAAAAAAGCTAATTGCTGTAACAAAATTATATCCAAAATACAATTTTTCAGATAATGGAAGGTTTATTCCAACATTTCCTGCATTAAAAAAGTTTAAACCATATTTTTCATAATAAAGTACCCATACAGAACCTATAGTAAACCCTATAAAACCACCTATTACTCCACTTATGCCCCCTTCATACAAGAATAGTCTAAGGATTTTTTTCCTTTCCATACCATTTGCCATAAGTATGCCTATTTCTCTTTTTCTTTCCATCATAGCCATAAGCATAGTATTTGCTATACTAAGACCAGCCATGATTAATATAACTGTACTTATCACTCCAAAAACTCTTCTTCTAATTGTAGTTATTGTATTTATCTCTTCTAATTCTTCATCAAAAGATACCAAATCAATCTCTTCTTGCTCCAAATCAAATAGAGTTTTTTCATCCAAAATTTCTCCAATAACAATATCATTAATAATATCTGCATCAACAAATTCTTTGGCAAAATCTTTAGTCAAAAAAACTACTCTTGCATCCATAAGTGGATTACCTGTTTTAATTATTCCACCTATTTTCCGATCATAAGCATTCATAGATTTGTCATATGTTCTAGCTAAAATAGTTATTTCCATACCTAATTCTAAATTAAGTAAATTAGCAAGTTCATAACCTATTACGATTTCATCATCACTAGTCAAAAACTCTCCTTCTACCAAATAACTACTCCTATCAAATACAGTTTCTTCTTCTTTTTTATCTGCTCCAATAAAAATAGCATTTAATTCATCATAACTATCTGTTATTTTCCCATCAAAAACTATACGACTAGATTTTTTTCGATTTTTTAATATTTCTTCTACTCCATTTTTGTCCTTTATTATGTATTCCAATCTTTCATTAGTATCTCTTTCTTCATAATAATTTTTGCCATATATTTTGTAATAACCAATATCAGACTTGATATAAACATCTTTTACTTGCTCATACATGCCTACATTCAAACCTTCACCTAATATTGCAAGCATTATACCTATTGTCATTGCAATCAAAGTTAATATAGTTCTTTTTTTATGACGAAAAAGATTTCTAAAAGCCATTTTCAATATCATATTTTCACCTCAGCTCTTATATATAACCTCTAATTTCAAATACTATTTCATCCTTTAGTTTACTCGTATTAGTTGTTGTAAGGCCTGCTCCACTAAAGTTATTATAATAATTATAAGCAATTTTAATATCTACATAATCATTGTATACGTAAGTTAAGTTATTTGTTAAAAAAGTAGAATCAAATTCTCCATCAAATATAGTCCCTTGAGACCAAACTATATCTTCACCTAAGGTGTAGTTGTACATTAAGTAGAAGCTAGCTTTTTTATCTTCTATTAAATATATAGATTCAGCAACTGCATATAAAAAATTTCCATTAATATCAAAACTATAATCTCCCCCAAGTACCAAAGAGTTTTTTGCTTCCATATCTTCTACTCTTTTATTTATATATTGAGACCATATTCCTATACCAATATCACCTTTTATTTCAAGCACAATATCTTCATTTCTCATAGATGCTACACTATTTCCAATTGGATATTCTTTTTTGTAATTAAGATAATTAGCCATTACTTCAAAGTTACTAAGAGTAAATGTATATCTAAATCCATAGTTATCATTTGAAACTCCATTATCAAAAACTATAGCTTCTGCCCGTGATAAATCTGTCAAATTGTACTTTAACCTTAATGAATCTACACCTATACTTTCTGCTCTTGGGTCTTCTATATCTACTTTATTAAATATATTTGCCCCATTAAATATAAATGTGTTCCCCCACAAGAGCATTTGTCTCCCCAAACTAATTGTCAAATCATCTTTATATAGTTCTACATAAGCCCTATAAACATCTACAGCTTTTTCTTCATCTCCCGTAGCAATAATTGCAAACTCAGTGAAAAAGTCTTCTTCACCATAATTAGCAAATAATTTTGCTTCTATAGGAGTACTACTTTCTTCAAAGTTTTCAAGCCTGTAGGAGCTTTTTAACTCAGCACTAAAATCAAGTGCACTCAAGCTACTAGCAAATAACAAACTAATAATAATTTTTTTCATCCTAATCTCCTTTTTGACTAAATGTATTCTTTAATATATTTAAGTAATCATCTGTCTCTTTCAAAAGTGTATCTTTATCTTCAATAAGTTTCATATAGTCCCCTTTATAAATATTCATATACTTCATAGACAAACTTTCAAGAGTAGAAAAAATTATAAATATTGTTTTATCTATAGGTATATCTTTTCTAAGACCTTTTGTAGCATCTGGTGTAAACATCATAGCCATTCCAATATTTTTTAGTTCTTCAGATTTTTTCATTACTTCTATTTTTATATTATCAGGAACATTTATAACTGCATTTGTCATAAACAAAAACTTTTCGGGAGCTTTTATAAAAGCATTTAACTTCCAAGTTGTTGCAAGTGATATCCTTTCAAAAATATCGCCTTTTGCTTCATCAAGTATGATTTTCATATCTTTCATAAAATAATCTACTATGTTATCAAATAGATAAAAAAACAAACCTTCTTTGTTGCCAAAATAACTAAATAAAGCTCCTTTAGATATATTTGCATTTTTTATTATAGTATTCGTCGAAGCACTAGTATAACCTTTATCATTAAATTCTTTTATTGCCGATTGAGTTATTAAATCTTTCTTTTCTTTATTCAGATTTTCAAATTTTTCATATGTAAACATTTTTTCCCTCTTTCTATCTTTCACTTCTACTATATTCTACCCTCCGATGACCATGTGGTCAAATAATTATTTTATACTTCTATATTTTCATAAGTATTTTTCTTTTTAATACTTAATATATATTCTACATTAAATAGTTTATTATCTTTTAATTTTCCCACACCTTTTATGACCATGTGGTCATTATAGTTATACTACATTTTGACCACTTGGTCAATAATTTGGATTATATTTTTTAAATCATAATAATTCAATTTTTTTAGATATTTAAGAGAAGTTCCAATAAAAAAAGACTAATTTTTTATAAAATTAGTCCCTAATTTATTTGTTTATATATTTCAAAAT
>CAZHXU010000013.1:0-28207 GCA_964536535.1 uncultured Fusobacteriaceae bacterium
TTGGTTACTTTTGTATCAAGACAAAAGTAACAGACTAATTAAAATATAGATTTTATTAAGTTTAGAAAGCTTTTAAAAAAAATTTTTTAAAAAGGTCCCTAAAAAAACATCACCTTGTGTAATCTATAGTGAACTAAGTAATAAGGAAGAAAAAATTGCAAATGATGAAAATAATTATCATAACCTATAGAATAATAACCACATTAATCCCCAATTAATTAGTGAATATTAATTCCGAATTAATTAGTTCAAACACTAACCACAACCACTGAGGGCAAAAGCCCTCTCATGGAAATAATAACATTTATATAAACAAGGGAGATGAAAAAATGAAAACAATGAAAAAAATGATGATGACAGGACTTATATTAGCAGCTTTTAGCACAACAGTATACGGAGCAGAACATACTCTTATAACAGTTGATGGAAAAGATATCTACATAGGTGAAGGAAATGTAATCACTAGAGTAGAAGGTGAAGAAAATAGTCCATTAGTTGGTCAAAACTATGATGAAGGTTTAAATACTATCTTACAAGGAAGAGAAGGAGAAGTACTAATTACTTCTACTGAATTAAATGATAACGACAAATTTGAAAAGAAATTTGAAAAATATCTAAAAAAAGTGCAAAAAGAAAATAAAGAATTAGCAACTTTATACCTTGAAACTGATGATGAAATAGTAGTAGAAGCAGAATCAAATGGAAATAGTGTATTAAAGGAACAATTGTTACAAATGCTTGATGATGAAGATAGAAGTAAATATGAAGCTATGACTGTAGAAGAACTTATGGCAGTAGAAGAAATAAGAGAAGAAGTAGAAGAAGAAGCTGAAGATGAAGGGTTCTTTACAAAAGTAAAAAATTTCTTTGGATCTAATCAAAATAACGTAAGTGATGACGACGACGATGATGCAGATGATATGGATGATGAAGATGAATTAGATGATGAAGACGACGATAGTGATGATGATGACGATAAAGATGAAGTAGAATCAAATGATACTGACGACGACGATGAAGAAGAAGACGAAGAAGACGACAGTGATGATGATGACGATGAGGATGAAGAAGAAGATAATTAATTAGAAGAAGGAGTGTTTAAATCACTCCTTTTTATCTATTAAATTTTAGCTGGTGGGAATTTTTTATAAAGAATACTTGTTAAAAGGACTTTTTAAGATGATTTATACTATGGAATTTTTTTTTGAATTTATGATATAATATATCTTGAGGAGGAGTTTGATGGAAGAATTGGAATTTGAAGTAAGTTTTGAGTATACTTTGTTTAAAGTGTTAAATATATTAGTAATTCTATTAGCTGTATCTTTTTTTATTATTCTAGAAAAAAAGTATTTAGCAGTAATTTTACTTTTTTTATTCCCTCTTATAAGAACAGTTTTTGTGAAAAAAGCAGAAGGAAAAATAGAAAAAGGAAAACTTTTGATACTAGATGAGAAGTTAAATGCTTTATTAGAAGATGAAAAAGTGATGAATTTTTATTTTTATGAATTAAGTCAAGGTTTGAAGGGAAGTAAGAAAATAGAAGTAAATAATATGACGGAAGATAGTTATCCTTGTTATTGTCAAATACAGTATAAAAAAGGAGTATTAACAGTAGAAGGAGTAGACTACCTAACATATCAATTTTTGACTCATATATTAAGTAAAAAACATTAGAGCCTCTAAGGGGCTCATTTTTTTTCAAAAAAATCAAATAAAAGTTGATGAAAATAAACTTTTGTTATATACTTTTAATGAACAAAATAAACGAAAATAAAATACTAGGAGGAAATTGTGGAGTTTCTAAAAAGTTTAGAGAAAAAAATAAATAAAAAATATCTTCTTCTAATAGCAGTAGCTTTAATATCATATTTTGGAAGAACTATGGGAGGAGTAACACAAAAGTTTTTGGTTTCGGTATTTGTAGATACAGTTATATTCCCGGTATTAGTATATGCTCTTTATGATGACTTTGCAGCATTAAAAGTATCAAAAAAACCACCAAAATTAAAAAAAGAGGTGAAGATAGGTATAATTATAGTACTATATTTTACCTTGTTTAATTCTATGGTATTTATGAAATACATGGATTTACCAAATGCAATAAAAAAAGAATATAAAGTAGTAGAGGGAGTAATAACTAACCAAGTAATAAAAGGTGGTACTAGACCTAGACAATACTTTGAAATAGAAGGAAAGATTTATTATGCACCAGCAAGGGATTTTGATGTAATAGAAAAAGGTGCTGTGTATAAAATATCTATGTTAGAAAAATCAAAATACATAATAAATGTAGAAAAAGTAGTAGAAAGAGATTAATTTATTAATCTCTTTTTATTATCTATATTTATAAGTATTTATCCAAAAGAGACAAATTGATTTTTGCTATATTCTAAAGTAGAATTGAATGATATTTCTTTGGAGGTAAATATGGTATATGAAGTAGTAGAAGTAGAGTATGATGATTATGAATTTATATATGAAGTTATAAAAATAACTTTGAAAGAATATATAGAAAAAATATGGGGATGGAATGAAGATTTAGAACATCTCTTTTTTAAAGAAGAAATGAATGAAGAAGAAGCTTATATAATAAAAGTGGATAATGAAAGAGTCGGATATTTGTCTTTGGCAGAACAGAAAAATGAGATAGAAATAGAAAATTTTTTATTACTTCCTAAATTTCAGAATAAAGGTTTGGGAAAAGATATAATGAAAGATTTAATAAAAAAATCCAAGAGAAAAAAGAAAAAAATAGTTCTTAAAACTTTTAAAATAAATGAAAGAGCAAACAATTTTTATAGAAAATTATCTTTCAAATTAACAGGTGAAGATGAAAATTATTTTATGTATGAACTTTCTTTTGAGAAAAGCAAATAAAGACCAAATTTACCTTTGTAATAAATTAATGTAAATTTATTTAAATCCTCTTGATAATGCTTGTTTATTAGTATATACTTGTCATAAAGGAATAGGAAAATTTGATAAGAGTGGGGAGTAATTGAAAGGAGAGACGATGAACGGAGAGTTTATAGAAAAATATAACAAAATATATATTGATAGAAATGAACTAGAAGAAACTTATAATTACAATCTATTAAATAATATATTATCAACTTTGGGAAGATATGGTTATACACTTAGTATAGAAGCAATAGATACATTTTGTAAGTTGGAATGGAACTACAGAGTAAATTTACTTAGTAACATAAATAAAACTTTGTATGAAAAAAGTAAAAAAAACAAAGAAGAAATAGGGATATTTTATGTTAATTATCCAAATGAAGTAAAATCTCAGGATAAAAGAGAATTGTATATAAATAGTTTATTGTTTTTTTACCATAATTTTTGGAGTAGCAATGAAGAAGAGTTCATTATAGATAAACCAGAATTAACTAGTGATATAGGTCTTAAAGAAGTTGATTTTACTTTTGACCCTAATTATGGAAGTGAAGAAAAAGTAGAAGAAAAACAAGAAGAGACAGTAGAAATAATAGATAATTTGGAAGACATGGTAGAAAAATTAAAAAATGAAGATAAAGATGAAAAAATCAATTCACAAATTGAAGCTATTGAAAAGGGTCTGAAAGAAAAAGAAGAAGAAAGAATAGTGATAATAGGTGAAGATGATAGTCATTTTGATCAAATGGAATTATTCCATACAGATAGTTTGCCTGTATATGATGAAAATGAAAGTAACCAAGAAAAAAATGAAGAATCAGAAGAATATATAGATACTAATGAAGATCAGTTAAATATTTTTGATGAAAAAGAAGAAGATCCATATGAAGATGAATCTGAAATAGAAGGAGAAGAGTTTGATTCTCTAGAAGATGATGATGAAACAGAAGAAGAATCAGAAGATGATGAAGAATTTGAAGAGGGAGCTTTAGACTCTGACCTTAATCCATATGATGATGATGAGGATAAAGAAGATGAAGAATCAGAAGAATCTGAAGTAGAAGTTTATGATGAAGGAGAAAAATACAAAAACTTTAGCCCAGAAGAAGTTCAAGAAGCTTTTGATGAATATGATAATGAAATAGATGAACTTTATGAACTTGATCAACAAGAGTCAAAAGTAGCTTTAGTAGAGGGGAAAAAAGCAAGAAGAAATGTATCCGAAGTAGATAATTATATAGAAAATAGAAGATATATAAAATTGCTTAAAGTCCTTAAGAAAGAACCTAATGAATTAACTAGGAGAATATTATTTATAGTAGAAGGAATTAACTATAAATATGAAGATAGAGAAGATAGAATAGAATATACTTCTAAAGCTTTAGGAATCTTTGAAGGAATAGTAGATGAAGTTAATTCAGATATATTAAGAGAAATCTATTATAAAGTAAAAGATAAAGAGCATGTGTATAGTGACAAAGGTTTGTACAAAGCTTATAAAGAACTTAGAAAAATAATAAAAGAAGAAATAAAAGATAGAAGTAATTAAAAAAGATTTGGAAATAAACGGCTGATTTTATAAAAAATTAGTCGTTTTTTATTAGGTTTAAAAGTTTAGTTGTATTAATAATATTAAATTTTTTAGAAAATATAAATTGTATAAAATTAGTTCACTGAAAATTTTATTCTTGTGAATAATTCTTAAAAGACAAAAGAGTTTTATTATCTTAAAAAATATGATATAATACTTAACTAAAGATAGAAAATGTAAAGTAGGAGTAAAAATGTTCTGGGGAGAAAAAAGATATAATAACTTAGATTATCAACTGAAAAAAGAATTTGGAGAAAAAGTATTTAAAGTATCCCTTGATGGAGGATTTACTTGTCCAAATAGAGATGGGAAAATAGGTCATAAAGGATGTATTTTTTGTAACGACACAGGAAGTGGAGATTTTGCAGGAGATAGGCAAAAAAGTATAAATAATCAAATAGATGAACAAATAGAGTTTTTAGGAAAAGGTAAAGATAAAAAATATATAGCTTATTTTCAAAATTTTACAAATACTTATGCACCAATAGAATATTTGAGAAAAATTTATATGGAAGCGATAAATCATCCTAATATTGTTGGATTAGCCATATCAACTAGGGCTGATTGTTTGGGAGTAGAAGTAGAAGAGCTTTTAATGGAATTTGATAAATTAACTTTTTTATGGATTGAAATAGGTCTACAAAGCATACATGATAAAAGTGCAAAAATAATAAATAGAGGATATGAATTTTCAGTATTTGATGATACTATTCCAAAATTGATAAAAAATAATTTGAAAATTGTAGTCCATGTTATAGTTGGGATTCCACATGAAACAAAAGAAGAAACACTAGAAACAATTAAATATTTGAGTAAAATAAATATATGGGGAATAAAGATACATTTGTTGCATATAATAAGAGATACTGAATTACATAGATACTATGAAAAAAGCCAATTTAAAGTATATGGAAAAGAAGAATATATAGATTTTGTAGTTGAAATAATAGAAAATTTGAATAAAAATATAGTTATTCATAGATTAACTGGAGACGGTACATGGTCAACTTTGATTGCACCTTTGTGGTCTAAGGATAAAAGAGGCGTTTTAAACGGGATTAATAAAAGTCTTAAAGAAAAAGAGACTTACCAAGGAAAAAGGAGTTAGAATGGACATTACAACACCATCACTTCTCTTTTCAGCTATTTCAATGCTACTTAGTGCTTATAATGGAAGATATTTGAATCTTAGTCGAAGAATTAGAGAGTTCCATGTAATACAGGTAGAAAGGGGTAGAAGAGGAGAGAAAAAAGAAGAACAAATTAAAGTATTTAGATATAGATTAGAACTTATAAAAAAGATGCAGATATATTCAGTATTATCATTGTTATTTTCAACGGCTTCTATAATGGCTATGTTGATTAGGAAGTTTGGGGTAGCAGAATTGTTATTTGCAATAAGTTTAGTTCTGTTTTTAATTAGTTTATACTTTACTTTAAAAGATATTATAAGTTCAACTGAACATTTAAAAATATTAAAGATTTAGAAAGGGGAATATATGTTAACATTAACAACACCAGCAGTGGTATTTTCGACTATATCACTATTAATGCTTGCTTATACAAATAGATTTACTGCTATTGCAGGAGTAATAAGAGGTTTGCACTCTAGAGCCAAAAAAGAAGGCAGTAATAATGAAGTGATAAAAAATCAAATAGCTAATTTGAAAAAACGTGTACATATTATTAAAAATATGCAATTTTATGCAATTTTATCTTTGTTTTTCTGTGTGTTTTCAATGTTTTTATTGTTTTTTAGCAGAAATTTATTAGGAGAAATAGTATTCGCTTTTGCATTAATTTTACTTATGATTTCATTAGCACTATCAGCTTGGGAGATAAAAATTTCAGTAGATGCATTAGATACACAGTTAAGTGAATGTGTTGGAAAAGAGTGTGAAGTTGATTATGAAAAATTAGAAAAAGAAACTCAAAAACCCGAATTAAATATATAATTGATAAAAATAAAAAAAGCGTAACTAAGTATAGAGTTACGCTTTTATAATACAATTATTTTGCAGCATCTGTAAGTTGAGGAACAATTTGTTTCTTTCTAGAAACAACATCTTTTAATGTAACAGTTTCTTTATTTGGATCCATTCCAAATGCTTTTACTGCTAAATCTTTTTTCCCAACTATATATAATTCAGTTACTTTATCAACTATATCAGTAACCATTAAAGCAGCAAATGATAAACCATCTTTATTGATTAAGTTTGTCATTACTTCTTCTAATTCAGCTTTTCTTTCGAAAACTTTAGGAATACTTACTGTATTAACTTGAGCAACAGTTGCTTTTTCTGAACCAAATTCAAATGGTTTCATATCCATGTTATATAATTCTTCTGCACTTTTATCATCAAGAGCAGTTCCTGCTATTAACATTTCCATTCCGTATTCTTGATAATCAAGTCCAGCTATTTCAGCTAATTTTTTACCTTGAACAATATCTTCTTCTGTACAAGTAGGAGATTTGAAGATTAAAGTATCTGATAATATAGCAGATAACATAATACCAGCCATAGTTTTATCAATTTCAACACCTTTTTCTTCGTAAATTTTTGAAATGATAGTAGAAGAACAACCTACAGTTTCAAACCTCATATTAATAGGTTCTGCAGTTGATAAATCAATTCTATGGTGATCTACAATTTCAAGAATTTTAGCATTTTCTCTATTATCTATTGATTGTGCAGCTTCGTTATGATCAACTAAGATAAGTTCTTGTCCATCTTCAGCTCTTTCAACTAATTTTGGTGCTTCTAAGTTGAAGTGGTTTAAGATGAACTCAGTTTCTTTATTTAAATTTCCTAATCTAATTGCTTCTACATCTAATCCCAATTTTGATTTAAGATTTGCGTATGCAAGAGCAGAACAAATAGAGTCAGTGTCAGGGTTTTTGTGTCCTAATACAAATATTTTAGACATTTTGGACCTCCTATAAATTTATTTTCATTGTATTTTATCAAAAATGACAAAAATAAGCAAGAATTTGATAAGTGAATTAAAGGAAAAGAAAGAAGTTAATTTAAAGTATAGTTATAAGTTATTTTATTCTTAAAATAGGTTAATAAGTAAAAATCTTTATGTTTTGTAATTTTTTCAAATTAATCTTTATAGAAGAAATATAGTTAAAAAATTTAGAAATTTTAAATTTGTTATATAACTTTATAAAAAAACACTGTTTTATATTTGCTTTAAAGTCAATATTTATAAAGGGTCAAAATATTTTTTTAAAAAAAAACAAATGAAAGCTTTTCAAAAAACATGAAAAATGGTATAAATGTATGACAAATATATGTAAATAAAATTATTTTAAAGTAGTTTTTTTTATAAAATAGTAGTATAATTTACTAGAGATAAAATATTTTATTTTAATTTAAATTATTTATTTTTTTTAGAGAAAAATATTTTAAAAATAGAACATTTATTTTTAAATTTATTTTTTTCCGTGTCTTGATAACCTTGGTGTTGACAAGTCAACAAATGCTATGTTTGTTTTTGGGACTTTGTTATGGACTAGAATAAGATTAAAATTATGGTCAATAAAGTAAAAGACTATTGACAAAAACTTTAAGATTATTTAAAATAATATTGTTTGAAAATGATATTTATTTTTATCATCTGAACAAAGTTTGGCTTATTATGAAATTTTAGATTTGAAAAAGACAAGTTTTAGAGAGAGGTGTTGTAAAAAAATGAGAAAAGCCACATTAGAAAAAAGAAAGAAATTTTTGCAAATTACAGAAGAGTTATTCTACAAGAGAGGATATAAAGAAACTAGTATTAAAGATATTTGTGAAGCTTTAGATACTACGACTGGTTCATTCTACTTTATGTTTGACTCAAAAGAAGGAATTTTAGAGGAAATAGTTAAGAAATATTATGATGATTTATTAACGAAAGTAGATTCTATTTTAGAAGCAGATGAAAGCCTAAAGGCAAAATTAGAAAATTGGATAGAATTCAGATACAATTATTATAATGATAATTCAGAATTCTTTGTTATGTATGATAACTTATACTTAGAAAGTGGAAGAGCAAGTTTAGTAATAAACGAATGTGAAGATAGAAGAAATTCTAAAACATTAGAAGCTGTTACTAAATTATTCTCAAATCACTTAAAAGAAGTTGAATACTCAAAAGACAGATTAGAGGATTTAGTAAATATTGTAATCAATATTGAAGAATTAAGAGCTAAAAGCTTATATGCAAAACTAAGAGAAAAAGTAACTTTTGACATAAAAGAAGAAATTGAATTTTCGAAAAAAGCATTAATTAATTTATTAAGTTTATAATTAAATTTCAAATCTAAAATCAATAATAAAATGGTGGAGTAGTAAGGGAAGTGCTACTCCATTTTTCTTTTTTTGACTAGTTTGATTTCTTGTTTATGGTAAAAAAATATGATATTATTTAGGAAATAAATGGAGTAGAAGGGATAATATGGAGATTAAAGATAAAATTATTAAACTGAGACAAGATTTGGAAAGATATAACTACTTTTATTATGTTAAAAATGAAAGTTTAATAGGAGATACAGAGTACGATAATTTGTTAAAGGAACTAGAAAAATTAGAAGAAAAACATCCAGAATACAAAGATGAAAACTCACCAAGTCAAAGGGTAGGTTCTAGTCTTAAAGAGAGTAAGTTTCAAAAAGTTGAACACAAAAAATCTATGTTAAGTTTGTCAAACACGTATAACACAAGTGACGTAGAAAACTTTGATAAAAGAGTAAAAAAAAGTATAGATGGAGGATTAGAATATGTACTCGAATTAAAATTAGACGGACTAAGCATAAGTGTACATTATGAAAATGGACGTTTGGTAAAAGCAGTAACTCGTGGTGATGGAGTTGTTGGGGAAGATGTAACTGAAAATGTAATGGAAATAGAGAGCATTCCACATTTCCTTAAGGAAGATGTCAGTGTAGAAGTAAGAGGAGAGATAGTTCTTCCACTTTCTAATTTTGATGAAATAAATAAAAAAAGAGTAGAAGGTGGAGAAGAACCTTTTGCTAATCCAAGAAATGCTGCTAGTGGGACATTAAGACAATTAGATGCAAGTATAGTTAAAGATAGAAAACTTGATTGTTATTTTTATTATTTAGTTGATGGGGAAAAACTAGATATAGAAAAACATAGTGATAGTTTAGATTATCTTGGAAAAATAGGACTTAAAACAACTGGAATCTATGATGTCTGTAAAGATGTAGCAGAACTTGAAGAAAGAATAAAATACTGGGAAGAAAAAAGACATGATTTAGATTATGAAACAGATGGTTTAGTAATTAAATTAAATAGATTTGAACATCATAATATACTTGGGAACACTACTAAAAGTCCTAGGTGGGCTATTGCGTATAAATTTCCAGCAAAACAAGTAAGTACAAAACTTCTTGATATAACATTTCAAGTAGGGCGTATGGGAACAGTAACTCCAGTTGCAGAGTTGCAAGAAGTAGAAGTAAGTGGAAGTAAAGTTAAAAGAGCTAGTTTGCATAACTTTGATGAAATCAGAAGAAAAGATATAAGAATCGGTGATACAGTATTTATAGAAAAAGCAGCTGAAATTATACCTCAAGTGATAAAAAGTGTAAAAGAACTTCGTACTGGAGAAGAGATAGAGATAGTTGAACCTACAAATTGTCCAGTTTGTGGAACAGAATTAGTACAAGAAGAAGGTTTAGTTGCAATCAAATGTCCAAATGAACTTTGTGATGCAAAAGTGCAGAGAAAAATAGAGTATTTTGTATCAAGAGATGCAATGAATATAGATGGTCTTGGAAGTAAAATTGTTGAGAAATTAATAGAAATAGGAAAAATTAAGGATATTACTGATATATTTAGATTAAAAGAATCTAGAGAAGAACTTGAGAGCCTTGATAAAATGGGAAGTAGAAGTGTAGAAAACCTTATTAATTCAGTAGAAGAAAGTAAAAAAAGACCATATAGTAAAAGTTTATATGCTCTTGGGATACCATTTGTAGGAAAGTTTTTGGCAAATTTACTTAGTTCATATAGTAAAAATATAGATAATCTAATGGAGATGTCTGAAGAAGAGCTAATAAGTATAGATCAAGTTGGAAATAAAGTGGCTAGTTCAGTTTATAACTTTTTTAGAAATGAAAAAAATATAGAGATAGTTAAAAAACTACAAGAATTTGGAGTGAATTTTTCTGAAGTAGAAGTAAAAGAAGAAGATTTGAACTCTGAATTTGTAGGAAAAACATTTTTATTTACAGGGAAATTACTTCACTATAAAAGAAATGAGATAAAAGAAGTAATAGAGTCATTAGGTGGAACAAATGTTGGAAGTGTCTCTAAAAAACTTGATTATTTGATAGTTGGAGAAAAAGCAGGTAGTAAACTACAAAAAGCAATTGAGCTTGGAACAGTGAAGATACTGACTGAAGAAGAGTTTGTGAAACTGGCAGAAAATGGCAATGATAAGGAAGTAGAGAGGGTAGAAGAGAATAATCAAAAAACATTATTTTAAAGCAAAAAGGGAGTTAATAATAAACTCCCTTTTTTAACCGATTCTTTAGAAAGAAAATTTCTGAATTCTTTCTAAACAAATTCTATATATTCTTTACCCAACACCTTACTCTCATATATATTTTATAAGATTATGAAAAAAAATGCCATTTGTAAATAATTTTATTTTTAATAAATCATTTTCTTAATAAATTATAGAAAAAAATAATAAAATAATAAAAATCACATTAAAAAATTTACATATACACATATACTCTTGAAAAAAGAAATTTATTATGAGAGAATAATTTTATTAGAAGAGTATAAGGAGGGTGTTTATGGAAAGGATAGCATTAATTGCACATGATAGGAAAAAAGATGAGTTAGTTGATTTTGCAAAAAAACATAAGGATTTTTTTAAAGATTACGAAATAGTAGCAACAGGGACTACAGGTTCGAGAATAATACAAGCAACAGATCTTGAAGTTCATAGGTATTTGTCAGGACCATTAGGGGGAGACCAACAAATAGGGGCTGATATAGCACTTGAGAAGATAAAAGCTGTATTTTTCTTTAGAGATCCATTAAAAGCTCAACCACATGAGCCTGATATACAAGCTCTAGTAAGACTTTGTGATGTTCATAAGATACCATGTGCTACTAATATTGCAACTGCTGAACTAATTATTGATGCACTAAAAGATTAAAAAAATTAGAATAGAAGCTGATTCAAATAAGAATCAGCTTTTTTATTATTCTAAACAGATAATTATTTTAATCTTTAGTAACAATTGGTATGTTTAGAGTTCTTGAAATAGTTTTGGAATCATTAATAATGCTATTTTTATTTCCGTGATCAACAATATTAACTCTTGTATAGTTTTTTAAGACAAAATTAATTTCATGACTATAATATCTATTTGAGCTACCATTACTATTACTTGAGATTATATATTCAGTTAATACTTGCAGAGCTATAACATCTGAAAGTTTAGTAACTTTTTTATTTTTTTTTGGTATTTTATATCCTTTATAAAAAACCTTTTTATTTAAGTCTATTACAACTGGTCTAGTTAATAGGTTTCCTACCAAAATACCAATTAATATAAAAATAAATAAAAAAAGTATTATTGGAATAGGAATACTTTCTCCCACGGCTATAATCGTAGAGAGGATAATAACAGGGATACCACAAAACATAAGAGGGAAAATATAATTTAAAAGTGTTGGTTTAAAAAGAAGTTTATCTTCTTTAACAACTAATTTTCTACTTCTATAGTTACTTCCACCACCAACACAAGGATTCCAATCAATTTTATTCTTGTCCATAAAACTCCTTTAATATTTCTTTTATGATTAATATTTCATTATTTAATAAGTGTATTCCAAAAATTCCAACTAAGTGATTAAGAAAAGAGTCTTCATTATTAATAGCTTCAATGAAAACTTTACCATCTCTTGTATATTTAATCTTATTTTCTTTTAAACTGACTCGACCATCTAAATATTCTTTTGAACAGAAAAAGTTCTTCCTAAAAATAGATTGATCAGAATTAACATACCACTCTTTCCTGTTGTAAAAATCTTCAATTTTCTCTTCTTTATCTCTTATGATAAATTGTTTTACAAAAATATCATTAGTTAGTTTTTCTAAGATATATTCATTACCTTCAACAAAAGAAATTTTAAAAGTTCCTTTAGTATCAGTATGAATAGTATTTTTACTTAGTTTGATAGGTTTCATAAAATTATCTCCAAAACCAACATCAACAAGATAATAATTATTATCAAGAAAAACTTTGATTAAAGGATGGTCGAAAAAATTTCCATCATTTTTGGTTTTAGATCCAATTAATTCAGCGTCAAATCCCATTTTTACTAAGATTAAATATAAAAGATAATTCATCTCATAACATAAACCACCTCTTTTTTTATTGACTATTTTGTCAAAAATAAAATCTTTTTCTAATTTTAATTCTTTATACAAATGAATATTAAAATTTTCAAAAGGAACATTTAATAAATGATTTTGTTGTATTTTACAAAGAGAATCAAATGAAATATCCAATTTTTCATAGATTCCTAAACGATTCAAGTATTCTTCTACCATTATAACCTCCTAAATTAATTATAGATTATTACACTCTTTTGGTCAAGAATCAAAGAGGAAAATTAGAAAAATATCAAATAATATTATGTATAAAAGGAGGGTGTTATGTTAGCAGAAATATTAAGTGCTAGTTTTTTTGGAGTAGAGGGGTATTTAGTAAGGGTAGAAGTGGATTTGAGTAATGGATTACCAAATTTTAATATAGTTGGTCTTGGAGATACAGCCATAGCAGAGAGTAAAGAGAGGGTAAAAGCGGGGATAAAAAATAGTGGTTATGAGATGTATCCTAAAAAAATAGTTGTTAATCTTAGCCCAGCAGATATTAGAAAAGAAGGTTCAGGTTTTGATTTGCCCATAGCAATTGGAATCCTTGCTTGTTACGGTAGTATAGTCAGGGATAAATTAAATGATTATATATTAATTGGTGAGTTGTCCTTAAGCGGAGAAATAAATCCTGTAAAGGGCATAATAAACGCTGTTATTACAGCAAAAGAAAATGACATAAAAGGAATAATTGTTCCCTATGATAATTATTTGGAAGGGAAGATGATAGAGGGAGTAGAAGTAATACCTGCTAAAAACTTAAGTGATGTAATTAATTTTTTGAATAAAGGAATTATATTAGATTTTGGAAGTGAAGAGGAGGTAGAAGTAGAAGATAATTACTTTGATTTTTCAGAAGTAAAGGGGCAAGCTCAAGCAAAAAGAGCAATGGAGATAGCAGCAGCAGGTGGACACAACTTATTTATGGTAGGAAGTCCAGGTGCAGGAAAGTCTATGTTGGCAAAAAGGTTACCTACTATTATGCCATACATGGCAGAAGAAGAAATAATTGAATGTACAAAAATATATAGTATAGCGGGACTTTTAAATGAAGATATACCAGTTATCAAAGAAAGACCTTTTAGAAGTCCCCACCATACAGCTAGTAATATAAGTCTTATAGGTGGAGGAAGGATTCCTAAGCCCGGTGAAATAACTCTTGCACACAATGGTGTTTTGTTTTTGGATGAGATGGCAGAGTTTCCAAAACAAATAATAGAAACTCTAAGACAACCTCTTGAAGATAAAGAAGTAAGTATAAGTAGAGCTATGTATAGAATAAAATTTCCGAGTAACTTTATATTAGTAGGAGCTAGTAATCCCTGTTCTTGTGGTTATTATGGAGAAAGAGATAGTGCCAATGTATGTAGTTGTAGTGAAAGAGATGTGCAGAGGTATATGGGGAAAATATCAGGTCCAATAATTGATAGAATGGATCTATATGTAGAGATAAAAAGATTAAATGAAGAAGAGTTGTTAGAGTATTCTAAAGGTGAAACTTCCCAAATTATAAAGGAGAGGGTGGTAGAAGCTAGAGAAAAGCAGAAAGTAAGGTTTGGAACGTCTAAAACTAATGCTAATATGAGTCAAAATGAAATAAAGAAGTTTTGCAAGTTAGCAAAAGAAGAAGTAGAAATACTTAAAAAAGCAGGCAGAAACCTTGGATTATCAGCTAGAAGTTTTGATAAGATACTCAAAGTAGCAAGAACTATAGCAGATTTGGACAATGAAAAAAATATAAGTAAAAAACACCTGTTAGAGGCTATAAACTTTAGAAAAAAATAAAACACACATAGCATAATAAAATTAAATTTATACAAAAGAAGTCTTTATTGACTTCTTTTCTTATATGTTGAAAAACTTTTGTAAAAACGTTATACTATAGAAGAAAATAAACGAGAGGAGAAGTTTATGAAAGGAATAGTATTAGCAGGAGGAAGTGGTACAAGATTGTATCCAGTAACAAAAGCAATATCAAAACAAATAACACCTATTTATGATAAACCAATGATTTTTTACCCATTATCGGTTTTGATGTTAGCAGGAATAAAAGAAATACTTATTATTTCAACTCCTAGAGATCTACCAGTATTTAAAGATTTGTTAGGTTCGGGAGAAGATTTTGGAGTAAAATTTGAATATATAGTTCAAGAACACCCAAATGGATTAGCAGAAGCCTTTATTTTGGGAGAAGAGTTTATAGGAAAAGATTCGTGTGCTTTAGTTCTTGGAGATAATATATTCTACGGACATGGATTAACAGGAATGGTAAAGGAAGCTGCTAAAAGAGTAGAAGGAGCAACTATATTTGGTTATCCAGTTCAAAATCCTAAAGCATTTGGTGTAGTAGAGTTTGATCAAAATGGAGTAGCTATATCATTAGAAGAAAAACCAGAAAAACCAAAATCTAATTTTGCCATACCAGGTCTTTATTTTTATGATAATACAGTAGTTGAAAAAGCTAAAAAAGTAAAACCTAGCCATAGGGGTGAGTTAGAAATAACAACTTTAAATGAAATGTATTTAAATGAAGGTACACTTAATGTAATAAATCTTGGAAGAGGAATGGCTTGGTTAGATACAGGAACCCATGAAGGTTTGTTAGATGCAGCTAATTTTGTAAGTACAGTTCAAAAAAGACAAGGAATTATGGTTGCTTGTTTAGAAGAAATATCATATAAAAATGGGTGGATTACAAAAGAAAAAGTAGAAGAATTGGCAAAACCACTAATGAAAACAGAATATGGTAGATACTTAATGGATTTGATAGAAGAAAGATAATCCAAATAGAAGGAGAAAAAATGAGTAAGTTTAATCGTATAGAAACAGGTATAGAAGGTTTAGTAATCCTTGAACCAAGAGTTTTTGGTGATGATAGAGGATTTTTTATGGAGAGTTATAGTAAAAGAGATTTTGAAGAGATAGGTTTAAATATGGACTTTGTTCAAGATAACCACTCTAAATCTAAAAAAGGTGTTCTTAGAGGACTGCATTTTCAAACTAAACATACTCAAGGGAAGTTAGTAAGAGTTATAGCAGGTAGTGTTTTAGATGTTGCTGTAGACCTTAGAAGAGAAAGTCCTACTTTTGGACAAGTAAAAACAGTATTATTAACTGCTGAAAATAAAAGATTATTTTATGTACCAGAAGGATTTGCACATGGTTTTGTGACTTTAGAAGATAATACTGAATTTCAATATAAATGTACAGATTATTATGCACCAGAATATGATTCAGGAATAATCTGGAATGATAAAGACCTTAATATTAATTGGGAGTTTGAAAAATATGGAATAAGGGTAGAAGAGCTTAATCTATCTGAAAAAGATATGAAACAACAAACATTTAGAGAATTTGTAGCAAGTGATATAAGGTTTTAATGGATAATTGACAATTGATAATTGAAAATGAAGATAATTAATTAGTCGATGAAGGGAGAATTATGGTTTTATTAACAGGAGCAAATGGTCAGTTAGGTCATGATTTCCAAAAACTATTTGATAGATTAAATATAAAATATATAGCTACAGATTATAAAGAGTTAGATATTACAAATAAAGAAGCTGTAGAAGCTTTTGTTAAAGGAAAAGAAATAAAATATATAATAAATTGTGCGGCTTATAACAATGTTGATAAAGCAGAAGAGGAAAAAGAAGCATGTTATTCTTTAAATTCTTTTGCACCTCAAAATTTGGCTGAAATTGCAAAAAAAATTGGAGCAGTATTTGTAACATATTCTACAGATTTTGTTTTTGACGGAACAAAAGGAAAAGCCTATATAGAAGAGGATGAAACTAGTCCGCTATCTGTGTATAGTATGGCAAAAGTAGAAGGAGAAAAAGGAGTTTTAAATATCTATGATAAATCATTTGTAATTAGAACATCTTGGGTATTTGGAATTGCAAACAATAACTTTAACAAACAAGTAATTAACTGGTCAAAAGATAGGGATAAATTAAATATAGTTGATGATCAAAAATCAGTACCAACTTATTCATATGATTTGGCAGAATATTCATGGAAATTAATCCAAACTGGTAAATTTGGTTTATATCACTTGTGCAATAATGGAGAAGCAAGTAAATATGACCAAGCTAAATATGTACTTGATTCAATAGGGTGGCAAGGTGAGTTGGGAAGAGCTAAAACTGCAGACTTTAATCTGCCAGCTAAAAGAGGAGTATATACAAAACTAGATTGTAGTAGAGTAGAAGAAGTTATTGGGGAAAAAATACCCCATTGGCAAGATGCTGTTGATAGATTTTTAAAAGAATTAAATGATTAGTTTTATTGTATGGTAAATAAATTTAAAATACTACTACTAATGGATTACCAAGAATACAAGGTTGAGAAAAGTGCGAAAAGAAGAAAATGTGGCAGAGGATATTGAAATTTAACTTAGTGAACTTAAGTTTCTTTGTGTGCTTTGTGACCTACGATGTCAAACTCTTAAGAAGAAGTATATTCCTCTGAAGAGAGTTAAGTACATAAAGGTTTTAATAGGAGGAAAAATGACTTATTTAGTAACAGGTGGAGCAGGTTTTATAGGTGCAAACTTTGTAAAATATATGCTTTCGAAATATACAGAGATTAATATTATAGTTTTGGATAAATTAACATATGCAGGTAATTTAGGAACTATAAGAGAAGAATTAAAAGATAAAAGAGTATCTTTTGTAAAGGGAGATATTTGTAATAAAGAGTTAGTAGAAAATATATTTATGAATAATGATGTAGATTATGTTGTTAATTTTGCAGCCGAATCTCATGTGGACAGAAGTATTGAAAATCCTGGAATTTTTTTAGAAACAAATATACTTGGTACTCAAACTTTGATGGACGTAGCTAAAACTCATTGGACTATAGGAAAAGACCATAAGGGTTATCCTTTATATAAAGAAGGAAAAAAATTCTTACAAGTAAGCACAGATGAAGTATATGGAACACTTGAAAGAGATTTGCCCGATGGAAAGTTGTTAATTGAAAATGGACAATTGACAGTTGAAAATGGACTAGAGCTAGAAGAATTAAAAAAAGTTTTGGTAGGTAGAGATCTTATCCCTAAAACATTTGGTTCAAAGTTTTTTACAGAAAAAACAGCTCTTGATCCAAGAAGTCCATATGCTACATCAAAAACTGGAGCAGATATGTTAGTTAGAGCTTATGATGAAACATATCATTTTCCAATAAATGTAACAAGATGTAGTAATAACTATGGACCATATCATTTTCCAGAAAAATTAATACCACTTATTATAAAAAATATATTAGAAGGAAAAAAACTGCCTGTATATGGCGATGGTAAACAAGTAAGAGACTGGTTATATGTTACCGATCATTGTAAAGGGATAGATATGGTTATTAATAAAGGAAGATTAGGAGAAGCTTATAACATTGGCGGTTTTAATGAAGAGCAAAATATAAATATTGTTAAATTAACTATAGATACTATAGTTAGAATAATGAACGAAGAACCTAAATATCAAACTATCCTAAAGACAGACTTGAAAAATATAAATTATGACTTAATAACTCATGTACAAGATAGACTTGGTCATGATGCGAGATATGCAATAGACCCAACAAAAACAGTTAAAGAGTTAGGTTTTTATCCAGAGACACCATTTATAATAGGAATTGAAAAAACTATAAAATGGTATCTTGAAAATCAAGAGTGGGTAGAAGAAGTTGTAAGCGGAGATTATCAAAAGTATTATGCAGAAATGTATGGAAATAGATAAACTATATTAGCACATGTAAGAAAATTTCAGTATAAAATACAAACTCTTTTTTCAAAGTGTTTAGAATTGAAAAAATCATAGTTTGAAAAATTGACAAAGCCATGAAGCTATGGTATCCTTTTAATAGTAAAGCATGTTTTAGGAGGTCGATTATGAGTAAAGTGTTGCATCTAGATACTAGTAATTTCCATGAGGAAGTTTTAGATTCGAAAGGTGTAGTGTTAGTTGATTTTTGGGCTAGTTGGTGTAATCCATGTAAAATGCTAAGTCCTATACTTGATGAAGTTAGTGAAGTAGTAGAAGCTAAAATAACTAAAGTTAATGTAGACGAAGTAGATGAGTTAAGTAATAAATATAAGATTAGAACTATACCTACAATGATAATATTCAAAGATGGTGAAATAGTAGATACTATTAATGGTTTATTACCAAAAGATGTTCTAATAGGAAAATTAAATAATTATTAAACCAACTGTAAAAAGTTGGTTTTTTTTTGCAGAAATAAATCTGTAATATAAAAAGGAAATAATAGCTATGTTCAAATAATAAAAAGAGGTGATTTTATGAATGTAGCATTAATTATGGCAGGAGGAAGTGGAGAAAGGTTTTGGCCTTTATCAAGAAAAAATAAACCAAAACAACTTCTGAAGTTAATCCACGAAAAAACAATGATAAGAGAAACTTTTGAAAGGATTTTACCTCTTATTCCAAAAGAAAATATTTTTATTTCTACAAATAAAGATTATTATGAAGAAATAATAAAAGAAATTCCAGAGTTACAAAATAGTCATATAATTATTGAACCTTTGAAAAAAGATACAGCAGCATGTATAGCTTATTCTACAATGATTATTAAAAGAGTTTATGAAAAGTGTCAGTTGTTAATATTACCTAGTGATCATTTGATTGAAGACGAAAATAAATTTAGAGAAATACTTGAAGTGGCAAGTGATATTAGTTATAAGGAACAATCAATAATTACTTTGGGAATTAAACCGACAAAAGTTGAAACAGCTTATGGTTATATAGAAGTAGATAAAAAAGAAGAAAAAAAAGAGTTTTATTCAGCCCTTCGTTTTTGGGAGAAACCAAATTATGAAAGAGCTGAAGCTTATGTAGAAGCAGGGAATTATTACTGGAATAGTGGAATGTTTATTTGTGATATTGATTTATTAATAGAAAAATATAGAAAATATCTTCCTAAACATTTTAATATAATAGAAAAAATTGAAAAAAACTTAAAAACTTTTACTGGTGGGATTTTAGAACAGAGTGAATTTGTAAGAAGTGATTTTGAAAAATTTGAAAAAATAAGCATAGATTTTGGAATTATGGAAAAATCTAACAACATAAAATTGATACCAGTTGATTTTGGTTGGAATGATGTTGGAAGTTATACAGCTCTAGATGATCTATTTGTACATAATAAAAATAATAGTGTTGTAAAAGAAGGACAAGTAATAGAACTTAGTAGTAAAAACAATATAATAATCGGTAAAAATAATAAACTCATAGCTACATTAGGAGTGGAAGACTTAATTGTAGTAGAAGTAGAAGATGTTTTGTTAATATGTAAAAAAGATTATGCACAACAAATAAAAAAACTTTTGAAAGAAATAGATGAAAAATATAAGTGATTTATTTAGAATAAATTTTAGGGATACTAAATGAAAATAACTATTCTGTACCTTGTATAAACCTTACTTTTGTGTTAAAATCTATAGTGCTAAAAAGGAAGGTAAAATATGGAAACTTGGTTAGAGCTTGATTTGAATAAATTAAAAAATAACTATAAATATATCAAAGAAAAAACTAGAACTCCTATTTGTTCAGTGATAAAAGCCGATAGTTATGGTTTAGGAGTAGAAGAAATTGCGATAGAATTGGAAAAGTTAGGTACAGATATTTTTGCAGTTGCTTTTTTTAACGAAGCTTTGGAACTACGAAAAGTTGGAATAAAAAAAGAAATACTTATTTTTAACTATATTTCTACAGAAAATTTAGAAAAAATAGTGGATAATAATATGATAGTAACTTTATATTCTTTAGAGCAGTTAAAAGCTTATATAGCTTATGATTTGGAACTTTTAAAAAAAATAACTTTTCATATAAAATTAAATACTGGAATGAATAGATTAGGTTTTGATATAAACCATTTAGAAGAATTAGTTAGTTTAATTAAAGAAAACAAGCTTAATATCAAAGGTATTTATAGCCATTTTGCCCATGCAGAAGATTATGAATTTAGTAAAAAACAAAATGATTTGTTTTTAATAATGGCAAAAAATATAGAAGAAGAATTAGGTATAACTTTGAAAAAACATTTGGCTAATAGTACAGCTAGCTTGAAATATGAAGATTTTTATCATAATATGGTAAGGATAGGAATGTTGCTTTATGGCTTGCAACCTCTGTACAAAGAAGATAGTCAAATAAAATGTATTTTTACATGGAAGAGCAAAATAACTAATCTCCGAAAGGTAAAAAAAGGTCAACGCATATCTTATGGTGAGTTTTTAGCAAAAAAAGATATGTGCATAGCTACAGTACCAGTAGGCTATTCACATGGTTATATGAGACAACTGTCTAATAAGGGAAAAGTGTATATTGAAGGGAAAAAATATCAAATAATAGGTAATGTATGCATGGATCAAATTCTTGTTGATTTAACAGGAATGAATCTAGATAGGAAGTTGGGAGTAGAAGTAGAACTACTAGGACCTAATATAAGTCCTGAATACTTAGCTAACTTATCTGGAACTATTGCTGATGATATTATTTGTAAATTACATCCCAAAATAAAAAGAGTTGTGAAGAATAATTTTGATAATGTATAAAAAATATTATTAATTAAGTAGAAAAAAATTATGGAGGAATTATGATTATGGAAAATAACTACCCAAACGTGCAAGAGAGATACGAAGATGAAATTGATTTAGTAGAAATTATAAAGATTCTTCTTAAAAATATTAAATTTATAATTTTATTAACAACTCTTGTAACTGTTTTGGGAATAATAACAGGTATATATATGAAAAAAATAGAACCTATAACTTTAGAACAAAATTTTTCTTTGAGTGATTATAGTAAAGTAGGAATAAAAAATTTGAACCCTGGAGAAATATTTAAAAATAATCAAGTAGTAGAAGAATTTTATAAAGAAAAAATATTTATAAAGGAAGAAAACGAAAATATCCTTCTTAAAGAAAAAAGAAAAAATTTAGAAGAAATATATGTAATTACAAATACTGAAAAAAACACATTAAATTATAAAGTAAGTGTTTCTAGTGAAACAGAAGAAGAATCAAAAGAATTAATTGCGATATTCTTTAAAACTCTAAATTCCTTTATAGAAAGTCAAAATAAAACAGAATTAAAAGAAAAAATCCTTTTAGTTGATACTAAAATAAATGAATATACATCAGAGCTTGAAAAAATGGAAGATGAAATAGATAAAATAAGTAGTGAATATTCAGATTTAATAGGAGTTAATACTTCTGTTTCAGATGTTGTAGAAGCAATGAAAGAAAAAAGACCAATAGTTTTTGCGAAAAAAGAAACATACACAACTATGTATAATGAATCTTTGAGAGAAAAACTTGAAATTGAACGTACTATATCTAGTTTAACAAACAACATAAATATAAGAACATCTGTTTATGAAGTAGAAGGTAAAGTCAGACTCTCTATTGTTGGGATAATTTCACTTCTTTTAGGAGGATTTTTATCTCTTATTTCGGTTTTCTTAAAAGAGTTTATAAAAAAAACAAATTGGAAGTAATAAAAGTTTAGGTGAAATTAAAATAGGCAATTACATCGTGATTAATTTAAAATAAAGTTTAAAAATATTTTATTCTATAAAACTTATAAAAAGTTACGCACTTTATTGACATAATATATTACAAATGATATTATTAATGAGAAGCTTAGGGGAGGGATTATGCAGAGGATGAACGAGATGACTTCACAACCTATTGTTGAAGATGAAATTGATTTGATTGAATTAATAAAAGTATTGATTAAAAGAAAAAAAATTATATTGTTAAGTGTTTTTTTTATGTTAATTTTAGGTTTGTTAAGTGGATTGTTTATTAAAAATCAAAATTATGAAAGTAGAGTATTAATTAACTTTAATTTTGAGGAGATAATAAGAGGAGAAAATCCAGACGGTACTTTATTTGACATTAACCTATTAACTAGCACTCCTGTACTTAATAAAGTTATAGAAAATGAACCGAGTTTAAAAGAAAAAAATATAGGAGTAGAAAGTTTAAAAAGAGCTGTTAAATTAAATCCAATTATACCTAATCATATTACAAAACAAATTGAAGAAAGTTATAAAAATGGAAGTATATTTAATTATTATCCAAGTACTTTTTTAATTACTTTTAAATTAACTAAAAATTTTGATTATGATAGGAAGATATTAGATAAGATAATATATGAGTATAAATCATATTACGAGTATAGATATAATCGTTTAGAAGTAATTGGAAAAGCTAGTGGTAATTATGACAAATATGATTATGTAGAGTTATTAGAAATCGTAGATAATAATTTGTTGAATCTTAGGAATTTTTTAGTTGATGAAAAATCTAATAAATTTAGATCTAGTACTTTACTTTTAACTTATTCAGATTTATTAAGTGAAGTAGATTTACTGGAAAATATTGAAGTTAAAAATTTAAAATCTATAGTTGAAAATAAAAACTTAAGTAAAAATAAGTGGAGAATAATTGAGAAATATAGAAACCTTATAAAAGATTTAGAATTAAAAAAAGCAAAATATTTAGCAGAAGAAAAGATTATTAAAGAAATGTTAGATAATTATAAACCAGAATCAAATCAAGTTATAGTTCCTAATTTTGATGGAAGTATAATGGAGGATAATAAAGAATCGTATTACGGAAGATTAATAGAGAAAGCAACGGAAGCAGGAATTAATGCTGTTTCTTTAGCAGAAGATATAATCTATTATAAAAGTCGAATAGCTGAATTAGAAAATGAAAATGATGAAAATAGTGTATATATTGATGATGTGAATGTATTGATAGTATCTATACAAGATAAATATAATAGAATAATTTCGGATGTAAATTTGTTAAATAAAGAATATAATCAAGTATATTTTTCAAATATGATAAAGAAAATTTCGCCAATAGAATCTATTAATGAAACAAAATTAGAGTTGTATCTGTTAGTATCTTTGGTTATGGGGTTGTTTTTAGGAGTGGTTATAATATTTATATTAGAATTTAAAAATAAACATTTATAAACTGCTTAAGCAGTTTATATTTTGGAATTTTTAATTATAAAACTTGAAAATATTACAAAAAAAAATAGTGGGTAGGTATTATGAAAAAAATAGTGGGAATTGCATTTTTAACTTCTTTGTTATTGTTTTTAACAATTAACAAAGAAAAACAACAAGTGAAAATTAAAATTAGTTTTCCAGGTATTGAAAACGGTTTTTATTCAACAGGGGAGAATTTTGACTTAAGAGATATTTTAAGCGAAGAAATTTTGTGGGAAGTGTATCAAAGAAAAAAAATAGATTATCCCTTTGATTTATTTAAAGATTCTTTATATATAAAACAAGGAAGTAATTTTTTAGAAAATTCTTTGGAAAAAAAAGAAGATATTAACGGGTATAACAAAGGAAATATAATATTAACAAGTACTTTACCGATTTTTAAAGAAGAAAATATCCATGTAGATATCTTAAATGAATTTGTTAATAAAAAACTTTTAATAAAAACAAAAGCTGAAAAATTAGGGGATATTTATAAGAGTAACTTTGAAGATTATTTTGAGTTAGAAGAAAAAATCTATTATTTAAAAATCAAAAATAAAAATTTAATAGAATATCTCTTGTATAAAAAAAATAAAGTTAATTTATACGAGCAAAATAAATATGAAAATATTCTCATCGAACAAAAATTGTTTGAAAATGTGGACTTGTTAAGAGTCGAAAACCAAATTAAAAATACAAGAGTAGTGAAAAATATAGATACTGTATTAAGTATAAAAAAAGAAGAAATTAAAAAGTTAGAAATCAAAAAGCGTAAACACAAAGGTGAATTGGACGTATTAGCTTTTCTTATAAAAAAATATAAGCCTGAAAATAATCAATTGATTATTAGTAAAAATTCAGAAAAAACTTCTTATAAATTAGGAACTGAAAAAAAATATTATACAGATCTGATTGAAAGAATAACAAAAACTAATGTTGAGATAGCTAGAATAACAGAAGAAATAAAATATTTAACAGAAGAAATAAAATTGATAAAAGAGGATAAGGAACTAAAAGATTTAATAGAGCAAGAATTAAATGAATTGAATATGAATTTTAATAAAAAAATTGATGAAATAAATATTTTTATAGAAAATGAAAATAAAAGGTACTATAGCAACGTTTTGGAAGTAGATGAAGTAGAAGTAATAAAAGAATATAATTATTTTAAAATTGTTTTTTTTAGTGTTTTAGTTTTTGTCTTAGGATTATTAGGGTTAAAGATAAAAAGATTTATAGTAGTAAATAGAGAAAAATTGAACTTTGTATAAAGGTTGGGTAACCAACCTTTTAAAATTTAATTTTTTAAAAAAAAGCTGAATAAACTCTAAAATATCATCATATAAAGAAACTTTGAAACCTCAACATTTATTGGGAATATGTGAAGTATTATTGGACAAATTGTATAAAGTTTGATAAAATAATAAAGGGATTATGGTTGATAGGAGGAAGTAGTGAAAAGATTCGTAGAAAGTGCAGTAGTGAGAAGGTATATGAAAAAAAGTATAGATGTATTAACTTTAATTCTTTCATATATACTAACTTTAATGATAAAGTACGATGTGAGTTGGGAAAAATATTTTGAAAAACAATTTTTATTAATACTTATTTTGAGTTCTTTTGCTGTTTTAACAATTAGGAAAACAAATAAAAATAGTTGGATATATGTAAGTAGTAAAGATGTCTTTAATATTGGAATAGATGTTTTAATGGTAAATTTAGTTTTGTTTTTTTATACTTTATTTTCTACTTCGAGTTTAGCAAGGCATTTGTTAGTGGGGAATACGATATTCGGAGTATTTGGATTACTTACAGTAAGATTATTTATTAAATATAGGTTTGTTAATAAAGAAAAAAATGAAAAAGGAAAAAAAACAATAATAATTGGAGCAGGAGATGCTGCTGATACTCTTTTGAGAGAGTATGTTAAAAATCCTAAATTAAATCTTGATGTAGTAGGTTTAATTGATGATGATACAAAAAAGACTAATTTAATGTTACATGGATATAAAGTGATAGGTAATAGATATGACTTGCCTAAACTGATAGAAGAGTATAGTATAGAGCAAGTTATTATAGCAATACCTTCGGCGAATAAAAAAGAGATAAAAGAACTATATAGATTAGGAAAGCAAGAAAAAGTCGATGTTAAAATACTTCCTAGTTTTACTGAAATATTAGATACTCAAACTATGACTAGTCAAGTTAGAGATGTAAAAGTAGAAGATCTGTTAGGAAGAGATAGTGTAGAAGTAAATACGAAATCTATAGTAAGTTATATAGAAGGAAAAACTGTTTTTGTTACTGGCGGAGCAGGTTCGATTGGGTCAGAGTTGAGTAGGCAAATAGCAAAATTTAATCCTAAATTAATTGTAAATATTGATGTTAACGAAAATTCTTTATACTTCTTAGAATTAGAGATAAAAAGAAACTATAAAGGAATTAATATTATAAGTGAAGTGTGTAATATAAGAGAAAAAGAAAAAATAGATTATTTATTCGAAAAATACAGACCAAATTTGGTATATCATGCTGCAGCACATAAACATGTACCTCTTATGGAGCACAATCCTGAAGAGGCTATAAAAAATAATATTTTTGGAACTAAAAATGTAGTTGACTTAGCTAGTGAATATGAAGTGGAAAAATTTGTATTAATATCTACAGATAAAGCAGTAAACCCAACTAATATTATGGGAGCAACAAAGAGAGCTGCAGAACTTATAATAGAAGATAAAAACAGAACGAGTAATACTAAATATATGGCTGTTAGATTTGGAAATGTTTTAGGAAGTAATGGAAGTGTGATTCCGATATTCAAAAAATTAATAGCAGAGAAGAAAAATTTAACAGTTACTCATCCAGAGATTACTAGATATTTTATGACTATTCCTGAAGCTTCTCAACTTGTATTAGAAGCAGGAAGTTTAGGAGAAGGCGGAGAAGTTTTTGTGCTTGATATGGGAGAGCCTGTTAAAATAATCGATTTGGCTAAAAACCTGATTGAACTATCTGGTTTAACACTTGGTGTAGACATAGATATTGAAATAAGTGGACTTAGACCAGGAGAGAAATTGTATGAAGAACTTTTGTATGATATTAATTCTGCTTTAAAAACTGAGAATAAAAAAATATTTATAGCTAGACTAAAAGATGAAAAATCAGAAGTTATAAAATATTTAAAACAATTGGAAATTTTAATTGAAAATAGAGAATATAAATTGATGAAAGATAAGATGAAAGAATTTATAGTTACTTATAAAGAACCTGAACATCATAACTTTTAATTGGAAGGATAAAAATGAAAAGGTTATTTGATTTTTTTATGGCTTTAATTGGTATTATATTAACTTGGCCAATAATGTTGGTTGTTGCAATACTTATAAAAATCACATCAAAAGGTCCTATATTATTTAAGCAAAAAAGACTTACTATAGGAATGAAAGAGTTTGAAATATATAAATTTAGAAGTATGAGAACAGACTATGATAAAGATGGAAAAGGTATTCAAACTAAAGGAAGTAGTAGTGCTATAACACCTTTAGGGAAATTTATTAGAAAAACAAAGTTGGATGAACTACCTCAATTTTTTAATATTATAAAAGGAGATATGTCCTTTGTAGGTCCTAGACCTGAATTACCAAGGAGATTAGAATTTTATTCAGATAATCAAAAAGAAATTTTTACTGTAAGAAGTGGAATATCTTCAACAGCAAGTATAGTTTTTTCAGATGAAGAATATTTGATGAATAAAGTTGCTAATCCAGAAAAGTATTATATAGAACAAATTATGCCTTATAAAATTGAACTTAACAAATATTATATAAAAAATCAAAGTTTTTTTGGTGATATGTGGATTATTATAGCTACTTTATTGAAAATAATGAATAAAGTGAAAAATGAAGATATGGTAAAAGATGATATATTATTAGGAAAACATAATGAGCTGGTAGAAGCAACTAGTAGATATTAAGGGGTTATTATGAAAAAAACAGTTATGGTTACTGGTGCAAGTGGTTTTGTAGGCAGTAATTTTATAGAAAAATATAAAGATGAATTTAATATAATTCCTGTATGTTTAATAGAAAAAACACCAGAAGAATTAAACTATGAAGGAGTAGATTGTATACTTCATCTTGCAGCCCTTGTTCATCAGATGAAAGGTGCTCCCGAAGAAAAGTATTTTGAAGTGAATACTGAATTAACTAGGAGGTTGGCGGTAGAAGCTAAAAAAAATGGTGTTAAACACTTTGTTTTTTATTCTACAGT
>CAZHXU010000014.1:0-27565 GCA_964536535.1 uncultured Fusobacteriaceae bacterium
CATATAGATCTTATCCCCCTTTAAGACTATGTGATAATTTTTTTAACCGAGTAGTGATACTCGGTTTTTTATTAGATGTTATGTGTAATATAAGTTTTAATATTATTATATGTGTGTGAATTGGAGGAATGATGAATAAAATAAGGGAAAAGTTTTTGTGGGTAGAAGTTATCCTAAAAATGTATTTGTGTGTGATTTTATTGTTGTTTTCAAATAGGTTATATTTTTTATTTAAAAATAGAGACTATATAAAAGAAACTATTAATATAGGTACTTATTTGCATGGATTTTATATAGGATGGATATATGATAATGCAGTAGCTTCATATTTATTGATATTAACTGTACTAGCTTATCCTTTATATAAGATAATTTCTTTATCTAAATTTGATAAAAAAGCAAAATATATTTGGATTTTGGAAACGTTACCATTATTTGTAATAGTATCTTTTATAAATATAATGGATGTTGAATATTTTAAAGAATTTGGTTTTCATATGAATAGTTCTGTATTTGATTATAGTTTGGGTTCTACAGAAATCATAGGAAGTTTTTTCTCTTCTGAATATAGTCCTATATCAAATATACTAATGATATTTTTTATGATAGCAATATATGTTGTTTTCTTTAAAAGAACTATAGAAATATATGAACAAAAATCAAAAGAAATCGAAAAAAAGAAAGATAAAATAATAAAAGGATTAGCAGAATTTGTATCGAGTTTGATACTTGTAACACTTTTTGTTTTTGGAACTAGAGGTGGTTTTGGTTCATCAACACTTAATTGGGGAAGAGCTTATTTTTCCAAATACAATATAGTTAATCAAATGACTCTGAATGGTACTTTTAGTTTGGGTAAATCCTATTATTACAAGAGGAAAAAAGATAAAATAGGTGAAGTGAAAAAAGATTTTACTTTTGAAGAAGCAAGTGTAATAGTAAAAGAAAATTTATCTATAAATAATGAATATAATAAAGAAAATCCTCTGTATAGAATAGTAGATACAGGAAAAGAAGAGGAAAAATTAAATGTAATCATGGTTTTATTAGAGTCTTGGTCAGCTTATGGAATGAAATCTATTGGGGGAGAAAAAGATTTAACTCCATATTTTGATAAACTTTCTAAAGAAGGAGTATTATTTGATAATTTTTATTCTCAAGGCGGAAGATCAAATAGAGGAATAGCTTCGGTTAATATTAGTTATCCATCACCTCTTGATGAGTCAATTACAAAAGATACTATAGCTAGTCAAAAGCCATTTTTGTCATTGGGAAATATCTTGAAAGAAAGAAATTATAATACTCATTTTATTTATGGTGGAGATCCTCATTTTGATAATATGGATGGATTCCTTAGATTTAATGGAATAGATGAGATAAATGGAGTAGAAAAGTTTGCTCATAAAGATAGAACGATAGAGTGGGGAGTTCCAGATGACAAATTGTTTGAGTATGGGATAGAGTATATGAAAAACTTGAAAGAACCATTTTATGTAAACTTTTTTACACTTAGTAATCACGCTCCATTTGATACAGATGAATCTTTTGAATTTGAAGACAAATATAAAGATGGTATGTATAAAAGAGATAGAGCTTTTAGATTCTCTGATTACGCCCTTGAAGGTTTTATTGAAAAAGTTAGAAATGAAGAGTTTGCTAAAAATTCAGTATTTGTTTTTGTTGCAGATCATGGAATAAATCTAAATAAATACGAACCTAATGATAAGAGATTTTTCCACATTCCTATGTTACTTTGGTCTCCAAACAAAAACTTGTTAAAAGAACAAGTATTATCTAAAGCTGGATCTCAAGTGGATATATTACCAACGGTAATGGGAGTTCTTGGTGGAAAATACGAAAGTGCTTCTTGGGGACAAGATTTGTTGCAGGAAAATGCTTATAATTACGCTTTTGTTTCAAATGGAAATGCTTATGGATTTGTAGATGATAAATATTACTTTGTTGAATCAAATATATCAGGTCAAAAACTGTATGATTTGGGAGGTAGAGTGGTAGAAGGCGAAGCCGAAAGAGTAGAAGAGTATAGTAAAAAAATAAAAGCACATAGAGATTTGATGTATTATCAAAGAGAAAAAGGTCTTTATGGTAGATAAAATAGTTTGTTTGAAAGGTTAGTTTTACTAGCCTTTTTTCTTTGAAATTAATTTTTATTTAGAAATTTGTAGAGAATAGATATTTTTGGTATAATTAATAGTTAGTAGAAGGAGGAGATTATGATTTTATTTGTGAGTTTAGTTATTATTATAATTATTATTTGTTATATGAATAAAGGGATTCCATCTATACTTTACCATCAAGTTAATGACTTATCAAATGTAAATCCTAAGTTGTTTGAAAGTCATGTAGAATATTTGATAAAAAAGAACTATAAAGGAATAACAATATCTGATTACGAAAATAAGGAATATTCAAAAAAAGATAAAAATATAATGCTTACTTTTGACGATGGTTATTACGATAATTATTTAAATGTGTTTCCAATTTTAAAAAAATACAATATGAAAGCAACTATTTTTTTAAATACATTTTATATTAGTGAAAAAGAAAGAAAAAATCATCTAAACATATTGGAAAGTAGAGAAGCTAATAGAGAAGCTGCATTAGATTATGTTGAAAATGGAAAAATTGGCTCAGAACAATATATGAACTGGAGTGAAATTAGAGAGATGCATGAAAGTGGACTTGTTGATTTTCAAGCACATAGCCATAAGCATTTTCCTATATTTACTAGTCATGAAATAATTGGTATACATAAAGAATCAACAGGAGATTCGTCTGATATATTTCTCTATGGAAGAGAAACTAAAAAAGGGGATCCTATATTTAGAAAAAGAGGAGAATGTTCTACTAAAGGTTATAAAATAGCTCATGAATTTTTTGATAAATTTAATGAATTTTATCATGAAAATAAAGATGTTATCGGAGAAGATTTGAAAGAATATCAAAAATTTGTCGATAAGTATCTAGGAACATTAATAATTGGAGAATCTTCTTTAGAAGCAAAAGAAAGAATAAAAGAAGAGAGTTTTGAAAATAAAAAAGAAATAGAAGAAAAACTAGGGAATAGTGTAACGAGTTTTTGTTGGCCATGGGGACATAAAAGTGATTTCGGAATAGAAATAATGAAAGAAGTAGGTTACAAACAATTTGTAACGACTAAAAAAGGAACAAATAGTATAAGAGGCAATAGTCAAAAAATAAGAAGAATAGAGCTTAGGAAATTTACCCTTAAAAAATTTATTTTAAATGTAAATATAAATAGAAGTTTAATTTTAGGTAGATTATATGAGTTAGTCTCTTAGGAGGAAAAATGGGATTATCAGTTGGAATAATAACTAAAAATGAAGAAAAAAGATTAGGTAGAACCCTTGAAGCAATTAAAAACTTAGCCGATGAGATTGTTATTGTTGACAGTGGAAGTACGGATAAAACAGAAGAAATAGCTTTATCTTATGGAGCAAAATTCTATAGAGAAGACTGGAAGGGTTATGGGCTCCAAAAGAATTCTGTTATAGATAAATGCAGTGAAGAATATATACTACTTATCGATGCAGATGAAGTAGTAAGTGATAAATTAAAAAGAAGAATTGAAAAAACTATTAAAGAAAAAGATGGTAGTGTTTTTGAGATTAATTTTACTTCAGTTTGTTTTGGAAAAATAATAAAACATGGTGGTTGGAGTGGGAGTTATAGAATAAGGTTATTTAGAAAAGATTCTGGAAGATACAATGACAACAGAGTTCATGAAGAATTTATAACAAATGAAAAAATTATAAAATTAAAAGAAGACATACTTCATTATTCATATGAGGATTTGTATGATTATTTGGCAAAATTTAATAGATATACAAGCGAAGGCGCAGAAGAGTATTATAAAAGAGGAAAAAAAGCTAGTTGTTTTGGGATAGTTATAAATCCTATATTTAAATTTGTAAGGATGTATATTTTAAGGTTGGGATTCTTGGATGGCATAGAAGGATTATTAATAGCAATATTGAGTGCCAACTATACTATGGTGAAGTACTACAAATTATTGGAGTTGAATAGGAGTAGAAGATGAAGATTCTAATGGCATTATCTCAACTTGAAGTTACTGGTGCTGAAGTATACGCAGTAAATATAGGGAATAAACTGGAAGAAGAAGGAAATGAAATAATTTATGTTTCAGATACTTTAACTAAAAAAGTTAATGGAAAGTACATATCTATTCCTTTTAACAAAAGAAGTCTTTTTTATAGAATTAAAAATATAGTTGATGTAATAAAAATTGTAAAAAAAGAAAAAATTGATGTGATTCATGCTCATTCTAGAGCATCAGCTTGGGTAGCGCATTATGTTTCTAAATTTACTAATATACCTATGGTTCATACAGTACATGGTAAACAGCCAGTGCATAGATCAAGTAAGAGGTTTTTTCCATGTGGAGATAGCATTATAGTTGTTTGCGAAAATATTATAAAAAATTTGGTTGATGAACTTGGAGTAGAAAAATCAAAAATAAAGATTCTAGCTAATGGAGTTGATACAAAACTTTACGAGATACCTAAAAATGATTTTATAAATGAAGATAAGATTGTAAGTATAATTGGACGTTTGTCAGGACCCAAAGGAGAAGTTGCTTATAATCTTATGAAAGAAACATTTGAATACGATAAATACAAAGTTCAAATGATAGGTGGTAAAGATATACCTTCTAAATTTTTAGATTTAGAAATACCAGTAAATTTTATGGGATATAGAGAAGATGTAGTAGATTTAATGGCTAAATCAGATTTGGTTATAGGAGCAGGTAGAGTTGCAATAGAAGCTTTATTGATGGGAAAAAATGTAATTGCAATAGGAGAAGGAACAGGAATAGGCCTAATTACGAAAGAAAACGTAGAAGAAGGCATAAAAAGTAATTTTGGAGATATCTCATATGAAGGTTTTTATGATTGGAAATGGCTGAAAAAAGAAATTATTAGAGGAATAAACTTGGAAAAGAATAATTTAAGAGATACAGTTGAAAAATGTTATAGTTTGGACAAAATAACATTAGAAATTATGAAAGAATATGAAAGATTAATAGCCATAAGAAGAGGAAAATAATATGAATATAATAGTTTCAAGAACAGATAAAATTGGTGATTTGGTACTATCGATCCCGAGTTTTTATATGATAAAAAAGATGTATCCACAAAGCAACTTAATAGTTTTAGTTCGTAACTATAACTATGATGTAGTTAAAAACCTTCCATATGTTGATAGAGTATTAAAAATAGATGATTATTCAGACAAAGAATTAATAGAAGAAGTTCAAAAGTTAAAAGCAGATATATTTGTAGCATTATACACCGATAAAAAAGTGGCTAAAATAGCGAGAAAAAGTAAAGCTAAGATAAAAATTGGACCATTTTCTAAATTATCATCATATTTTAGTTATAACAAAGGAATTAGGCAAAAAAGATCAAAGTCTATAAAAAACGAAGCAGAATATAATCTTGATTTGGTAAGAGAAGTTGACAAAAAATTATTTTCGGAATTATATGAAATAAATACAAATATTTATTATGAAGATAAAAATAAAAAAATTATTTTAGATTATTTAAATGATAAAAAAATAATAGGGGATTTTATAGTAATTCATCCCTTTAATGGAGGTTCTGCTAAGAACATAACAGACTTACAGTATTCGGAGTTAATAAGAGAAATAAGAAAAAAATATACAGATATAAACGTAATAATGACAGGAATGAAGTCAGAAGAAAAAAGACTTTGGAAAATAATAGAAGATTCAAAGAGTACAGGTGTATATGCTTTTGCTAATGAAGGAAGTCTTCTTAATTTAGCAGCTCTTATAGATATGAGTAAAATATTTATAGGGACCAGTACAGGTCCAACTCATATAGCTGGGAGCTTGAAGAAAAATGTAATTGGTTTATATCCAATAAAAGCAACACAATCACCTAAAAGATGGGGAGTTTTTGGAAGTGATAGGGTAGAGTATATTTTACCTGAGGGAGAAATAGAAGAAGATTATAGTGTTAAGGAATTTTTATCTTGGGGCAAAAAAGATATTAAGAAAACATTAGAGTTTATAGGAAAGTTTACGAAAAAATAATACTTGAATATAACTATATATATTTGGGAGAATGGAAGGTAGAAGCTTGTTAAAAATACAAGAAAAAAAAGATATAGATATATTGTTAGGAAAAATAACATTAAATGTGTACTTCTTATCTATTTTTATATGGACAGCAGGGTTTAAGTACTCTGTTTGGTTAGGAGTATTGGCTTTATTTTTTAAGAGTAGAAGAAAAAAATTAGAGACTGGTCCCAAGTGGATAGGTAATCTAAATTTAGTAATTTTTTTTGGAACAATATTAACAGATTTATTAAATTATAATAAGGGAATAAATTTTAGTTCATTTGATAAGTATAATATCTTTATAATGTATTTTGTTCTGATAAATTTCATTGAAAATGAAAAGGAAGTTAAATATTATCTGAAATTAACATTAGTTTCATTTGTTATTTCAATTTTTGGAACAATTCCATCAATAAAAATTTTACTAAACAATTCAAATTATAGAATACATTCTTTTTATGACGTGATGAGGTATAGTCATTTGTTAGGAGCTTACATTCCAATTCTACTAGGAATGATATTTTTTTTGGGAAACAAGAAAATATACAAAATAATTTGTACTCTGTTATTGATAATCTCAATAATATTATTGATCTTCACGAAAACAAGAGGAGCTATATTAGCTAGTTTTATAGGGTTAATTTTGTATATTCTGTATGTTATATTTATAGAAAAGAGAATAAAAATTGCAATAATAACTTTATTTATTTTGAGTTCGACAGTACTCTTACTACCAAATAGATACACAAATCCTTTGATTCATAGATTTAAATATTCTGAAAATTCTGATAATATTAGAAAGGTGCTTTGGAAAGGTGCTTTACAAGGCGTAAATGATAACCCTGTTTTTGGAGTAGGATTTAAAGGTGTGCATAATGAATTAGAAAAAATATTTATAGCAAATGGAGATAAGGAGTATTTGGAGAGTAGATTTGGCAAGTATTATGGTGATGTTCACAATAGTTATTTAGCTTTGTTAGTAAGGCACGGATATTTAATTGGTGGTATAGCTATTTTATTCATGTTTTTTTTACCTGTATATTTTTTATTGAATATCTTTAAAGTTGAAGAGAAATATAAATATCTTTATTTAGGTTTTCTTGCATCTATGGCAAGTTTTTTAATAAGTGGCTTAACAGATGATGTTTTAAGTGTAAAAACGGGAAATATTTTTATTATATCTTTTAGTTTTACAACGATTATTTTAGATAAGCTTAATAAGAAAAAGGAGAAGGTACTTGAAGAAAATTAGAATTCTTTTATTAATGTATAAAATGCAAAATTATGCAACAGAGCTTGTTTGTAATTTGAAAAAAAGAGGATATGAAGTAGATTGGATAGGTGAAGTGGGGAAAATACCGAAATCTAAACTTAGTAAAAAAGAAAAACTTATTAGAATTTTAGCAACAGAAGCAAAATCACTTTTTTTTCAGAAAAAATATAAAAAAATAGAAGAAAAATATTATTTAGATATTTTGAAACAAGTAGAAGATAAATATGATTACATAATAGATGTTGGCTCAAATTGTTCAATAACTTTTATAGAAACATTAAATAAAAAAATTAAAGGGAAAAAAATTCAATTTATTTGGGATGATTTACGTTACAATAAACGTTCAGAAGATTTGATAAAATATTTTGATATGAATTATTCATACTGTTTGGAAGATTCGAAAGATTATAATCTAAATTTTAGACCTAATTTTTATTTAGATTGTTTTAGATATGGTAAAGAAAGAAAAGAATATGATATGTTATATTTAGGTCATATGAGAGAGCGAAATAGAACAGTAATTGTAGAGAAATTATATGATTTATATAATGAAAAATTTAAAGTGTTTTTTAAAATAATTGGAAAATTCAAAATCAAACATTTACATAGAATAAAATCTAAAAAAGTATATAATAAATTGTTTTTAGACAAATCTTTTGATGTTTATGAGCTTTCTGAAATGTATAAAAAATCAAAAGTTTTATTTGATATAACAATAAAAACGCAAATTGGACTGGGTTTAAGACCAATAGAATCTATTGGAACAAGTAGTAAATTGATTACAACAAATGAAAATATAAAAAAATATGATTTTTATAATGAAGACAATATTTTTGTGTTAAAAAAAGACTTTAGTAATATAAAAGAAGTTGAGAATTTTATGATAAAACCATTTAAACCTTATAGTGATGAGATAAAAGAAAAATATTCTGTAGATGGTTTTATAAAAGATATTTTAAAATAAAAAAGACGGAGTGATGATGGGCGCAAGTATAGTAATACCAGTATATAATAAATTAGAGAATTTAATCTCTGTATTAAAGACATTAGATAAACAAATAACATCTATTAATTATGAAGTGATTATTTCAGATGATGGGTCTGAAAGAAGTTTGTATGAAGAAGTTAAAAAAATTTCGAAAGAAAAAAAATATAAAATGAAATATATATATCAGGAAGACTTGGGGTTTAGAGCAGGTCAAGCAAGGAATAATGGAATATTAAAATGTAATTATGAAAATATAATTTTTTTAGATCAAGATATTATTGTTTCGGAAAATTTTGTAGAAAAGATATTTTTAAGTATGAAAAAAGAAGATTTGGTAATATATAAAACTGTGTATATATCAGAGAAAGAAAAAAAAGATATAATAGATAAAATTGGAGAAATTGCTTTTAATAAATTATATGATTATATATTACCTAAAAGAATTAATAGGTTAAAAAAAGAGATTAAAGCAGATAAGTTAAGATCACTAAAAAATAAATTTGGATTGAGAAAAAAAGGAGCACATACCTTTGGTATTTTTGCAGTTAAAAAAGAAATTCTGTATAAAATAAATGGATTTGATGAAGAATTTTCGGGATATGGTTATGAAGATATAGAATTTAGTAATAGATTCTATAATAATGGATATAAAAGTAAAGTTCTTGATATTAAAACAATTCATTTATATCATCCCAACTTAAAAAAAACAGAAGATGAAGCTCTTATTAAAAATCAAAATTTATTAGATAAAAAAATAAAGCAAAAAAGAGCAATGTTTGGACTAGATAATAGAAAAGATAAAGATAAATATATCTATGAAGAATTAAATTAGGAGGGAATATGAAAAAAGTCAAACTTATTTATAATCCAAGGGCTGGGAAAAAAGAGTTGTTACAAGAATTTGATACTGTATTTAACTTGTATCAAAAAGCAGGATATATATTGACTATTTTTCGTATATGTAAATCTTCTACCCTCTCAGACGCCCTAATTGATATAGATGAGAGCTACTCACATATATTAATAGCAGGTGGAGACGGGACAATAAATAATGTAGTAAATGCTATAAAAGAAAAGGAAATAGATATTCCAATAGCGATACTTCCAGTAGGTACAGCCAATGACTTTGCAAGGAGTCTTGGTATGCCAGAAGACATAGAAGCAAGTGTGAAACAAATACTCGCAAGCGAAATAAAGCAGATAGACCTTGGAAAAGCTAATGATAGGTATTTTGTAAATATACTTAGTACAGGAGTTTTTACAGATATATCTCAAAAAGTAGATAAAAATCTCAAGAAATCTTTGGGAAGATTAGCTTATTATTTGACAAGTATAAAAGAGATTTCGAATATAAAATCTCTTGATATTATGGTTGAGAGTAAAGAAGTTTATAATAGAGAAGATAAATATTTAATGTTTGTTTTTAATGGACGAACAGCAGGAAGGATTCCTTTTGCATACAAAGCTGAATTAGATGATGGAGTATTTGATGTTATTATTTTAAAAGCAAAAGGTATACCAAAATCAATAAATATCTTCTTTAAGATATTAAATGGAACTTATTTGGAAGATGAAGAAGTAATAGAGTATTTTAAAACAGATAAACTTCTTATAGATTCAAAAGAAGATATAGTTGTAGATTTAGATGGAGAAAGAGGTCCACACTTTCCAATAGAAATAACATGTATAAAAGGTGGCCTAAAGGTATATGGATACTTGGAAAAGGAGAGTTATGAGTAAAAAGATACTTATATTTCATACAGCTTTTATAGGAGATATAGTCCTTAGTACCGCAATGGTAAAAAAGATAAAAGCTAATAATGTAAATAGTAAAATTACCTATGTGACAACTCCTGCGGGAAAAGCTATACTTGCTAATAATCCACATATAGATGAAATTATTGCTTATGAAAAAAGAGGTAAAGACAAAGGAATAAAAGGCATGTTAAAGCTTTCTAAACTTTTGAGAGAAAAGAAATTTGATATTGCTTATGTTCCGCATAGATATCTTAGGAGTTCACTTATTGTTTATCTAGCTAAAATAAAAGAAAGAATAGGTTATGCAAATAGTGAAGGAAAAATCTTTTTAACTAAAAAAGTGGAATATGATAAAAATAAACATGAAGTTGAAAAGTTACTTAGTCTGGTGCAAGGACAAGATTTGGTAGACAATAGTTTAGAGTTGTTTCCAAGTAAAGAAGATGAAGATTATATAGAAAAAATCTGGGATGAAAACTCTTTGCAAGGGAAAAAAGTAGTAGCTGTGGCTATAGGGTCAAAATGGAATACTAAAAGATGGCCTATAGAATACTTTAATCTACTTATAAAAAAATTAGAAGAAAAAGAAGATATAAAAATAATACTTGTTGGCGGGAAGGATGAATTAAACCTTCCAGTTGAATTTTCAGAAAAAAGTATTAATATGATAAATAAAACGTCTCTTTTACAACTTGCTCAGTTATTAAAAAAATCAAATATGGTAATAACAAATGATAGTTCACCTATACATATTGGTTCTGCCTTTGAGACCTTCGTATTTGCTATATTTGGAGCAACAGTAAAAGAACTTGGTTTTACCCCTTGGACACCTAATAGCCTTCTTGTAGAGAACGAGGGGCTCTATTGTAGACCCTGTGGACTACATGGGGGGGATAAGTGCCCAGAGGGTCATTTTAGATGTATGATGGAGTTAACTCCAGAGATGGTATATGAAAAAGTACTAGAAGTATTGGAAAAGAGGTAAGATGAAGATACTAGTAATTAGACTTAGTTCCTTTGGAGATGTTATCTTAACAACTCCTATTTTAACAGAACTTAGAGCTAAATATCCTCAAGCAGAGATAGATTTTATTGTTTTAGATAAATTTAGAGAAGCAATTAGACTAAATAAAAATATAGATAATTTAATTGTATTTGAAAAGGATAAATATAAAGGTGTAAAAGGAATATATAACTTTTGTAAAACCCTTGGTGAATATGACTTAATAATAGACTTACATGCAAAATTAAGGTCTATTCTTATTAGTAAATTTACAAAAGGTAAAGTGCTTAGGTATGAAAAAAGAGCTTGGTGGAAAACTTTATTGGTAAAAATGAAGCTTATTAAATATAGTGTTGATGATACAATAATAAAAAATTACTTTAAACCTTTAAAAAGTCTAGGGATAAATTATAAAGGTGAAAAACTTGATTTTGATTATTCAGAAAAAGATTTGAAAAAAGTAGATGAATATAATGATTTTATAGTTTTTGCACCAGGTGCTAGTAAAGAAACTAAAAAATGGAAAAAAGAATATTTTGGGCAACTTGCTATTAAACTCTCTGAAAAATATAAGAAAAAAATTATATTAATTGGGGGAGGAAATGAAGTAGAAGAGCTTGATTATATAAATGAAGTTAGTGGAGGTATCTGTATTAATTTGGCAGGTAAATTATCTCTAAAAGAAAGTGGGGCTTTATTAAGTAAAGCAGAGTTTCTTTTAACTAACGACAGTGGACCATTTCATATGGGAAGAGGAGTTAAAACATTATCTTTTGTTATTTTTGGTCCAACAGATCCAAATATGTTCGAGTACGATAAAAATTCAATTTTGTTGTATGCTAATGAAGAATGTTCGCCATGCTCGTTACACGGTGATAAAGTCTGTCCAAAGGGACACTTTAATTGCATGAATAATTTGACTGTAGACAAAGTTTTTGATTTGATAAAAGAAAGAGTAGATGAAAAGGATTTCCAAAATAGTGAATTTGGGAATGAAAAAACAGATGAGTAAAAATCATCTGTTAGCATAAGGGGGAAAAGTGGAAAAAGTAACATTAACAACTAAATCTTTTGATTTGGGCGGGGCAGAAAAATTGGCTGTATTATACTCAAATTTGATTAATGAAATATCAGATTTTTCGTTGGTTGTATATGATGATTATGGAAAAGAAAATAAACTTTTAGATGAACTAAATAAAGAGATTAAATTCGATTTTTTAGTTAATAATAAAATTGTAGAAAAAATGATATTTTATAGAAATAATAGAAAAAGAAAATTTAAATATAGAGTTTTATATGATTTATCATTGACACTAAGAAAATTTCTTATTGGTCGTAATTTAAAGAAAAAAATAAAAAATAAAGAAGGTTATATAATAGATTTTCTCGATATGGTTCCTTATAAAATGTTAGATAAAAACTTTATATCTTGGATTCATTATGACATAGTTATAAATAGTGCCAAACAAATAGAAAGAATGAGGAAAAGGTATGAAAAAGTTAAGTATGTAATAGTAACTGGAGAAATAATGAAAAAAGAATTTTTAAATTATTTTCCTGAGTTTAGTGAAAAAGTGAAAGTAATAAAAAATCCTTTTGATTTTGAAACTATAAGAGTTAAAGGTGAAGCTGTAGAAAAACTGACGGAAGATGAAAAAGCAATTATAGATAAAAAGTTTATATTGGCGTGTTCAAGATTAGATAAAAAATCTAAAGATATTCCTACTTTGATGAAAGCATTCGCTTCATCTAAAGTTTCAGAGGATAAGTTGCTAGTAGTAGTAGGGCATGGTCAACAGCAAGAAGAATTGGAAGAATTGATAGAAAAACTAAATTGTAAAAATAAAATTTTATTATTAGGAAAAAAAACTAATCCATATATTTGGATGAAAAATTGTGAATATTTTGTTCATAGTTCAAAAATGGAAGGGTTTGGAATGGTATTAGTAGAAGCAATGTGTTTTTCCAAGTTAGTTGTAGCTTCAGATTGTTCAGGAGGGCCAAGAGAAATACTCAGAAATGGAGAAGCTGGGATTTTATTTGAAACTGGAAATATAAGTGAATTAAGAAAAATTTTAGATGAAATTGAAAATAACAAAATTGATATTGAAGAGAAAATAAAAGTGGCAAATTCATTTTTAAATGAGTATTCTACAAAAACAGCACAAAAAAAATTGGTAGAATTATTAAAATAAATAATAAAAAAAGACAGGTTTTTCTGTCTTTTTTATATTATTGAGCTATTAATTTAGCTACGTTTTTGCTTAAAGTTGCTTTGTTAGCTTTTAAGTATTTTACTACTTGAGCTTCAGTTGCACCCTTTAAAGTTTTTAAAGCTTTTGTAGAAACTCTAACTTTTAATGATGTACCATTAATAGTTATTTTTGTGCTTTGTAAGTTTATTTTCCAGATTCTCTTGTTTAATCTATGTGAGTGAGAAACTGAGTTACCAGTAGTTGTACCTTTTCCAGTGATTTCACAAACCCTCATCTACTTCACCTCCTATGAAAATTCCGATTAAAATTCTACCATGAAAGCAAAAAAAAAGCAAGTATTTTTTCTTGACACCCATTTATGGAAAATAAATATTCTTTTTTCAATTTTTTAGTCAAAATAAAAATTAAAAAAAAATCTAATTTGGAGAGGGAAAATACTATAACCCTTTGAATCAACAAGGTAAATGTGGTACAATATAGTGAAAAATTATAAACTTTTGTTAGAGGAGTAAAAATGAATAATCATAGCTTAAAAGTACTTGAATTTGATAAGTTAAAAGCAGAACTTGCTGAATATGCATATATAGATAAAACTAAAGAAAAAATAATGGACTTAAAACCATATAGAGACTCAACTGAATTAAAGAGAGAGTTAGATTCTACTATGCATTTTTTTGAATTATTAAAGTATGATGGTGGAATAGAGTTGTCAGGGATAAAAGATATGGAAGATTTGATAAAGAAGATAGAACTTATTGGAACTTACTTCTACCCCGAAGACCTCCTAATAATTAGAAAGAATCTAAGAGTATTTAGGTTAGCTAAAACAAAATTTGAAGAACTTCAAGATAAATATAGAAGTTTGTATCTTAAAACCAAAGATGTTCCTACTTTTAAGGGAATAGAAGATTTGATTGATAAATCAATAGAAGATAATGGGGAAATATCAGATGATGCTTCTCCAGAAATAAGAGATATAAGAAGACACAAAAGAAATATTAGCGATAACATCAAATCAAAGTTTGATGGAATAATAAATAATCCAACTTATGCCAAAGCTATCCAAGAAAAGATAGTAACAATAAGGGATGGACGTCATGTTATCCCTATTAAAGCCGACTTTAAAGGGGTTATAAAAGGAATAGAGCATGATAGATCAGCTACAGGACAAACTATTTTTATAGAACCTTTAACGATAGTTTCTCTTAATAACAAAATGAGGGAACTAGAAGTAAGAGAGAGGGAAGAAATAAAAAAAATCTTATTAAGATTAACTGATTTAGTAAGACTAAATAAAGATGGAATAAATCAAATTGCAAATGTAATACTTGAGTTAGATATGTATTATGCAAAAGCAACTTATGGTATAGAAAATAATTGTGTAAGAGCAATTATTACTGAAAAAGAAAAATTAAATCTTATAAAAGCAAGACACCCATTTATACCTAAAGATGAAGTAGTACCACTTACTTTCTCTATTGGTAATGGTTATGACATTATGCTTATAACTGGACCAAATACAGGTGGAAAAACAGTAGCGCTTAAAACAGCCGGTTTATTGGCTCTAATGGCTCTAAGTGGAATGCTTGTACCAGCAGATGAAAAAACTGAAATTGGAATGTTTACAGGTATCTATGCAGATATTGGTGATGAACAAAGTATAGAGCAAAATTTATCATCATTTTCTGGACATCTAAAAAATGTTCAAGAAATACTAGAATCAGTTAATAAAGGTTCATTAGTTTTATTAGATGAATTAGGATCAGGAACAGACCCTATGGAAGGTTCTGCTTTTGCAATGGCTGTAATAGATTATCTAAAAGATAAAAAAGTAAAAAGCATAATTTCAACTCATTATAGTGAAGTAAAAGCTTATGGATACAATGAAGAAGGTGTAGAAAGTGCTTCTATGGAGTTTAATAGTGAAACTTTGTCGCCAACATATAGATTATTACTTGGAATACCTGGAGAAAGTAACGCTCTTAAGATTGCAAAAAGACTTGGTTTATCGAAGGAGATAATAGATAGAGCAGAAAAGTACATAAGTGAAGAAGACAAAAAAGTAGAAAGCATGATTTCATCAATTAAAGAAAAATCTAATAAATTAGAGTTTATGGAAGAAGAAATCTCTAAATTAAAAGAACAAGCTGAAATCTTTAAAGCTGAATACGAAGATAAATTAAGAAGAGTAGAAGCAGAAAAAAATGATATTATAAAAAGTGCTTATGAAGAGTCGGATAAATTAGTAAAAGATGCTCAGGCAAAAGCAAAAGCACTTATAGAAAAGATTAAAAAAGATGAGAATAAAAAAGAAGAATTAAAAGCAACTGAAAAGAGTCTGAATATGCTTCGTCAGGCTATTAGAAAAGACAGAGAAAAAACAATTAAAAAAGAAGCTAAAATAATCAAAAATATAAAACTTACCAAAGGTGAAAAAGTTTATATTAAAAGTCTAAATGGAGAAGCACAAGTTCTCAAAGTAGATGAAAGTAAAGGAACTGCTCAAGTACAAGCAGGGATACTTAAATTAGTAGTTTCATTTGATGATATTAAAAAATTAGAAGTTAAAAAAGTAAAAAAACAAGTAAAAGCTTTTGTTTCAACTAGATCAAGTGCAAAATCAGAAATAGACCTTAGGGGAAGAATGGTTGATGACGCAATACACGATTTAGAAGAATACTTGGATAGAGCTATGTTAAGTGGATACAATGAAGTGTATATTATTCACGGTAAAGGTACAGGAATGTTACGTAAAGGGGTTCAAAACTTTTTAAAGACTAGCAGATATATAGAAAGCTATAGAGACGCTAATCAAAATGAAGGTGGTTTAGGATGTACAGTGGCTCAGTTAAAATAAGATGAGGTGATAGTTTTGGGCAAAATATTTGCTTTGGATGTAGGGACTAGAAATGTAGTATTATTATCTGCAGAAAAAAAAGATGATAAAATAAAAATTGATCATATAGTAGCAAGAGAACATGAAACTAGAGCTATGGAAGATGGACAAATTCACGATATAGCTAAAGTTGCACAAACTGTTGAGAAACTTAGGGAAGAAATGGAAAACTTAAGTGGAGAAAAAGTTGAAGAAGTAGCAGTAGCAGTAGCTGGTAGAAGTCTTGTAACAAGTACAGGTAAAAAATCTAGGGAATTTAGTGTTCATGACGAACTTATAGAAGAACATATAAAATCTGTTGAATTACTAGCTATACAAGATGCTATGGCAAATCTAAATGCTAATCAAGGTGAATATCACTGTGTAGGATACACAGTTAGTGAGTATATATTAGACGGAATAAGTCTTAAGAATCCGCTATATCAAAAAGGAGCAAAACTAGAAGTAGAAGTTTTGGCAACATTCCTTCCTAAAATAGTTGTAGATAGTATGTATACTATGGTTAAAAAAGTTGATTTAGGTATAAAAACTCTAACTCTAGAGCCAATTGCAGCTATTAATGTAGTAATACCAGAAGATATGCGTAAACTTAATATAGCCCTTGTAGATATAGGAGCAGGGACTTCGGATATAGCAATTACCAAAAATGGTAGAATAATAGGATATGGAATGGTTCCTATGGCTGGAGATGAACTTACAGAAAAGATAGAACAAGAATATCTTCTTGATTTTGCAGAAGCAGAGAGGATTAAAAAAGAACTATCTAAAAAAGGTGATACAGTATCTTATACGGATATATTAGGAATAGAATTTGAGATAGATAAAAAAGAAATTTTAGATAAATTAGATAACATTATAGAAGATTTATCAAGTGCTATAGCAAAAAAGATAATGGAAGTAAATGAAGTAGCACCACAAGCAGTAATATTAATAGGTGGTGGTTCATTAATAAACAACTTGAAAGAAAAATTGGCTGAGAAAGTAAGTCTTGTAGCAGGTAGGGTAGCTGTTAGAGGAACTGAAGCTATAAAAAATTTAGTTGATACTACCGAAGAGTTTAGAACTGCTGAATTTGTAACACCTATAGGAATAGCAAATATGGCTTTTGAAACTAAAGGTTTTAATATTTTGGAAATAATAATTAATAACGAAAGTCATAGAGTATTTTCTTTTACTAAAGAATTAACTTTGATGGAAGCATTTGTTGCTACTGGGATAGACTCAAAAGATCTTTATAGTATGCATGGGATGCCACTTACTTATACAGTAAATGGAAAACTTAATATATTAAAGGGTGAAATGGGAAAAAACTCTGTTATTAAAATTAATGGCCATAATAAATCTCTTGAAGATACTGTTGTTGATGGAGACATAATAGAAATCAAAAAACAAAGAGATGGAAGAGATGCTCATATAAGTGGAAAAGAACTCGTAGAAAAACACGCAAGGATAAAAGTAAATATAGATGGTGTAGAAAAAGAATATTTTAATAATATAAGCCTTTATGGTCAAAAAGTAGATGAAAACTATAAAGTAAGAGATAGGGATAGTTTTTTGGTGGAAGAACTGAAAGTAAAAGATTTGTTTGATGAAAATATTACAAGGGAATTAACATTTACTCTTGATAAAACTAAACAAAACATGACTATTCCTACAAAAGAAGTACATTTGAATGGAGAAAGTGTAAACCTTTTGGATGCTGTAGTAGATGGTGGCAGTTATAAACTGGTAAAATTGGAAGATAGTATACTTAGGGTGGGAGATATAGTAGAAGTAAATAATGGGAATTTTAAAGTGAGTGTAAATGAAAAAGTTATAGAGTTTAAAGAAATAAAAAACTCAGTTTTTGTAAATGGTCAAGAATCAAAAAAAGATAGAGTCATACTAAATGGGGATGTTATTGAAACAAGTTTACCAAAAGAAAAACTACCTATAGTTAGTGACATATTTAAACATTATAATCCAGAAGAGTTGTTGGAAAAAAGTCAAGGAATGTTGACTATTGAAATAAATGGCAAAAAAGCTGAATTTATAACAAAATTACAAAATAATGATGTAATCAAACTATTTTATAGGTAGCTTGTAGAAATTGTTATTAGTGGGGAAGAGAGGTGAACGTAAGGAAACTTACGAAATTTATGAATTTAAGAGATTTTATTGTAACAATATTTATGTCAGTTTTATTTTTTCAATTTTCTATTATTATGAAGAGTGATAACCAAATCTTATTTGTTATTATGGGGATAGCTTCTTCGGCAGCAGTGGTACAGTTGTTTGAATATCTAAAGAAAATTAAAAAAGAAAAACTAGAAAAAACTGGTGCTAAAGCTAAAATATTAGACACAAGTATAATTATCGATGGAAGAATAGTAGAAATTTTGGATGCAGGATTTATCGAAGGGGATTTAGTTGTACCTAGATTTGTACTGGAAGAATTACAAACTTTATCAGACTCTAGTGACAATATAAAAAGAGCAAGAGGAAGAAGAGGTTTAGATCTTATAAAAGATATACAAAGTGAAGATAAATTTACTGTTTTGATTGAAGACAAAGATTATAGAGGTAAAGAAGTCGATAGTAAACTTATTAAATTAGCAAAAGATATAAAAGGTGATATATTAACAACAGACTTTAACTTGAATAAAGTAGCAACTATACAAGGAGTTAGAGTTCTTAATATTAATGAGTTAGGAAATGCTCTAAAATTAATAGTATTACCTAATGAAGAATTGACTATAGAACTTATTAAAAAAGGTGATAGAGATGGTCAAGCAGTAGGTTACCTTGGTGATGGAACTATGGTAGTAGCTGAAGATGGTGGAAATAATGTTGGAGAATGTGTAACACTTGTTGTAACTAGTGTTTATCCAACTGCAGCAGGAAGAATGATATTTGGAAGGATTAAAAAATAATGAAACAACTTTATATAGTAGCAGCAGCAGGAAGTGGAAAGAGGATGGGTTTATCAAAACCAAAACAATTTTTGGAATTTGATGGGGAACCTATTTTTATAAAAACTTTGAAAACTATAGATAAAACTAGTAGTGTAGATGCTATTATAGTTGTAACTGGAAAAGAACATATAAACCTTGTAAAATCATATATAAAAAAATTTGAGATAAAAAAAATACTAGATGTAATTGAAGGTGGAGCAGAAAGACAAAACTCTATTTTTAATGCAATAAAGTCAATCGAAAACATAGAAGAATACATAATTGGTGTTCAGGATGGAGTTAGACCTTTTTTAAAAGAAGAGTATATAAACAAACCATATGAATACTTAAAATCAGAAAAAAATTATGACGGGTATATTATAGGTGTAAAAGTCAAAGATACTATTAAAGTAATAGACGGAGAAAAAATACTAGAGACTCCATCAAGAGAAACTTTGATAGCAGCACAAACACCACAAGTATTTAGGGGAGAGATATTAAAAAAAGCTTATGAAGAAGCAGAAAAAAATGGGTTTGTGGGAACCGACGACGCTTCTTTGGTAGAGAACATAGGAGGAAAAGTTGGGTTCTTGGAGGGTAGTTATGAAAATATAAAAATAACTACAGTAGAAGACTTGCTTCACTTAGACAAAAGGGGGTAGCATGGGACATATATATATCTACGATACAACACTTCGTGATGGATCACAAATGAGAGGAATAAACTATTCAGTAGAAGACAAGCTAAAAATCGTAAAAAAACTGGATAGTATAGGAATAGATTATATTGAGTGTGGTTGGCCTAGCTCTAATCTGACAGATATAGAAGTTTTTGAAAGGTTAAAAGAGCTCCAATTGGAGAATAGTAAAACAGTAGCATTTGGTAGCACTAGGCATTATAACAACAAAGTAGAAGATGATCCAAATATAAAAGCACTTATTGAAGCTAATACTGATGCAATAAATATTTTTGGGAAAGCTTGGGATCTTCACGTAATTGAAGGATTTGGAATTGGACTTGATAAAAATCTTGATATGATAGAAGATTCGGTAAAATACCTTAAAAAAAATACAAAAGAATTATTTTTTACTGCTGAACATTTTTTTGACGGATATAAAAAAAATAGGGAGTATGCAGTAAAAGTAATAAAAAGAGCTAATAGTGCAGGAGCTGATTTGGTAATACTTGCAGATACTAACGGTGGCTGTCAATACTTTGAAATCAGTGAAATATTAGATGAATTAAAGGAACTTATTAATTTTGATTTTGGAATACATGTACATAATGACGGTGGTATGGCTACGGTAAATAGCATAGAAGCTGTTAGAAAAGGTGCAAAACAAATACAAGGAACAATAAATGGTTATGGAGAACGTTGTGGAAATGCAAATCTATGTGAGATTATTCCGAATCTTCAAGTGAAGTTAGGATATAACATAATGGGTGAAAGAATAAAACAACTTAGCCATATTTCTAAATATATTAGCGAATTAAGTAACTTGCAACCAAGTCTTAATATGCCTTTTGTAGGAGCTAATGCTTTTTCGCATAAAGGCGGAATACATGTAAGTGCAGTTATGAAAAATCCAGCAACATATGAGCATATTAGCCCAGAATTAGTTGGGAATGAAAGAAAAGTTTTAATATCTGATTTGTCTGGTAAAAGTAATATACTGTATAAACTTAGGGACTTTGGGGTAGAAGAAGATATTGAAACGGCTAAAATGGCTGAAATAATAGATCAATTACAAATAAAAACTAAAAAAGGTTATGATTATGAAGGTGCAGAAGCTAGTTTTGAATTACTTATACAAAAAATACTAAATAATTCACTAAGTTACTTTGAACCTTTAGAATTTAAAGTTTTGACTGAAGGACAAAGAAGTAAAGGTGGAGAAACAGAAGCTATAAATAAAATAAAAGTAGGAGATAGAATAATACATACAGTAGCAGAAGGAAATGGTCCTATAAATGCTCTAAATATATCTCTTAAAAAAGCTTTGATTTCTGAATTTCCTGAAATAGCAGATGTAAAACTTAGAGATTATAAAGTCAGAATAGTTGACGGCACTAGTGCTACAAAAGCAACAACTAGAGTTTTGATTGAAAGTGTAGATGAAGTAACAGGTAAAGAATGGTCTACAGTGGGAGTATCTACAAATATAATAAAAGCCAGTTGGAAAGCATTAATTGACTGTTTTGAATATTATTTGTATATAAAAAAGAGATAAAAGAGGTAGATAGGAGAAATATAGATGTTTGATACAATTAAATTGATTAGGGAGAAAGATCCAGCAGCAGACTCGATTTTATGCATAATACTATTTTATTCGGGTCTTCACGCAATTTTTTTACATAGAATAGCTCATGCTTTTTATAAGCGTAAATTGAAATTTATAGCAAAATTACTTGCAGCTATTTCAAGAACCCTTACTCATATTGAAATCCACCCAGGAGCAACTATAGGAAAAAGATTCTTTATAGATCATGGAACAGGAGTTGTAATTGGAGAAACAACTATAATAGGAGATGATGTCACAATCTATCAAGGAGTAACTCTTGGTGGGACAGGAAAACAAAGTGGAAAAAGACATCCAACTATAGGAAATAATGTTGTTATTGGTGCAGGAGCAAAAATTCTTGGGTCATTTAATGTAGGTGATAACGTTAATATAGGAGCTAATTCAGTTATATTATCAAATGTTCCAGATGATTCTACAGTTGTAGGTATTCCAGGTCGTATAGTAAAACAAAATGGAGAAAAAGTAAAAGAAACTATATATAATTTGGACCACATGTCATTGCCAGATCCAATCATGGAAGAATTGGCACTCTTGGAGAAGAGGTTAAATGATCTTAATAGTAGTCTTCATTGTGAAGCCTGTAAAAGAAGGGAATTAGAAGATGAAAAAAAGAGTAATCTTTAGTATTATTGTAGGAGTAGTTTTTACAGTACTAATAGGAACTTATTTTGGGATAAAGTACTATAAAGTTGATTTTGAAGATTTGATAGTAGAAGAATCAGATTTTATGTTTTATAGTGAACAAAATGAAAAAGTAGCTGTTAGAGTAGAAAATCTTATAGAAATACTTAATATAGAAGAAGAAAAAAAAGAGAAAGTAAAAAAATCTTTTAGTGACTTGAATAAAATTATAGATAGAGCAATGATATTAGGTTTAGCTTCATATCAAATTGACTATAACCCTATTGAAAAGCAAAAATTATTAATTGCTTTGGATACAGGTTATAAATACCCTTTGGTAAATATAAAAATAAAAAAATATTTTAGTAAACAAGGGGATTTTAGAATTTTGAAAGAAAAATATAGGGAAAAATTAAAAGAAAATGGTATTATTAAAGGAGACAATAATGTCTACTTATTTAGCTACAGAGGATATCAAATTCTTTCTTTTAATAAAAATGCTTTGGATGAATATAAAAGAGAATTGAAAAGTGGTAAAATAAACGAAGTATTTGTTGATAATTTGGAAAATGACCATATGTATATGCTGGACTTTGAAAGATTATTAGGAAAAGAATTTGTATTAGGAGAAAATACTTTAAATTATCTTGTTGGTTATATAGATGTAGAAGAGACTAAAATAACTCTCAGAAACAAGATAGAATTTAAAAATGATAATTTGAGCATGTATTTTAGCCCAAGTAACGAAAGAAATTTGAGTAGTTATGCTCATAAAAATAATACTCTTTATTTGAATAATAAATCTTTAGGAGATATAATTTTTCTTATTTTTGTCTATAATGTAGATATGTTAAATGTTCAAAGTTTAAACTGGTCTTCACTTGCAGAAAGAATAGGAAACGAAGCTTATTTTGACTTGAAGAAAAAAAATGGAGTAATAGAATTAAATGATCCTAATTTCTTTTCATTTATCTTTAATTTGGTATTAGAAAAGGGAGAAGAAGGAGAATTTATAATAGGAGAAGATACGAAAATCTTTATAAAAGATAATCTTTTATTTATAAATGAAGTACTTGAAGAAGGAGAAAATGATATAATCGAAGATGGAGATTTGGTTGTAGCTAATCTTGAATTAAATACATTATTTGAATTATTAGAGATTAATTATCGTACAATAAATAATTGCCCAATAAATATTAGTGTAAAAAATATTGAAGGGAAAGTATTTATTAATTTGGAATTTGACAGCTGTTTTTATGAAGAACTTATAAAAGGTGTTGAAAGTACAAAATAAGGGGGAAATATATTGAAAAAAATAATAGGAATTTTTTTACTTGTAGTTTTGAATGTCTTTTCTAGTGGATTAGCAGGAGCAGAAAAAGCAAAAGTTATAAATTATTCAAAAAGTGATATTCAAAAATATATAACAAATGATGTTGTAAGTGTTTCTTATTATGACTTAACAAGTAAAGAGTATCAAAAAGATAAAGTTGTGTATAAAAGTTATTATGAACAAATATTAGAAATTATGATAAAATTTTTAGGTAAAGAAGCAGATGAAGAATTTGTTGATTTGGCAAAAAGTTTTATGTCAATAGATAGTTATATGTACGAAGTTTTATTCTTATTAGAAAAAAATTCTTTGGCTGAAAGTTTGAATCAAGATATTTATAGTGATATTTCTACTCAGAAGCAAGATGGTACTAGTTTAATATTTAAAGGGAACAACAAAAAAATAGAAGAAATATTAAATAAATATTTTGACTATAATGGTCAAATTTATATTCCTCAAGATAGTGATACTGAAATATACATCAAAAAAGATGGGGAGTACTTTATATTAGCTTTTGATATGGAAAGTCTTGATAATTATTTAAGTGGAGTTATGAATGGAAATCAAAATACAGAATTTATAAATAAATTTTCTTCATTAAAAAAAGAAAATTATATTTTTTCATTAATAGATTTAAATAAGTTATTGGATGAATTTGATGCAGCTAAAATGTATTCAAGTTTGTTTGTAGAAAAGTTGGGTTATTCATATGGAATACCTAAATTAAAAGGGAAACAAATCGAATATGTAAATGTAGTAGAAGGTAGCGGAACTTTGTTTGATTTGTTAGATTCAAGTAAACTTGAAAATAGAGATTTGAGCAGTTATAAACCTTCAGAAGGAGTTAGTTTATATTTTGCAAATAATAGTTTTAGAGAATTAGTTGAAAAAATAAATAATATATATATGTCATTTAGTGGACAAGATATGATTACAATGGCTCAAGCTAATTATCCACCAAATGTAAGTTTCTTGGACTTTTTAGATAATATAGGAAGTGAAGCTATATTTGCTCTAGATAAAAAAGGAAATTCAGAAAAATTCTCTTTAGCTCTAAATAGTAAAAATATGGACGAAGTAAAAAATGTATTGATGCATTTTGGAGCAATACCAGAAGGAGATAAACTAGTATTTAATTCAGATGAAATTTATGTTAAAAACAATAAAGTATTCTTAAATGAAGAATTTGAGAAATCTAATGATATTAAAGATACAGAAAATTTATTTTTAGCATTAAATGCTAATTTAGGATTTTTAGATGAAAAATATAGTCAATATGATTATTCACTTTATCTTTATAATAGAGAAGATGGGATAGAATCAAGAATAACTTATGATTTAGACGAAGTTATGGAGTTATTAAATGATTTAAGTAATGATTTTGGAGGAATTTAGTAATGATAAAGATTTACGATACTTTAGAAGGTAAACTAAAGGAGTTTAAACCAGTAGAAGAAGGCAAAGTAAAGATGTATGTTTGTGGTCCTACTGTTTATAATTATATACACATAGGTAATGCAAGACCTATAATCTTCTTTGATACAGTAAGAAGATATTTTGAATACAGAGGTTTTGAAGTAAACTATGTATCAAACTTTACTGATGTAGATGATAAGATGATTAAAAGAGCTAATGAAGAAGGATTAAGTCTTAAAGAAGTTGCTGATAAGTACATTAAAGGATTCTTGGAAGATACAGCAAAATTAGGGCTTAAAGAAGAAGGAATGACAAGACCTAAAGCTACTGAGCATATTGGTGAAATGATTAAGTTAGTAAAAGAACTAATTAATAATGGATATGCTTATGAAGTAGAAGGAGATGTATACTTTAGAGTAGAAAAGTACGATGAATATGCAAGTCTTAGTCACCAAAAAATCGATGATTTAGTTAGTGGAGCTAGAATTGAAGTAAATGAAAGAAAAGAATCACCACTTGATTTTACTCTTTGGAAGGGAGCAAAAGAAGGAGAGCCAAGTTGGGGATCACCTTGGGGACAAGGAAGACCTGGATGGCATCTTGAATGTTCTGCTATGAGTAGAAAATATCTTGGAGATACTTTTGATATCCATGGGGGAGGGCAAGACCTTATCTTCCCACATCATGAAAATGAAATAGCACAATCAAAATGTTCATACGGAGGCGATTATGCTAGGTACTGGATGCACAATGGTTATGTAAATATCAAAGGTGAAAAGATGTCAAAATCTTTGAATAACTTCTTTTTATTAAGGGAAGTTTTGGAAAAATATCAAGGTAAAGTTGTAAGATTCTTTATGTTAAGCTCGCACTATAGAAAACCTATTGATTTTAGTGATGAAGAACTAAATATGGCAAAAACAGCTATAGAGCGTATTGAAAACACTATAATTAAAGCTACCGACATGATTAAGGAAGCAAAAGAAGTAGAAGGTGTAGCTAGTGTAGAACTTGAAAAAACTTTAGAGAATACTATTGCTAAATTTGAATTAGCTATGGATGAAGACTTTAATACAGCAAAAGCAATTGGTATTATTTTTGAATTTATTAAAGAGTTAAACAAATTTATGGATGCTGGAAGTTTATCTGTGGTAGAAGGAAATATTCTTTCTAGAGGAATTGATTTCTTGAAAGAAGCAGTTATTAATGTCTTAGGGGTAGAATTAGATTTGGATCTTAAACTAGAAGAAGGATTAACAGCTGATTTATTAGAGTTGTTATTAGACCTTAGAACGCAAGCAAAAAAAGATAAAAACTATCCTATGGCAGATGAAATAAGAAATAAATTAGCAGAACTTGGAATAGAGATAAAGGATGGAAGGGATAAAACTACATGGACTATAAAAAAATAGCCGAGTACAATCTTCTTTCTTTAGCTTATTTAGGTGATGCTGTTTGGGATTTAGCAGTTAGAGCTTATTTCTTTGAAAAAAATCTGAAAGTAGATGAATTTAATGTATTGGTAAAAAAGTATGTTAATGCAAAAAGTCAAAGTTATATATATAATAAAATATTTGACAATCTGCCTTTAGAATTACAAACAATAAGCAAAAGAGGTAGAAATACAAAAATAAAGTCATTTCCAAAATCATGTACACCAAAAGAATACAGAGATGCAACAGCTTTTGAAGTTCTTTTAGCAGTTTATCATTTACAGAATAAAAAAGATGAGATAGAAAAAATTTTAAAATACTTAGTAGAAGGTGATTTGATTAATGAAAAGTAAAAAAAAGATGAGACTTCCTTTTTTTAGTGTAAGTAAAAGTATAGGTATAGACCTTGGAACAGCGAATACTCTTGTTTATTTTAAACAAAAAGAGATGATAGTACTTAATGAACCATCAGTAGTAGCAGTAGATAAAGATACAAGAAAAGTTTTGGCCGTTGGTTCGGAAGCTAAAGAAATGATAGGTAAAACACCAGATCACATAGTTGCTGTAAGACCTCTTAGAGAAGGAGTTATAGCAGATTATGATATAACAGAAGCTATGATAAAGTATTTTATCAAAAAGGTATTTGGTAAATTTAATATATTCTTGCCAGAAGTAATGATATGTGTGCCAATTGAAGTAACAGGTGTAGAAAAAAGAGCTGTACTAGAAGCGGCTATTTCAGCTGGGGCTAAAAGAGCTTATCTTATAGAAGAAGCAAGAGCAGCAGCACTTGGGAGTGGAATAGATATATCAGCTCCAGAAGGATCTATGATAGTAGATATTGGTGGAGGTTCTACAGATATAGCTGTAATTTCACTTGGAGGAACTGTAGTAAGTAAATCGATAAGAACAGCAGGAAATAACTTTGATGAAGATATAATTAGATATGTAAAAAAAGTACATAACTTATTAATTGGAGATAGAACTGCTGAATATATAAAAATAAACATAGGGTCTGCATTACCTCTTGATGAAGAAGAATTCTTAGATGTAAAAGGTAGAGATCTTATGACTGGGTTACCTAAAACTATACAACTTGGATCAAATGAAGTACTTGAAGCAATAATGGATTCATTAATGCAAATCGTTAATAATGTTAAACAAGTACTTGAAAAAACTCCACCTGAGTTAGCAGCAGATATAGTTGATAAAGGTATTGTTATGACTGGAGGAGGAGCTCTTA
>CAZHXU010000015.1:0-26794 GCA_964536535.1 uncultured Fusobacteriaceae bacterium
TTTAAAAGAGCTGACAAATATGCCAGCCCTTGTCTATAATAGATAGAAGGGAATTGTTATTCATTTATCTTGAATTTACCTACTAATTTTTCAACTTCTACTATCAATTCTCCTAGTCCTTCTAGTGCTTCCAATTTACTTCCAAGTACATCTTTGATTTTACCTGCTATTTCAGCAGTTTCAGCAGAATTTCCTTCTATATCAGTCGAATTATTAGAGATATCTTCAAATGCTTTTGACATTTCACCTGTTGCTAACTCTTCTTCTTTTATTGCATTTGATATACCACTTATATCTGTATTTATACTTTCTACTATATTAGCTATTTCTTTTTGTTTATCATTTAGTTCATGTGATATTTCATTTGCAGATTGAACATTCTTATTAACTTTATCATTTGCTACTTTTACTGTAGATATTTCTTTCTGAATATTAACTATTATATCTTCTATTTTTTTAGTTTCATCATTAGTTTTTTCAGCTAATTTTCTTATTTCTTCTGCAACAACACTAAATCCTCTTCCTGCTTCTCCTGCCCTTGCTGCTTCTATTGCTGCATTAAGAGCTAATAAATTTGTTTGTTCAGATAAAGCATTAATTGCATCAACTATTCCACCTATTTTACCACTTAAATCTACTAGTTTACCTATTTGTTCATCTGTTGCTTTAACACTAGTTACTATTACACCTATTTCTTTATCTATTTCATGTATTTTTTGTAATCCTATATTAGACAAATCAACTGCATTATTTGATTTATTTTTTATCTCAGTACTATTCCTACTAGTTTCTTCAGCAGATGCTGATATTTCTTGCAAACTTGCAAGGGATTGTTCTGTACTTGCAGTTTGATTTCTTATATTATCAAGTATACCTTGAACATATCCTTCTAATTGGAATATTCCTTTATCAAGCCCACCACTTATTTCTTCAAATCCTTTCATATTTTCACCATTTGCAATATTTTCCATTGCTTTTGATACTTCTATACTTTCAGAAAGAGTTTGTTTCATAAGTTTTTTTATGTTTAACATTATTTCATTAAGATTATCAAGGAAGGTATTAAAGTATCTAGCAAGTTCTCCTAGTTCATCTTTACTTTTATCTGGTATACGTTTTGTCAAATCTCCTTCACCTTCTGCAATATCTTTAACTATTTCTATCAAGTTTTTAATTGGTTTCAATACTGATATATTAACAGTCATGAAACTAAATATTAAAACAATTATTACTACTATACTTACTATTACTAAAACATTTGCTAAAGTTTTCATTCTAAATATTATTATATCTAACTTTTCATTAGCTTCTCTTTCTTCTCCAGAAGCTAGTTCATCAGCCATATCTTCTATTTTATCTTTATATTCTGCTTTTATTTTTTTACTTATTCTATATGCTTCTTCTTTATCTTTAGGATTGTATATTGATACTATTTCTGCTTTTATATCTATTATTTCATTAAATAGTTTTTCAATATTATTTAATCCTTCTACTTCATTTGGTTTCTTTTCTAACTCTCTCAAAGTTGCAAGAGCAGCAAAGAAAGATTTTTTATTTCCTTCTATACTTTCAAGAGCTCCATCTTCTGCATTCATATAAGCTTTTACATCACTTAATACATCTCCTGCTTCATCTATAAGTTCTGCATAATTAATCAATCCTGGTAAATCATCATTTCTAGTTTCTTCCAAACTATTTGTTAAAAGTGCATCATTAAATTCAGCAGTTTTCATTTCTTCAATTCTATTTTCAAGTTCTGCTCCTATTTCATCTATCTCTTCAGTCAAAATTTTTGCTTTTCTTTCATTAGCAGGGTTATATATTGTCATTATCTTATCTGCTTCTACTACCCACTTCCCTAGCAAAACTTCCATCTTATCAAGCATGTCCAAGTCTTCTTTAGCTTTCATATTAATTTTCAATTTTCCTAGAGGTTCCTTAAATTCTTCTACATTAGCTTTAAATTGTTCCTTTTCATTTTCATCTCCAGTTAGATAATCTAGTTGATCACTATACATATCACCTATTTCATCTAACAATTGTAAAGAATCAATTGCATTCCTTACATCTCCTTTTGATACATCATTTAGTCCAGTTGTTATATTTTTAGACATAAACATCAGAGTTAAACTAATTGTTACTATTATGATACCCAACAAAGCAATTACTGCTTGTATCTTAAAAGATATGCTATTTATCTTCATATTCCCTCCTCTACTGACACAAACCGTTCTTTAATAAATCAATTACATCCAATTCCCTTACACTTTTATTATATGACCTTAAAAATGTACAGACAATTATTTATTAAAATAGTAACCAATTTCTGTGACTAAATCAAACTCTTGGTCTTGATTTAGTTCATTTTGATGGATTTCATATTTTTTTTCAAAATAATTCAAACCTATTTTTTCACCTTCTACCCTCAACTTCCTAAATCCATCTTGTATTTCTTTATAAGATCCTGTGTGTATACATGAAAAGACTTTACCACTCACACCTTCATCTATAAACAAATCTCCCGAAGTAACAATTGTTTTAGAAATTGGAAAACCTATAGTCAAATCAACTATATGACTATCTTCAAAATTATAAATAATATAAGGAGCTCCTTTGGGATAAACATCTTTTCTTCCCATATATGCCAAAATTTTTCTGTATGCTTTTTCTATTTCCTCACGCATATTTATTTTATCTACTACTATTCTTGTTGCCAAAGCTTTTTTACTTGTCTTTTCATCGATTTTAAAATTATAATTCATATTAACCCCTCCTCAATTTTATCCTATGCTCAAATAAATATAAATTCAATTCATTGTTTCAATTTCTCTAAATGTTATAAAATATTTTTAGAGGTGAAATAATGTATAAAAAAACTCCAAACATCTACCAAATAATATCTGATTTCTGTGGAAATATTCTCTATTCCAATATAGATAATAGTTCTTCTTGTTTTTATTGCCAAACTAACAATATTTTCGATTTTTTACCCCAAAAATTATTTGATCCAAAAATTTCTTTTAATAATCAATTAGTTAAAACTAACCAAGATTATTTTATTTCATTATCACTCACTTCTATAAATGATTTTTATTTCCTAAGTTTTTCACAAGTTGATATTAACAAATTAAGTATTGATAATTATATGAATTTATTTCTAAAAGAAACTACAGATTTTATCTATCTAAAAAAAATAGTGGATAAAAAGCACATTTTTGTATTAACAAGTGATAGTATGGCAAAATTATGTGGGTATGATTCAAAAGAAGAGATGGAAGGTTTAGATGATTTTGACGTTTTTTCACCAGAATATGCCACAAAATATTATCAAGATGAAATAGATATTTTAAACAACAAATTAACAACAAGTTTTTTACAGGAATATATAAGGTTAGATGGAAAGATTGGTTGGGTAAATACTAAAAAATCTTTGGTTTATGATATACAAGGAAAACCTATTGGTATCTTTGGAATAAGCAGAGATATTACAGAATTAAAGTTAGCTCAAGACAGATTAAATGATGCCATATCCCATGATTTTTTAACTAATGCAAAATCTAGAAGAGCTTTTGATGAAGATATTAATATTTTATTAAATGAATCTAAAAGATTTCATTTTAGTTTTTCTATAATTCATTTTGATATAGATAATTTCAAAAATATAAACGACACTTTAGGACATCAAAGTGGAGATAAAGTTTTAATTGATTTTTCTTCTTTTACAATGAATTTTATAAGAGAAATAGATCGTTTTTATCGCATTGGAGGAGATGAATTTATTTTATTACTTAGCCATACTGATAAAAATGGCTTAGATTCTTTTCTTAAACGTTTCCAAAAAAAACTATTAAATCATACAAAAGAAATTCCTTACACCCTAAGTATAGGAGCTACTGTTAATACTCAAAATGATACATGGTTTTCTTTATACAAACGTTGTGATGAAGCCCTCTACAAAAGTAAAAATGAAGGAAAAAATAGATTTTATATAAAATAAAAGAAAGCCCCTTTGGGCTTCCTTTTTGGTACTAAAGTTTATACTTTATGTTTTGGGAAATATTTAGTATGTAATAAGTCATGAGCTTTGTGGCTCATAGGTTTTCCTAAGTGTTTCTCATATAACTCTTTAATATAAGGGTTTTCATGAGATTTTCTTAGTTCTTTGTTTGTATCTATTGCTTGGATTCCTTCAAATCTCTTTTCGATAACTTTGAAGTTTCCATTATGGTAAGGTTGTCCTCCACCACCGATACATCCACCTTTACATGCCATGATTTCTATTGCATGTAGAGTTTCTTCTCCTGCTCTGATTTTATCAAGAAGTTCTCTTGCTGATCCTAATCCATGAGCTATTCCTATTCTTAAAGGTGATCCTAATTTTTCATCTAATCCAGGAACTGATACTTCAGCTATTCTTATTCCTTCAAGTCCTCTTAAAACTTCAAAGTCAACTTTTTCTAAAGTTTCTCCTGTTATCCATTCGTAAGCAGTTCTTGTTGCTGCTTCTATAACTCCACCAGTTCTACCAAATATATCAGCAGCTCCAGTAGATGCTCCTAATGGATTATCAAAAGTAGTATCTTCTAATTTATCAAGTTCTATATTAGCTTGCTTAAGAAGTCTAGCTAATTCTCTTGTAGAGATTGAATAATCAACATCTGGATTATTATCTACTTTAAATTCATCTCTTGATGCTTCATATTTTTTAGCAAGACAAGGCATTACAGATACAACTACTAAATCGTTTCTATCAATTCCTTCTTCTTTAGCCCATATACCTTTAGCTACTGCACCAAACATTTGTTGAGGTGATTTAGCTGATGAAGGTACATCTAACATATCAGGGTAGTTATGCTCAAAGAATTTTACCCAAGCTGGACAACAAGATGTTAATATTGGTAATTTAACATTTTTATCTCCTGCTAAGTATTTTTCTACTCTATCTTTTAACTCGCTAGCTTCTTCCATAATAGTAAGATCCGCTGCAAAGTTAGTATCAAAAATTTGATCAAATCCTAATTTTCTTAATCCAGTAACCATTCTTCCAGTTACATCTGTTCCAGGCTCAAGTCCAAACTCTTCTCCAAGAGCTACTCTTACTGCTGGTGCAACTTGAACTACTACTTTTTTCTTAGGATTAGCAAGATCTCTTACTAATTGCCAAGTATGATCTTTTTCATGCAATGCTCCCACTGGACAAACAGCAACACACTGACCACAATAAGTGCATGTTGAATCTTCAAGATCTTGTTCAAATGCAGTAGCTACAACTGCTTCAAACCCTCTATTCACACCACTTAGCACACCACAAGTTTGAATTTCATTACACATAGTTTCACATCTTCTACACATAATACATTTATCCATATCTCTTATGATTGATGGTGAATAATCTTTTCTATAAGTTGATTCTTGACCTTTAAATCTTACTTCTCTAACACCAAATTGCATAGATAAGTCTTGTAACTCACATTCTCCATTTTTAGAACATGCTAAACAATCTTTAGGGTGATCAGATAATAATAATTCTAATACAGTCTTTCTTTTTTGCATTACTTGCATTGAATTTGTAGTAACTACCATTCCATCAAATACTGGAGTAGCACATGCAGGTGCAAGGTTTCTTCTACCTTCTACTTCAACTACACATATTCTACATGATGCACAATCATTTTTGTAGTCTGCTCCTCCAAGATGAAGGTAACATAATGTTGGGATAGTAATTCCAGCCGATTTAGCAGCTGCTACTATCGTAGTACCTTTTAGTACTTCTACTTCTTTACCGTCTATAGTAACTTTTACCATATCCATTTGTTAGCTCCACTCCTTTTTAATAAATTTTCTCAATAATTGGCTTATCCTCTATCAATTGCTTTAAATTTACACTTGTCATAACAAGCTCCACATTTGATACAAGTTGCTTGGTCTATAACATGCATCTCTTTAACTTTACCACTGATACAGTTTACAGGACATACTCTAGCACATGCTGTACATCCGATACACTTTTCATTAATAGTGTATTGTAATAAGTCTGTACATTGACCAGCAGGACATCTTTTGTCTTTTACGTGAGCTACATATTCATCCCAGAATCTATCTAAAGTAGATAATATAGGGTTTGGAGCAGTTTGCCCTAGTCCACATAATGATGTATCTTTAATAGTTTCTGAAAGTTCTCTCATTAATTCAAGATCTTCCATAGTACCATTACCTTTTGATATTTTTTCTAACATTTCAAATAATCTTGTATTTCCTATTCTACAAGGAGTACATTTTCCACATGATTCTTCAACTGTAAATTCTAAGTAGAATTTAGCAACTGAAACCATACAGTCATCTTCATCCATAACTATCATTCCACCAGAACCCATCATAGATCCTTTAGCAGTTAATGAATCAAAATCAATTGGTGTATCAAGGTCGTCAGCAGTTAGACATCCTCCAGATGGTCCTCCTGTTTGAACAGCTTTGAATTTTTTACCATCTTTGATTCCTCCACCAATTTCGAAGATTACTTCTCTTAGTGTAGTTCCCATAGGTACTTCTACTAGTCCTACGTTATTTATTTTTCCAGCTAGAGCAAATACTTTTGTTCCAGTTGATTTTTCAGTTCCTATTTTGCTATACCATTCTCCACCGTTTAAGATGATTTCAGGAATATTTGCAAATGTTTCAACGTTATTAACGTTAGTTGGTTTACCCCAGTATCCACTTTCAGCTGGATAAGGTGGTTTTGAAGTAGGTTCTCCTCTTTCCCCTTCCATTGAATGGATAAGAGCTGTTTCTTCTCCACATACGAATGCTCCTGCACCGTATTTGATTTCTATATCAAAACTAAAGTCAGTTCCTAGGATGTTTTCTCCTAATAATCCGTATTCTTTAGCATCTTCTATTGCTTTTCTAAGTCTGTTGATTGCTAATGGATATTCTGCTCTTATGTATACAAGACCTTGACTAGCTCCTGTAGCATACCCACATATCGCCATAGCTTCTACTACTGCATGCGGATCTCCTTCTAATATAGATCTATCCATAAATGCTCCCGGATCTCCCTCGTCAGCATTACATACAACATATTTTTGATCTGCAGTGTTATTAAGAGCAAATTGCCATTTAAGACCAGTAGGGAATCCTCCTCCACCTCTTCCTCTTAATCCAGAAAGTTTCATCTCATCAATTACTTCTTGTTGATTCATTTCAGTTAATACTTTACCTAGAGCTTGGTACCCTCTATTTCCAAAGTATTCTCTTATGTTTTCTGGGTCAATAAGTCCACAGTTTCTAAGTGCAACCCTCATTTGCTTTTTGTAGAACTCCATGTTCTCACCTTCAGCAATTTTTTCTTTTGTAATTGGGTCTTTAAATAATAAAGTTTCTATTTTTTCACCTTTAATTAGGTGCTCTTCAACTATCTTTCCTGCATCTTCAGGTTTAACTTCTACATAAAAAGTGTTATCTGGCATTATCTTTACGATAGGTCCCTTTTCACAGAAACCAAAACATCCTGTTTTAATTACTTGTACGTCATCTTCCATACCTTTTTCTTTTAAAACAGCTTCTATGTTATCACCGATTTTAGCACTTTTAGAAGATAAACAACCTGTCCCGCCACATATTAGGACATGCTTTTTATATGACATTTTTTTACCTCCCTGATTAATGGTTACATTTTTTATTGCCATCATTATCTACTAAGAATTCTGCTATTTCATCTGTATTCAAAAGGTATTTCTCAACAATTTTCAACCCTTCATCTACAGACACGTTACCAAATACCACTTGACCTTTGTCTGGTATTATTATTTCTAATGATGGTAACTCTCCACTATAACCTAAAAATTCTGTTTGATATACAACAACATTATCTAATTTTTTTTCTTTAATAAAATCTATTATGGCTATTCCAACTTGATCTGCTACTTTTTTACCTTCAAGTGTTTTTGTGCTAATTCCCACTTTCACTTGAATTTTATCTAACAAATCAATATCTTCTCATTTTTTTCTAAGTTCAATTAGTTTTTCACATTCTTTACCAATTTTAACTAATTCTTCAACTGAAGTTATTTTTTTAGACATTACATCCTCCTATCCTAACTCAGAGTATTTTTTTAATAGACCTTTTACGTCTTTAGCTTCGTCTCTACCATATACATCTTCACCAATTAGTACAACTGGTGCTAATCCACAGGCTCCAACACATCTAAGTGCATCTATTGAGAATAATCCATCAGCAGTTGTTTCTCCTGCTTTTATTCCTAATTCATTTTCAAAGTCTTTTAAAACTTTGTCAGCTCCTCTAACATAACAAGCTGTTCCCATACATACTGCAACAGGATGTTTTCCTTTTGGAGTCATTGTAAAGAATGAGTAGAAACTAACTACACCATATACTTTTGCTAATGATAATCCTAATTGCTCTGCTACGAAACTTTGAACTTCTTCTGGTAGATAACCAAAGATTTCTTGTGCTTTGTGTAAAACAGAGATTAATGCACCTTTTTTATCTTTGATGCTATTAATAAACTCTTCCAATTCTCTAAAACACTCTTTTTTCAAATTGTTTTCGCAAGACATTTTCGTCCCCCTTTTCATAAAGTTTTATTAACAATTTTAAATTGTATTCGTATTTTTTTTCACACTTCTACGCTAGTATAACACAATTACTATACTTTGTGAACCTTTTTTTAACACTTTTTGGTAAAAAATGTTTATATTTCGTCTGTTTTTCAGAATATTTTGACAAACAAAATATTTTTTATTGTGATTTTTTATTTTTCTGTACTAATAAAGAACAAAAAAATGTTAAATTTTAGTTTTTACACATTTATTTTTGACTAAAAATTTATTTTTGATTAAATTTTTATCAAAATTTATTTTTATTATCAAATTTTTCTTTAAAAAGTGCATTTTCAGAGTATACTTTCAAAGAAAAAAAGCTGATTATTTTAAAATCAGCCTTTTTCTTCTATAAAACAACATGTACTTTATTTTTTTATATAATTTTCTATTTCTGCATTTAATAAGTCAGTACTTTTTTCAAGATTATTTAGTTTATCCAAACCTTTATTTACCATTATACTTAATTTATTAATACTATCATTATTTATATCACTTTTTTCTTCTATTACATAACTACTTTCTCTTATTTGATCAAAACTAACTTCAATTTCATTAAATATTCTCTTTTCTTCTTCTGCTTGATTAAATATTTCATCTATTTTTGATTTAATATTTTCACTATTCAAAATAATCTGTTTAATTGAATTATTAACATCTTCATTAGTGCTTATACCTATCAATATAGCATTTTTAACTCTGTCTGTTGATTCTTTTACTTTTCTAGTTTCAGATACTACGTTTTTAATTATTTCATTAATTTTTTCAGTTTCTTCATCTGTTTTCATAGATAATTTACGTATCTCTTCAGCTACAACTGCAAATCCTCTACCTGCTTCTCCTGCTCTTGCTGCCTCAATTGCCGCATTCAAAGCTAATAAATTTGTGTTTTCTGATATAGCAGTAATACTCTCTGTTATTTTTTCTATCTTTCCAGACAATTCAGATAAAGCTCCTACAACTTGTTCATTCTTCTCAGATATATCTTTTATTTCATTAATTTTACTTGTCATTTCAGACAATTTCCCTATACTTTCTTGGGAGATAGACAAACTTTCAGTAGAAGCACTTTGAGCAACTTCTATATTTTCATACATATTTTCTCTTTTTTTAGAAAATTCTCCTACAATTTCTGAACTATGTTGTGATATATTATGTTGCTCTTTTGATTTATCCAAATTTTCTTCAGATAAAACTATCAAGTCTTTCAATCCTTTTTCATCTTCTTGACCATCTACTACTTTTTTCATCATTTGACTAAGGTCTTTACTAAGATTAATTATATCCTCGAATTTATGTGCTACTTTATCTAATAATTTTACTTTTTCACCTTCTATTAGAAGTTCTCTTTCAATAAAATAAATAGCTTTTTTAAAATCAGACAACTCATTAAAATCTATCTCTAACTTATTTCCAACTACTTTTCCTCTATAAGTTATATTGTCAAAAAGTTCTGTGTTTGCAAGAGATGGGTCTTGTAATTCTAAAGAAAGTATCTGATTATATGAATTATAATCTTTTACATTCACTAACGAACCTGCTGCAGTACTTATTACTTTTATTGCATTTGGAACATTTATATTTTCTGGGTATCTACCTGGAGTTCTTATATCTCTATTTTTTATATACCAACTAAATACAAAATAATAAAGTGCTGAAAAAACTAACCCTACTGGAATAGCTAATAAAGCATTTGTTGTTAATTTAAAATTCCAAATATAATCTATTACTCCTCCAGATATATTAAATCCTAATTTTATATTCATAAGAGAAGCTACAACCATAGCTATACCCGTTGCTACTGCATTAAATAAATATAAAAATGGTGATACAAATATAAATGTAAAATCTATAGGTTCAGTTATTCCAGCTAAAAAACCTGATAAAGTTGCTGGTAATAATACTCTTAAACTTTGACCTTTGTACTCATTATATGAAGCTTTATACATGGCAAAAGCTCCTGCAGGCAAACCAAACATCATTACAAGGAAAAAACCACTCATAAAAGCTCCTGCATTAGGATCTCCTGCAAAGAACCTAAATAAATCTCCAGTTTTTTCTCCAAAACTTCCAAGTTCCTTCCACACATAACCATTTAAAGCATGATGTAGTCCAAATATTACTAAGATTCTATTTAAAAAACCATATAAAAATAACCCAAAATTCCCTGCTCCCCCTATCCAAACTGCCAAAGAACTAAAGAGTTTAAACAAATACTTCCATATAAATCCAAATACTAAAGAAGCACCTATCGCTATAAAAAAATTGCTAATTTGGTAATATACTCTTTTGTTTATAATCTCTTTATTGTCTTCTACATAATTATATAGATTTGCTGCTATTACCCCTGATATTATCCCTGACATAACACCCATACTTGCTCCTCCACCAAGGGATGTAACTCCTGCTGCTATTACAAGTTGTGTAATTACTGCTGCTATTGCTGGAGATATGTCTTTTTTATTAGAAAGTTCTATTGCTACTCCTGCTGCTACTATTATTGCCAAATTACTAAAAGCAATATCTCCTATAGAAATCATATATGGGATATTAAAAATAATTCCAACTGTTAGCATTACAGCTGCAAAAGGAAGTATTATTATGGGTAGAAGCAGAGCTCTACTCAAAGATTTTAAGATATAATTAAAATTCATAATTTCACTCCTCTCTTAATATTGTACATTAATAGTATATGTCATTTTATAACTACAAACTCTACTTTTTAAAAAAGGTTAAAATGAATTTCCATAAAAAAAACCACAACAATAGTTGTGGTTAAGCTTTCAATTTTTCATATGCTTCATTTATTTCTTTAAATCTTTTTTCAGCTAAATTTTTCTCACCATCAGTTGCATTAGCAAATTTATCCGGGTGATATTCTCTAGCTTTATTTCTAAAAGCTTTTTTTATCTCTTCTTGACTAGCCCCTTGATTTACACCAAGAACATTATAGTATTTACTCTTATCTTCAAAATAACTATTTCCACCAAAGGAATTATTACTATAGCTTCTACCCCCATAGTTTCCACTATTACTTCCTTGTCTAAAAAAGTTTTCAAAGTCATTTTGACTAAATTTATAATAATAAGTTCTATTTGTTCTTTGTTGTTCTCTGCTTCTTCTACTTGGTCCCATTAACAAATTAGCAACATAAAATATTCCTATTACTGGTAATAACCAAATAAATATTCTAAATGCAAATATAGCAAGCATTAAAAACACAAAGTTATTTAATGTTCTTTTAGGTCCTTGATATATTAATGAAACTATCATTAACGGACCAATAATATACCACATATTCATATAACCTCCTCAACAATAATAGCACAAAGTTTAATAGAGGGATTATACACCATTATCCGACTTTTGTCAATTATGCTTCTTTTAACTCATCCTTCAATTCATTAATTTTTTCATATAATTTTGAATCTCTTTGATCAATTTCATAAGCTGCAACATATTCTTTTAAAGCTTTTTTCTTTCTTCCCATATCTTCATATTTCATAGCAAAATCAATATGTGCTTGATACATATCAAAATCTAAGAAAATTGCAAAGTCATAAGCATCTACTGCTTCTCTAATCATACCTTCTCTAGAATAAGCATTTCCTAATAGGAAAAACACGAATGGAGCTGCCGAATCGATATCAAGCGACTTGTTAAAATAATCGATAGCAATATCTAATTCTTCTAGTTCATAATGAAGATATCCTAAAAAAGCTAGTATATTTGAATCTTCTGGATATGTTTCCAACAGACCTTCATATATCTCTATGGCTTTTTTATCTTCTTTTATATAATGATAGACTATAGCTAATTCTTTGGCTTTTTCTTTATTATTTGGATCTTCATTTAGTCTCTCTTCTAATTCAAGTATTTTCTTTTTCAAATCCATTCCAGTACAACAAATTTCTTTAAATATCTTAGTTCTCACCATAATAAGCGCTAAATAATTAGCTTCCCCCTCTCTAAAATGAGTAAAAATTGATATTCTATTCTGAATTGAGTGTATTATAGCACAAATATAATATTTTTTAAACAAATTTTTACTTTGTTTTTACATCATTCTAGTTTTTTAATACTTAATCTCTTTTCTTTATTAACTTATGGACAGTTTTTGACCAACACAGTCAAAAACTATTATTTTATAAGGATTTCAACCTTTATTATTATTCTAAACTATTTAAAATTTCAGATAAAAAATTAAACAGTTCAACAAAAGATATTTGTTTTATTAAAGAAGTGTTTAGTTATTCTTATGTTTTTAACATTCTTCTACTCAAACTACTTCCAAATATAATGGATATAAACTCAATAATTATCTTTCGTGTTTAAACAAGTATAAAAAAAGAAAGGTAGTACCTTTCTTTTATATTAAATTGCTTTTTCTCCAACCATAACTTCACATACATGATATATATGAGTTTTTATTCTTCTGTATGTAGTTAACATATCTATATAAGTTGTTGAATAAAATACATCTTTTTTCTTTTCTTTTAATCTATTTAAGTGTGCTTCTCTTATTGATTTAAAAGCAAAAGTAACATCTCCTCTTCTTTTTACAGCTTCTATTACTATGTCATCATTACCTGTATCAATAGCTGTAGTTACAAAATTAAAGTATTCTTCTACTTGATTATGAAGCTTTAATAAATCTTCTCTTTCTGCTTTATCTAAAGTCATCTCATTATTTTTAAGTTTTAAATATAACTTTGTTAAAACAGTAAAGTAATCACTTATACTCTCAAATTCATCTGCATAAGCAAGTTGATTCTTAGCTCTCAGTGTTAACTCATAAGATAAGTCTTGTGTTAATACTTCTGTAACCAAATCAGAGATTTCTTTTTGAACTAAATCTAAATTATCCTCTATTTCAAACATCTCTTTTACTTCTACTGAATTTTTATCCAAATCATTATTTAGCACATCTCTAACATTAAGGATCATCTTTTTAATTTGATCTCCCATCTTAAGTATTTCTACTCTTGACTGCTCAAGTGCTACCGTAGGTGTTTCTACCATTCTAATATCAAGTTGTGTAAATTTCTTAGTAACTTCTTCTGTTTCAGGAATAAGTTTAACTAACATTTTAGCCATAAGTCCTACAAATGGTATAAATATCAAACCGTTTAACAAGTTAAATCCTGTATGAGCTACTGCTAAATATTTTGTTATATTAACCATAGGATCTGCAAAATTCTTAAGAATATCTAAGTACCACCAGTAAAGTGGAAGTATCCATAATATTCCTACGATATTAAGTGTTGTATGAGCTATAGCTGCTCTCTTTGCATTTGATTTTGCACCAATACTTGCAAGTACTGCTGTTATTGTTGTTCCTACATTTAGTCCAAGTACCAAAGCAACTCCTGTTTGGTAAGAAATTAACTCTTGTGTTGCAAGTGTAATCGTAATACCTAAAGTAGCTGATGAACTTTGAACAACTGCTGTTAAAAGAGCTCCTATAAGGGCTACAACTAATACTGTTCCAAAACTATCTACATTAAACTTTTGGAATAATTCCAAGAATTGCGGCATATTTCTTACTGGTTTAAACCCATCTTTCATAAGCTCTAAACCAAAGAAAACTAAACCTAATCCCATTACCATCATTGATCTATATTTTGACTTGTCACTTTTTGAAAACAACATAGTAAGAGCTCCCGCTCCTGCCATAGGTAATCCATATTTTCCGATTTTTAATACTAATACCCAACCTGTTACTGTCGTTCCTATATTAGCTCCTATGATTACTCCCAATGCCTGTACTAAAGTCATTAATCCTGCATTAACAAACCCTATTACCATTACTGTTGTAACTGAACTCGATTGAACTATAACAGTAGCCAAAAGCCCTACAAGAACTGCCATAATTCTATTATTAGTAATAGCTGCAATTATCTTTCTTAGTCTATCACCTGCTAAATTTTGCATCCCATCCGACATATAGTGCATACCAAATAGGAAGAGTCCTAGTCCACCAAGAACATTTAGTAATATTTCCATTAAATATTTAACCTCCCAAATTTTTAATCATTCTTTTTGATTTTAACATATTTTTTACATTTTTGACATCTTTTTTATTTCCTTCTAAGCAAATAAAAAATTTCCCTATAATTTTCTTACTACTTTGAGATTTTAACATGAGTGTAAATAAAATGTTAGGTCTTTTTACACAACTTTTACATTAGAGTGTTTTTCTATAAGTATTGATTATAAAAGCTTATAAAGAATAATCAAAAAATCTTTCTATTTCCTATGTAAAAGTTACAGTTAACATATGTTAATAATTCAAAAAATATTTACTCTATTTTTACACTACACCATATTTATACTATATTTTTTATATTTAACCTTTCAACAAATTAATTAAATTGTCAATTTTATACAAAAAACCGGTAATATAACCGGTTTAATTTTTTTTATTTTTCTCTTATTTTTTTAACAACATTTTCTACAAATTCTGGTTTGAATCTAGGTCTTATGTCATCACCTATTTTTACATTAGGCCCCACTGGACAACGACCAAAACATCTCTGAGTAGTCAGTTTTATTTTCCCATCTTCTGTTGTTTCATCTACTTCTACTCCCAGCACCTTCCTAAATTTATCCAGTATTGCTTCCGAACCTCTCATTGTACAAGTTTGTCCTAAACAGACTCTTATTTCAGTTACTTCTACACTCTTAAGTATCTTTATTCCAAGCATTTTTGCTGTATCTAACACTTCTTTTTCTTCAACTTGAAATTTTTCAGATATTTCTTTAATGTAAAATTCTTCTACTCCACCAAAATCTCTTTCAATATTCCTAAGAATATCAATTATCAAAGGGCTATAACCATTTGCCCCCCTTGAAAATATTTCAATTTCCCTTAATATATCTTCCCTATTTTTCATTTCTCCCACTCCTTCTGAGCAAAATCTACTATTTCAGGTATGTCCTCCTCTGCTACATATTGGAAAGTTTTATGTTTCACACAAACTCTTGGTCCATAGTCACAATTTTCACTACATTCTCTCTCAACTATTTCTATTTTATCTCCTTCATAGCTTCTGAGCATTCCTTCAATTATACTATTTCCCGCCATATAGCAAGAAGTTCCCATACATACTTCTACTTTTATTTTTTCCCTAACTTGACGTAAGAATGGGAAAAATTCTATTGTATCTTCGAGTTCTTCCTTTTCTATACCTATCAAATCTACCAAAAGATTTTGTACTTCTGTATCTATTATACCACCACAAATATCTTGTATCACTATCAAATGTTCCAAGATATTTTCCATTGGATTTATTTGTATTTTAATATAATCTTCTACTTTTTTCAACTTATCCTTCATAAAATTCTTGACCTCCCAACTAAAGAAATAAGGTAAATTTTTTTTGGAATTCCTTCCAACTTTCATTATATAGTATTTTTAATTTTTTGCCTATACAAAAATAAAAGACTAATCATTTTAAATTAGTCTTTTTCTTTATAAGTTAGTTATTATTTACATTAAATATTGGGTCAAAATCTTCATTTGTATATGAATATTTTGTTTTGCAGAAGTGACATTCTACCTCTAGTTTCCCGTCATTTTTAATAATTTCATTTATTTGTTCTTTCCCAAGAGTAATAAGCCCTTTTACAAACTTGTCTCTATTACAGTCACATACGTATGAAATTTCATTTTCTTCCAAAATTTCATATTTTTCCACTAACGTATCTTCTTCTGTACTCATATCTTCGTATAATAATTTTGCTATTCTATTTGGATCCATTCCACCTTCTAACAATTCTGTTACTGGTCTAATAGCTTTTATCTTTTCTTCTAGTTTACTAATAAAGTTCTCTTCTGCATTAGGCATTAATTGCATCATAAATCCACCTGCTAATTTTACAGTCAAATCTTGATTTAATGACACTCCCAAACCTATTACAGTTGGTGTTTGCTCTGATGTATAAAAATAGTATGCTAAGTCTTCGGCTATCTCACCAGTTTGAAGATTAGAAATTCCAACATAAGGCTCAGAATTACTAAATCCCATGTCTTTAATAACTCTTAATGCTCCAGGTCCCACTACAGCACTTACATTTGGTTGTCCATTTTCTTTTATAGGTGCATCGGCAGAAGGATTAGCTACATACCCCTTAACATTTCCACTATTATTACTTGTTACAACAATTTGTTTTATAGGACCTTCAGAATCAATTCTTAAAGTTAATAAATCTTCACCTTTAAGATTCGTCCCCATCATTGCACCAGCAGTTAATAGTCTTCCAAAAGCTGCAATTGCAGTTGGACTCATTTCATGTATTTCTTGTGCTTTACTCACTATATCTGTAGAATCTACTACCCAAAATCTGGCATTTTTACTAATACCACGAATTATCTTAGCCACTTTTTTCCTCCACTTCTTACAAAAAAATAAAAAACACCTTAATAAAGGTGGTACCGAGAGCGGGACTTGAACCCGCAAGGAGCAAGCTCCGTCAGATTTTGAGTCTGATGCGTCTACCAATTTCGCCATCTCGGCTTACTGGTAAATACTATCATACTCCACTACATTTGTCAATTTTTTTTGACTGTATTATAACTAATATCTTTCCCCAAAATATCGTATCTCTCTTCACCTATTATCCCCATTAACTCCACGTTACTATATACCTTTCCATTATCTTTTCTAAATTTCATAATTTTTATTATTTCTTTGTTACTAAAACCATACCATACAAGATTTTTTTCTGTTGCCGAATTTATATCTAACTTGATTTTTTTTCCTTTTTTCTTATCTATATAGAATTTACCTCTTAATTTATCTACTGTTTTTATTCCTATACCTTTAATTCTAACTAATTCTTCCAAATCTTCTACTTTTCCTGTAAACTCAATATACTCTTCTACTTCTTTTGCAATTTTGATACTAAGTCCCGCATTCATAAATTCTTTTACACTAGAATAGTTTATATCCAAACTTTTTTCTTCTTTTTCTACCCTTTCCAAAAATTTTATTTCATAATCTGCTACATCATTTTCTTCTACCCTATCTCTTCCAAAATAATATATTACAAGCATTACCGAAGTAAGTACTAGAGGAATAAGGTATTTCATTTTTACTTTCATTAACCACCTCAAAATATTTTTATTTTTTTTACTAAAGTTTTTCTACTTATATATCGATATAATATATGTCCACAATTATATTGTGAGACTCCCCAAAAGAAATCCATGAAATAATAAAGAGAGTTTGTTCCCCAGACAACTCTCTTTATTATTTTGCGGATTTTTTTATTTCCTTTATTATTTTTCTTTCAAATAATATGTTTTTCCATTTTTTAATATTGTATAAACTACTGTTACACTTACTTCTCTATAATCATTTAATACATATTCAAAAGCTTCTATCCTAGTCGAACTTATATTATTTTCATCCAACTGAAATTTATTACTATATACTAATTTCCCGTCTATATATATGCCCCATTTATCCAAAATATAATTTTTATCTTTTATTCCAAAAGGAGCTAAATAAATATTAATTCTTCTTCCTCTTTTAAAAATTAAGTTTAACCCTCTTAATTGACTTTCACTCATATAATCTTTTTCAACTAAAGAATCTTCAAAAGTTCCACTCTCATCTTTATAGTTACTATTTATCCATATTTTTTCTTCTTTTTTCTTATTAAAATTTATATCTACTTTTTCATTAAAATAAAACAAATTATTCTCTAATTCACTTCTTATATTACTATCTTCCATATAATTTATCTCATAGTCAGTTTGCAAAATCCTAATTATCTTTTTTTTATTCATTCCTTCTGAAACCAAAGAAAAACTTGAATACAATAAAAATGCAAAACTACCCATGCTAATAACTGCTATCAAATCTATCATTCTAACTTTTTTATTAGTATCCATTTTTTCTCCTTTATTTCTATTCTATTACATAAAAAAGTACAAAATAAAATAAAGGACTAATTTTTACAATTAATCCTTTAATTCTATATAAAATATATTCATTATTTTTACCTATTAATAAAACTCTCCCAAACCTCTTCCGCTACTAATACCGGATTTTGCAAGTTCTATTTCTGTTTTTACTGTAGATGCTTCATAAGCAGTATCAAAATCAATTATATCATCTTTATATAGTTTTAGTATTTCATTATCAAAATTTCTCATACCCAAACTCTCGCTTTTTTTTATGATTTCAGGTATCTTCCTCATTCCTTCTTCAGTTGATATAAGTTCTGCTACTGTTCCTGTATTTAACATTATTTCTGTAACTACTCTTTTACCTTCATTATTTGTTTTGAGTAACCTTTGACTTACTACAGCTCTTATATTTTCTGCCAGTTGATACCGTAAACTTTTTGTCCTGTGAGCTGGAAAATAATCTAATATTCTCGTTATCGTCTTTACTGCTGTAATAGTATGCAAAGTTGATATTACTAAATGCCCTGTTTCACTAGCTTTAATAGCTGCTTCTATCGTTTCCTGATCTCTTAATTCTCCCATAAATATAATATCAGGGTCTTGCCTTAATACGTATTTAAGAGCACTTTTATAATCTTTTATATCATCTGGTATTTCTTTTTGACTTATAATTGATTTTTTATCTTTATGAAGATATTCTATAGGTTCTTCAAAACTAATAATATTTTTTCCATAAGTTTCGTTTATATAGTTCAACATAGCTGCTACTGTTGTTGATTTTCCACTTCCTGTAGCACCTGTTACTAATATTATTCCATTTTTTTCCTTAGATATTGTTTTTAATACTTCTGGTAGTTTAAGTTCTTCAATAGTAGGAATATCAAAAGGAATCGCTCTAGCTACTAATAGATAAGACCCTCTAGTATAAGAAATATTAATTCTAAACCTTCCCAAACCTGATATAGAATGAGAAAAATCTGTGCTCAATTCTTCTACTAACTCTTTCTCCCTTTTTTCATTTGGTATCAACTCTTCTACTATTTCTACCAAATTTTCTTGGTATAAAACAGCCTCATTTTCAAGCCGTCTAAGTTCTCCATTAACTCTGATAATAGGGTTATTCCCTACTTTAAGATGAAGGTCTGAACCATTTTCTTCAATTAATACCTTTAGCCACTTATCTATTTTCATTTAAGCCCCCCTAAAATAAATTAAATAAACTATATATTTATATTCTCCAATTAATTAAAAGTCCTTTAGAATAATCAAATATTAAAAATTCTAATATTATAATTCATAGAATTTTATCCCTTTTTTAAATTTAAATATTGATTTCTTAAGGGATTTATTATAATATATCCATATAGAAAAGAGAGCTGTTGGTTTCATCATCATCTATAACTACCGACAAATTACTCTCTTTTCTTTTATTTTTTGATTAAATTTTATATGCCAAAACTATTTGATAAGCAACTGATTCTGTAATATGCTCATCTGAACCTGTATTAATATCTTTAGATACATTTAATTCAACTATAAAATCTTTTATATCAAGTCCAAAAGCTACAGCACTAAATCCGCCATTATTAAAACCTTCTTGGGGAGATTCAAGTATTACTTGATAACCCATTTGACCTTTAATATATGGATTAATCATTTTTTCTTCAAAAAAATAATACTTTAGATTAATATAAATTGGTGCTCTTACAATCGTTCTTTCTATCTTATTTTCATTTAAAAATTTAAATTGAGAAAACTGTATTCCACCACCTGCTTCGAATTTAGGTGCAAATCTATAATAAGTTTCTAAACCAACAAAATTTAAACTTTCCCACTCATATTCTTTACTGGCAAGTTTATAATATGCTCCTTTACCACCTTTTATCTCTATTGATATGTCATCTACATTTCTAGCAAATACTATACTAGTTAATAAAATAAATATTAAAAATAACTTTTTCATCTTATCCTCTCTTTCATAATATATACACTCTATTTTATATATAATTTTATAAAAAGTAAATTAATTCTTCCATATTTTTTTATAAGTATTTTTATAAAAGAGTATAACTAATAAAAAAGTAATAGATTCTGCAAATAATGTTGCATACCAAATTCCATTTACACCTAAGAATTTTGGTAGTAGATATAAACCTAAAACAATTAATCCAAGACCTCTAAGGAATATTAAAAGTGCACTTATTTTAGATTGTTCTATACTTTGGAAAAAGTTAGACAAATATATATTTATTCCCATAAAAATAGTAGCACTAAAGAATTTTGGCATAGCTTCTACTGTAAGAAGTAACAAATCCCTGTCTGATTTATTAAATAAATAAACAATTTCTTTTGGGAAAAATATGCTTATTGCCAAAATAATAAAAGCAACTAATAAATTAACTAAAATTCCATATTTATTAACTTCATTTACTCTATTATACATCTTTCCACCATAATTAACACTTATGATTGGTTGGCTAGCTTGACTTACTCCAACATATATTAAATACACTAAGAAGTTGATATTTAATATTATACTAAAAGCAGATACAGATTTTTCTCCTGCTACTGAAAATAGTACCCAGTTAAATATAAATATAGAAACTCCACTGGAAATATCATTAACAAAACTAGGTCCACCTATTTTTATTATTCTTTTTATATTTTTAATTTTTATCTTAACAAGTTTCAAACTAAGAGTATTTTTCTTAGACAGAAAATGAGTCATTAAAACTAAAAAATAACTTACTTGTGCTATTCCAGTAGCAAGACTTGCACCTTTCATTCCCATACCCATAGGGAATATAAAGATGTAATCTAGTACTATATTTACAACACCACATAGTACCATTCCCCACATTGCTACATTTGGATTCCCATCATTTCTAATAAATATATTTAAAGTATGTGGTACCAAATAAAAACCTGTAAAAAGACTAATTACATTTAAATATTCTTTTGCTAAAGGGTATACTTCATTTGTTGCACCCAAACTAAAGATGATTTTATCTAAAAATAATCTTTGAATTAATATATATACAATTGTTGTAATTATAGCTATTAATAAACTTGTTCCAAAAAGCTCTTTTTTACTCTTATCATTCCCCTTACCTGCATCTATAGCTGCAGCTGTTGCTCCACCAACACCTAATAATAAACCTGTACTAGAATAAAGCGTAAACATTGGTAATACTGTATTTAAGGCAGCCAAACCTAAACTTCCTACTCCTCTTCCTATAAATACCGTATCTATAAATATTAGTACTCCAATAGCTAAACTTCCTGTAACAGATGGCAATAAATATCTTACAAATAACTTCAATACTTTTTCTTCTTTTAATCTTTCCATGGTGATTCTCCTCCTTAACCAAAGGACATTATACACCCTAGAGTGGCTCTAGGGTCAAGGAAGAAAAGTTTATTTTAAACTTATTAATTTTTTTTATTAAAATCTCCATAAATCTTTTATATATTCCTAGTTTTTTCTTTATTTCCAATAAAATTTTATACTTTTTTTATAAGCAAAATCTTTAATAAAAAAAGACTAATTTAAAAATTAGCCTTCTACTCTCTAAACCTCAATTATTATGAGGTCCTTCAAATTTCTAAGATCCTCTTCTACTTCTTTTGTTACTCCTACTTTATATGTTATTCTACTATCATAAGTTTTCTCAATAATTTCACTATCACCAAGAATTCTTTCTATTTCATTTGATTTACTATAGTCAAAATCTATTATAAGAGTTTTTCTCTCTACATATTCTATTATCCCTGCTTCATTTACTGCTAATTTTGCAGTTTTGGCATAATTACGAATAAGTCCACCTGCTCCTAATTTTATTCCTCCAAAATATCTAGTTGCTACTACAACTACGTTTTGAACTTCTAATATTTGCAGTATTTCTCCCATAGGTTTCCCAGCTGTTCCACTCGGTTCCCCATTATCATCCACTTTATAGTACTCTTGCCCATTTTCTATCACTCTATAAGCTGTACAATTATGTGTAGCATTAGGATGTAAAATATTTATATATTCAATAAACTCTTCTGCTTCTCTACAAGTAGATATAGGTTTAATATACCCTATAAATTTTGATTTTTTTTCTTCAAATTCGATAATTGTTTCTTTAGCTATTGTTTTCATTTTTATCTCTGTCTTCTTTCATTTGTAGATACTGCCTTTTTGCAAGACCATATATATATTTTTCCTTTTTAGCTTCTTTATTGCTAATAACCAAATTAAAGTAGTTTTGAGCTTTTACTAAATCGCCAGTTCTTCTGTACAATTCAGCAATGAGATAAGCTAAGCCATTTTCAGTTAAATTTCCACTTAATTTATCATCAGTTAAATATTTTTTTTCATAGTATTCCAAAGCTTTTTTAAGATTAATAATCTCGTTTTCATCATCTTTTACATTACGATGTAACCAAGCTATTTTCATATACAAATTACCAAATTGTGCAGCATTCTTACTTCCAATTTGCTCTAATGTTTCTATAGCAAGTTTTACACTTTCTATACCAGAAGCAAGAGTCCTATCTATACTAAAGTCGTAATCACTTAATCTTTTATCTTCTTGTAGAGCTTTTATCCATTGTATTTTTATATCTCCAAATTTACTCAAGGTATTTGCATAATGACATTGTGGACATACTACTATATCATAAATTATAGGATCAAAGTTTTCATATACTTCATGGAAATCACTTTCTTTTTCAATTAAAGCCTGTGATTTTGTTTTATAGTTATATGATTCAAACTCTTTGGTACAAACTGGACAAGTATGTTCTTTTTTCCAGATGTATTTTTTATCAAATTCTTCTACTTCTACTTCTTCTTCTACAACTACCTTTTCAACATTGACTTTGTCTTTAAGGATAATTCCACGATTACCACCAAGTATCTCCCTTGTTCTTTTTCTAAGTATTTTTAGATCTACAGGTTTGATTAGATAATCGTTTATCCCTGCTTTTGCTACTTTGTAGATTACTTCCCTATGAGCAAATGCAGTCAAAACTAGTACTGGTAGATTTGGAAAATCAACTCTTAGTTTTTCCAAAACCTCTTCTCCCCTTATATCTGGAAGGTTTATATCTAGTATAACTAAATCATAACTATCTCTTTTTAATTCCCTTAGTCCTTCTTTTCCTCTATCTACACCTTTTATACTATAATCTTTATTATCAGTTAAAAGAGCTTGTTCATACAAAAATTGTGCTGCTCTTACATCTTCTATTATAAGTATTTTTTTTTCAGCCATGTCAGTTATTCTCCTTAAAATTGGATATATGTATTTAATGCTCCATAAACTATTTTATAAAGTGGACCCATTAAAGCTGTTAATAAACCTGTCCACATTAATAAAATAAGGATAAATAATCCAAATCTTTCTATATTTAATAAAAAATTATTTATTTTTCTATTTCCAAATGACATCAAAACTTTAGAACCATCAAGTGGCGGAATTGGTAACAAATTAAAAACAGCAAGTGTTACATTTAAACTTATCAAATACTGTACTGTATTATAAAAATATATATTTTCTCTAAATACATTAATAGGTACAAATTTTAATAAACTTGCCCCAATAAAAGCAAGTGCCAAATTCACCAATATTCCTGCTATTGATATAGCAAACAAACCATCTTTTTTATTTTTTACTTTATACATATTTATAGGAACAGGTTTTGCCCATCCAATTACAAATTGACTTCCAGTTAAGATTAAAAACATAGGTAAAAGTATTCCTGCTACATCTATATGTTTTATTGGATTAAGTGTCAATCTACCTGCATTTTTTGCAGTATCATCACCATAAAGGTATGCTGCAAAACCATGAGCTATTTCATGAAGCATAACAGATACTATAAGTACACCTATCATTATTAATATACCTGGATTATCGTACACCTTTTTTAATAATAATAAAGCCAATAAAATTCCAATTATTCTAAATATATTTTTTTGATTATCACTCATATGTCTATTTGCATTTTTTATTTCTTCCCAGTAACTCATATAACCACCTCTTTTCTAACCTAAATTCTATCACAGATACATTTTTTTTTCAATTTTCCTCTCATTAATAAAGTATAATTATGATATTTTATTCAAAGTGATTATTTATTTTTTAGTATATACAAAATTTCGACCTATTCTACTAATTTCTAAAGTTCCAAAATCTATTGTTTCCCCATCTTCTATTCCTATTACACCTTCTACTTCTCCCTTCCTAGCCAATATATATTTACTCTCATATTCATTTTTCCCTGTTATATAACTTATTTTATCCTTTATGATATATACTCTTTCTTTGGGAAAATATATAAAATCTTCTTTATCTACTATTTTATATGAAAAGGTAAAATAAAGAGGTATTATACTTAAATATATTAAAAATTTTTCTTTCTTTTTTACAAATGGATATACAATTATCATTAAAATACTAATAACATAAATATACTGAGGAATCTCTCTCATTATTTCTAAAGTCATATATGGAATTTTTTCTGCTACTTTTAAAAATACCATTAATACATCAAAGAAAAATTGAGTAAAACTTTTCAAAAGAAATCCCAAATGAAAAATCTCCAAAAAGATATTTAAATATACTAATAATATAAGTATACTTCCCCAAAATACAGCAAATATATTTGTCACAAATGTCCCCAAAGGCAAAGTGCCAAAATAAAATATAAATATGGGACTTAAACACAACTGTATAAAAAAACTCATTTTAATCATATTCAAAACTTTATTTTTCCCCTCTTTATAAATATAAAGTATGCTATAAAGAGCTAAATAACTCATTTGAAAAGCAATATCTTTTACAAGAGACATATTTAGAGATAAACTAATAACAAAAGCTATACATAAAGATTTTTTGCTATCACTTTTATCAAAAAATATCTTACTTAATAAAAATATAAAACTCATAATATAAGCTCTTTGAACAGAAGGGCTAAAACCAATAATCATAACATATATACTCAGTATGACTAGAGTTAAAAGATACTTCATCTGAAATTTTAGTGGAAACAAAGAAAAAAGTCCTAATAAAAATCCTAAAACTATCCCCATATGTAATCCAGAAATTGCTAATAGATGAGATGTGCTTGTTTCCCGAAATAAATTATTCAATTCTTCAGAAATTCTGCTTTTATCTCCAAGTACTACTCCCATAGTAAAAGTTTCTAAATCTATGTCAAAATTCAAATCTTCTACTTTTTTTCTTATTCCTTTAGCTATGTTGTCAAAGAAACTAACTTTTATATTTATTATACTACCTGACAAACTCTTACTATTGTAATAATTACTTATTTCTTCTACTCTATACTCTACTATGTATCTTCCATTTTCATATGTTTTTTCTCCCAAATCTATATAATAATTTTCCCCAAGATTTCTATACCCCACTTTTTCTACTTTTATCTTCTGATTATTTACTGCTACATGAAATTTATAGATTTCATTATAGTTTATCTCTTTTGTATAGTTACATAAAGGGTTTAGAAGAGGTGGTATAAAAAATAAAAGTAAATAATAATTACTTTTAACTTTTATTATCCAAAAGAATATAGCTATTATTGCCGAGAATATAATTAGAATATAAGGCAGTGTAAAAAAGGAGAACAGAAGGGTAGAAGCTAATATTAACAACGCTATTTTTTCAAATTCTTCAAATTTATTCATAACCAACTCCTTATAAGATTCTATTTATTTTTACAATTTTATAATTTTTATCCTTCAAAATTTGTATTTTTTATTAAAAATAGTGTATATTTATAGAGAGGTGAGTTGATGAAAGAATATGATATTGAAAGGTCATGTGTTTATCACAGTATATTTTTTAGCGTATTTTATATAACTTTTGTTATTATGTCTTTGTTGTCACTAAAAAAAGAAGTCAGTTCTTCTCTAAGAGAAGCACTAAATAACATCAATATGTTACTTGTTCTTATGATAGGTGGAATTATTATTTTTACCACTTTTATTTTCTTCATTTTTGGAATTTTTTACGGAAAGATAATTAAAGACTACAAATTCAAAAGTAAGCAGATGTATCTAAGTTTAATTGTACTTAGCCCAGTTACTGCAAAACTATTTAGTCCACTAGTTAATCCTTACTATAATTTAGGATTTTCTATAATCTTTTGGTTATTTTTTATTTCTATTTTTATCCATAGAAATAAAGAATATTTTTCTCAATTAGATAATAAAAAAGAAGAAACTCCTAGCTTAGGCTAGGAGTTTTA
>CAZHXU010000016.1:0-25877 GCA_964536535.1 uncultured Fusobacteriaceae bacterium
CTCTAGGATTTTCTATCAAATCCTTCATTTTCATTATCTGTTCATGAGTATTTCTTGTTTCTGATAATTCTGGTAGATTATCAAAAGCAAAAAACTCTACTTCACTTGTTTCTATGCTTGTTTTTTTCTCTCCACCAGTTATTTCACAGTGGAAAAAGAGTTTATAAACATGGTATATATCTTTCGGGTGACCATGACATTCTTTGTCATAGAGAGCTAAAAGTTTTTTTACTTCTACCTCAAAACCTCCCTCTTCATATACTTCTTTAACAGCCATTTGACTTGGACTATAACCAACATCACACCAACCACCTGGTAATGACCATCTACCATCTGTTTTTTCCTTTACTAATAACAACTTATTATCTCTTATGCATACAGCTCTTACATCTACTTTTGGAGTTTGATACCCTTTACCACTGGCAAAATGTACCTTAATCTCTTCTATAGGCTCATTAGTCAGTTTGCTAAGCATCTTAACACTTAATTCTCTTAACTCTTCATACCTTTCAAGGTCATAATCATTTTCCCCATATGTAAGACCAGCTTGAGCTATTGCTTGTATCCTCTTTATATAACTAAGCATATCCATAATCTATACTGCCACTTCAAATTTTATTAGAGGGTCATGTTCATAACCTTCTAATACTATATCCTCAAAAGTAAGTTGATCAAATGGTTTGTCAGCTATTTTTACTGTTGGGAGTTTTTTAGGAGTTCTTGTAAGTTGCTCCTTTAATCCTTCTATATGGTTTTCATATATATGACAATCTATAATAGTATGTGCAAACTCACCAGGTTCATATCCACACTCTTTTGCTATCATCATAGTTAATAATGAATAACAAGCTAAGTTAAATGGTATTCCAAGAGCTACATCTCCACTTCTTTGTGTCAAATGACAATTAAGTTTGTTTCCTTGTACATTAAATGCAAATGTATAATGACAAGGTGGTAACTTACTTATACTTGCATTTGCAGGGTTCCATGCAACTACTATAAGTCTTCTAAGGTTAGGGTGATTAGGATTTTTTTTGATTTCTTTTAATGAATCTATAATATACTGAATTTGGTCAAATGTTTTTTGTCCATTTTCTTCAGTAGTTACCCATTTTTCATTGTCCCATACTTCACCATCAAGTCCTACTTCAGGTACAGGATATCTTCTCCAAAATCTTCCATAAGCAGTTTCTAATCTTCCCTCTTCATCTGCCCATGCATCCCAAATCTTAGTTTTACTTCTAAGGTCTTTTATGTGTTCATCACCTTTTAAGTACCAAAACAACTCATGTAACATAGAATTAAAATACATTTTTTTTGTTGTAAGTAACGGGTATCCCTCTTGTAAATTTACTCTATAAAAATATGAAAAAGTACTAATTGTATCTGTACCTGTTCTGTTTTCTTTTCTTTCTCCATTTGCTAATACGTATTCTACCATATCGTGATATACTTTCATCTATCTACTCCTTCTATCTATTCATATTCATCTACTATACTAGTATCTATATTAAGTTTTGCTTCTACTTCCTGTAATTCTCTCAGACTTCCTACATAATTTGTATCATGTAAGAAGAAAAATACTTCTTTATTAAAGTATTCAGTAATAAATGGCACTATAGCTTTTTGTAATACTTCGTTACCACCACTTATTTCTACTTTTTCAAAATCTATTTCTATATTATATTCATTAAATATACCAAGTTTTTCATAAACTTTTTTAAAGCCTTCAACAAACTCTTTTACGCCTTCTACTTCTTCTACTCCTTCACCAACTAGTCCCCTAGTCCATTCTGGAAATATAGTATAATAAAGAGCTTTTTCTACACGTTCACGCAAGATTCCTAATCTACATGCTTCTGAGTAATAAAGAGCCACAAGGATTCCACTAGATCTACTTGCCATCTTAAGGTGTATCTCATCATCAAGTTCTAAACTATCTCCACCTAAATATCCATCAAGGTCCAAGTGAGTAAGGTATTCACCTTGGGTATCTACAGAAAACTCTCCTTTTTGACCTTCATAATCGATTTCAAAAGTAGCTTTCCAACCTATTTCTTCCTTTTCTATTCCTTGAAACTTCCATTTATCATTCCATTCAGCATAGGAATTATCTATTAAATGAGCAAAAACTGCATCTTCTTTTGTTATATTATCTTCTAAGATATAAAGATTTGTTAATCTAATATTCATCATTACCTCCTTTTATTAGTATAACATTTTTTTCACAGTATTAGTAGTCTAGTAGACAAGTTAAATTTTTATTTTTCTTTGAAATAATATGCAAATCTGATTTTATTAGCTTTTCATTTTTTTCTCTTTTATCTTTAATTTTATAAATTTTTCTTTAGTTTTATTTTATTCAATTAAATTTCTTTTAAAATATAATATTTAAGATAAAAACATCCTATATTAGTATAATTTTTCAAAGTGAATAAAATAAATATTTGATTCTTTCTTGCTTTTTATCTGTATATTAATTACAATATACTAATAAAAATAAAATAGGTGATTATATGAATCTGAAAAAAATACTTATTTATACCTTAGAAATATTAGTCATAATTTTCTTGTATGTTAATAGGCATTATTTCAATTTTACCGATGTAGATAGGATTATAGATTTAATTCAATCTTTTGGGTATTTATCTTTTCTAAGTTATTTGATTTTTGCAGTTATAGCCAGTTTATTTTTTACACCCCTTGCAGTAATTAGACTTGCTGCACTAGTAATTTTTGGTCCACTTATTGGTTCATTACTTGCTCTAGGAGGAATTTTATTAGGATCTATTTCTTGTTTTTTCCTAGCAAGGTATTTTATGCATGGGTTTTTTATGAAAAAATTTCATAAAAACAAATATTATTTAAAGATAAATAAAGCAGTTAGGGAAAAAAAGGGATTAGTTATGCTTGGGACAAGGCTTAATCCAGTTTTTTCAAATACATTACAAAATTATCTTTATGGACTTACAGATATTAGCTTAAAAGATTATGTTATTTGGTCAGGTTTATTATACCTGCCTGGTACTGTATTAATTGCTCTTTATGTAAAACTTGCAACAATAGAAAATTTATTTTCAAAAGAAAATATACCTATGTTAATTGTTATTATTCTTTTTATAATAATTATTACAATTTTCTTGATTTATCTAAAAAGAAAGAGTAAGGAGGTTATAAATGAAGATTAAAGTAGAATTTAATAGAGAGAATATTGATATTAATCTTTTAAGAGAATTAAAAGATAAAAGTCAAAATCTAGAGCTTTTTTCAGAAGATAAAGATTATCTAAATGAAATCAAAAATCTTTTAAATGAAAATACTATGGATTTTTGCCAAAGAAGTGCTCTTGTTGTTGATAAAGAAGTCCTTGGTTCAGAAGATTTTGAACATGGTATCTTTTTAATCAAAGAATTTTTTAGATTTTGGTCTGAAAATACTTGTGCTCCAACATATATACTGCTTTTTAGTACTGGTGTAAAACTAATAACTAAAAATTCACCAGTTATTGAATATATAAAAGAATTAAAAGATCGTGGTTCTACAATTCTTTATTCTTGTGAGTCAGCAGACCACTTTAATTTTGGTTCACAAATTGAAGATGGTTTAGCTAGTGATGTTACAATGAATGAGATAATAAAAGTTCAAATGAATTTAGACAAAGTTATAAAAATATAGGTGATGGGAATGAGTGAAGCATATTTTTTATTTATTTTTGCTACAAATCAAGAAGTAGTAAAGGTAGAAAAGGAATTAAAAGGGAAGAAGTTTAAAGTAGAAGCTGTGCCCCTTCCAAAAAGTATAGATGCTTATACTGAGTTTGGAATAAAGGTACCTCTACAAAGTATGGAAGAGATTAAGAAGTTATATAAAGTACAAAAAACTAGAATTTATTTTGTAGAAGTTGAAGAAGATAATATGAAAATTATAAAAAAATGGTAGTTTAAAGGAGTTTATATTGAATTTTTTAGGTCATGCTTTTTTTTCACCAAAAGATAACAAAATTATATTAGGAAACGTACTTGGTGATACTTATAAAGGAAGAGTTGAAAAACTTGATGTTAGTGAAAAAGTTAAAGAGGGAATTATTCTTCATAGAAGAATAGATAGTTTTGGTGACAATTTAGAAGAATTTTCTCTTGGGAAATCTAAATTAAAAGATTTCGGCTTATATTCTGGTGTTATTTTAGATATTTTTTTTGATTATTTTTTAGCCAAATATTTTCATGAATATGAAAGTCTAAAACTTGAAGACTTTGAAGAATCTATTTATGCTTCCATTGAAAATAATAAAAATGAACTTAATGAAAAAGGTGAAAGTTTGTTTTATTATATGTCTAATGGCAAGTGGTTATCTAGTTATAAACATATCTATATAATAGAGGATGTTTTATCTAGAGTGAGTAGAAGGGCTAATTCAAAGTATAATTTAGCTGATGCAGTTAAAATTCTTAATGATAACTATGATTTTTATTACACTATATTCAATAGGTATATGAAAAAAATGGTAGAAGAATTTAAATAGTATCTTCACAAAAATTTCACTTCAACATTATATAATTCTACTATGAAAAATTTATAATTATTTCTTGGTTGATATTACACATTTTATAAATTAGAATATTAGTAGGTGAGGAATATGGAGAAAAATAATGAATATTTAGCTGAAGAGTTAAAGAATTACCTTGAGTACAATTTTACAGAGAGATTAAAATTAGGTGCTATCTCTAAGGAGTTTAAAACTAGTACAAATGATATAACTAAAGCTTTTAAAGACAAATATAATAAAAGTATTGTTGATTATATCATTGAACTAAGAATAGCATATGCTAGACAACTATTAAAAGAAGATAACCTTACTATAAATGACATTGCTAAAAAAAGTGGTTACACTACTATTTCAAATTTTAATAGACAATTTAAGGAAATTTCAAGAATGACTCCAGCTGAATTCAGAAAAGAACTTAATGAAAAAAACTAAGAATTATTTCTTAGTTTTTTTTATTAATTCATCTTTACTTTTTATCAAATCTTGCATAAATTTTGATTTAGTATCATAAGCTTCTCGCCCACTTTTAAATCTTCCTTCTTTTATCCACTTATTAACTAATCTTCTTTCTAGACCAAGTTCAACTATTAATTCTTCTGGAGTAATATTCCTATTAAAATTATCCATCAGATATTCTCTTGCTTGTCTAAAAAGTTTTTCTTCTTCTTCTTCCAATTGCTTCAAATAATTCATAATAATTCCTTTCTTGTATAACACATTAAGTATCTATCTAAATAATCAATAAGTGGTATTTCTTCTACTCTAAAACCACCTTTTAAATATGATTTTATCGCTATTTTATTCTCTTTTTTTACCCACAAAAATATCTTATCTTTTTTATATCCTTCTACAAAATAAATATCTCTAATTATTTCTTTTAAAACACTTTTACTAAATTTCATATTTCTAAATTTAGGATTAATATATAAAGAAATATAAATGTCTTTTTCTCTACTATAATAGTATTCGCTAAAAGCAAGTGGAATCCTATAATAAAATATGACTTTACTTTTGGCACTTTCTCTTTTATTTTTAATATCAAAAAGATCCTTATGCCAGTGGCTAATTATATCTATATAATTTTTATTTATATTTTTAATAATCATAAAAACCTCCAGATATAGATTACCTCATAAATGTATTTTTTTCAAAAGCCTACTTTATTTCTGTTTTTTTATATTAAAAGTTATAATTTGTTTTCTATGTAAAAAGGGAGTTAATTACTCCCTTCACTCTCTTCACTATAAAAATTACTATTATAATGATTTATAAGTTTCTCATAATCTAATTCTTGTTCAAGTTCTTCTTGTAGTCCTAATAATATATCTAAAATCATAAAATCACCTCTACTAAAAACTTTATCGGCAAGATTAGTCTAAGACTTTATTAAAATCTTTCTTGAGTAAAACAATCTACATTTTCTCCTACACTTACTCCAAAATAAGCGCAATATCTTTCATAAAATCCTATTCTATCTAATACTCTATAATCATTTGGTTTTCCTGCCTCTAATCCACCATTTATAACATTAATTGTTGTTCCAAAACCAGGTAGTCTATTAGCTTTTATATCAGCTTCGTTAGGAACCCAATTACCTACCATTACATCATGACAGCTTGGTTTTGGTGCTTGTGGTGTCATCCAGAACCATATTCCCGTCATATATCCTAATACACCATCATTTGCTACTCTATCTGGGTTATTTAAAAGAACCATTTTATCATTGTATATAATCTGACTCATATAACCATAGTTATAATCATAACTAAGTTGTATTGGTCCTCTACCATGATATGATTCATTTTTATTTGCAGGATATTCTGTACTTCCCGAAATATATCCTCCTACTGAGTTATCATCATGATTTGTTTCTTGTTTAAAATAAAGCCCCCAACTAAATCTTCCACCAGGTGCATCATCCCACCCACCAGTAGTTTCATGACTTATATTTGCAAGAAATGCTGCTAATTCTCTCTTTTTAATCTCCAAAGTCCCTTCATTTAAGAAATTACCATAATCTACTATTTCTACTGTTAATGGTTTATCAAGTACCCAACTTGCACCAAAATCAGGATCTTTTTTAAGTATTACTTCTTCTTTAGTAAGTTTATCTAATCTTACTATCTTTTGTGTATAACCTTGTGTATATATTTTAAGCTTTAATCTACTTAATTCAGTTAATGCTTTTTGCAAGTTTTCATAAGCATAATAGTCTATTTCTCCATTTACCCCTGATATTTCACTCCAACCACTAGTTCCATATCTTCTTGGAAATAATTCTTCATAACCAATTAAACTAATCAAATCACTTACTCTATTTACTACTGCATTTGGCATTGTACTTGGATTTAATCCACCCCATTCTTTTTGAATCTCTGCATCTGTTAATACTATTGCTTGTCCTATAGGTCTATCAGTCCCTGTATCTCCTGATAAAAGTACTTTTTTAGTCCATTCAGCACTTTTTTTATTATATGTAGTTCCATTTTCAAAGTATAAAAATACAATTTGAAGTTTATGATCTCCTCCACTCAAACCTGATAAAAGAAATAATTCTTTTTGAGCTTCTTCTAATGTAGGTTTTGTTAACAGAGGAGATTTATATATTTCTACTCCATTATCAAGTATTACATATTGATCAACTTTTGGCCCATACCAAACATTCCATTCTATCTCCAAATTTCCCTTATCATCTGGATTTCTCCATGTCGGAACTTGAGGTGTATTTGCACTTGGATGTTCTAAACCATAATCGGCTGTAGCGGTAGCATTAAGAGAAACTACTTCTACTCTATCTCCTCCAAAATCTACATTTTTTCCTATTCCATCTTTTTCTACTCTAATGTTTTTATCTTTTCCTTTTACTAATACTAATTCCAATTTGTCCTTTTCAATTATTTTACCCTCAATAATAACATTTTCATTTCCAATATTAGTAATAGTATACTTTCCAATTTGCCCTTTTTGATTTGTGTCGAGATTAAGTCTTCCATTATTTCCAGCATCTTCTTTCCCGCAAGCCATAACTAATAAAACACTTGCCATAACAATCAATTTTTTTTTCATACTTCCTCCTATTTATATATGATTTTCTCATTCCCTATATAATAAATACGATTAATATGTTTAAAAAAGGTTTGAAACCCATTGTAATTTCTACAATGGGCATATACCTTTGTATTAGAATGGTTTTTGATTATAACAGTCTACATTTTCTCCCATAGTAACACCTAATTTACCAGTAAATACTTCAAAGAAACCTATTCTATCTTTTACTCTGTAATCACCAGGTCTTCCTGCTTCTAATCCACCATTAATAACATTTATTGTTACTCCAAAACCAGGCAGTCTATTTGCTGCTATATCTTCAGCATCTGGTACCCAGTTTCCTACCATAACGTCATGACAACTCGGTTTTGGCTCTTGTGGAGTCATCCAGAACCATATAGCAGTCATAAATCCTAATTTCCCATCTTCAGCAACTACATCTGGATTATTAAGAAGTATATTTTTATCTCCATAAATAACTTCACTCATATATCCATAATTATAGTTCCAACTAAGCTGTATAGGACCTCTTCCATGATAACTTTCTGCTGGATTAGGTGGGTATATTGCGTGACCACTTTGTGTATAAGCTCCTACAGAATCTTTGTTATAATTCACTTCTTCATTAAAGTAGAGACCCCAAGCATATCTCCCACCAGGAGCTGTATCCCATCCTCCTGTTGTTTCATGACTTATATTACCAAGAAATGCAGCTAATTCTCTTTTTCTTACTTCATCTGTTCCTTCTTTAAGGAATTTTCCATAATCAACAACTTGAACTAATGGTTCTACATTTTTAAGCCAATCAGCATTATAATCACCATCAACTCTTATTACTTTTTCTTCTTTTGTAATTTTATCTAATCTTACTACTTTTACTGCATAGTTTTTTGTATATACCTTAAGTTTTATACTTGATATATCTACAAGAGCATTTATAAAATTATCATAAGTATAATACTCTGGAGTATTTGGTTTTCCTGATATCTCTTCCCAACCTGGAGACCCAAACTTCCTTGGGAAAAACTCTTCATACATAGCAAGAGTTATAAGAGATGGTATAGTTGTATTTACAGCTGTTGGTAGATAAAGAGGGTCTATTCCTCCCCACTCAGCATTAATTTCCGCATCGCTTAATATACGACTACTTCCAAGACCACCACTAGTATCTCCACCAGTGCTTCCTCCAGTGTCGCCACCTGTTCCACCACCTGTGTCTCCACCACCTGTATCTCCGCCACCTATCGTTCCATCTGGATTATCAATCACTTTTGTAAACTCATTTGATTTTGTATGATAAATTACTCCATTTTCTTCATATATTAAAACTACTTGTAAAATATGATTTCCACTTTTCAAATTTGTAAGAGTAAACTTCTCACTTTGTGCACTATCAAATGATGGTTTAACCAATTGACCTGATCTGTATATTTCTACACCATTAGATAATATAGCGTATTTATCCGCTTTTACTCCGTACCAAATATTCCATTCTACTTCAAATGTCCCTCCTACTGGGCTTTTCCACTCAGAAACTTGTGGAGGATTTGCACTAGGATGTACTTGACCATAATCATTTGCAACTACAGTAAAGTTAACAGTTCCATATGGAATTCTAACTACTTCTACTCTATCTTTATCAAGATCAACTACCAATTGACCATGTTGATTTGTTACTTTAACATCTCCGTCTTCTTTATTAAGCAAAAGTAACTCTAAACTTTTATCTTTTGCAATATTTGTATTAAGATTAATATCTTCTTTTCCAATATTAGTAATTTGATATTCTCCTACTTGTCCATTTTGTCCCTTTGATAATGCCATATTACCTTTTGTTACTTCTTCATTTGAATTACAAGCAACAATAACTAATGCACTTAAAGAAAGTAATAGTTTTTTCATTTCTACCTCCTATTAATTTAATACTTTCCAAACTCCCCATTCACCAGTAGTTCCTGGTTCTTCATTTGTTGTCCACCATTTTGCTTCATAATTTATTTTATTATGAGTTACTCTATCTCCAGCATTATATACATTTCCTTTTTCCCAAGCAGGATAAACTGGTTGTTGGTTTTGTAATTCAGTTATTCTTGTTTTACTAATTGCTAATCTATCATAATATCTTATATTTGCTGCTACTGCTCCCTTAGCCACTGCATTATTAACTGCACTTTCTGCATTTGCTACTAAAGTTTCTAGCTGAGATAACATTTCATAAGTATAAAGATTAGCTTCTTCTTTTGTACTAGGTAGTTTTACTAATTCATTTTCTGCTATTAATATTAGTTCTTCTACTGTAGGTTCTTGACCTCCACCATTATTACCTAATTGATCATTTATAGCTTTTAAAAGACTTGTATCATCTCTAGTATCTTGTGAAATTTCCCATATCATTATTCCACCAGCAAAATTATCTTGTACAAATTTTGTTTTTCTTTTAATAGTATCTATACCGTTATAATATCCATAATTAGCATCATAATCTCCATATGGAGCTTGTGGATTTGCTGCTACAATAGCTTTATATCCTGCCCAACTTGGTCTAGCATAAAATGGAACTCCTAAATTTAATTTTGCACTTGGCACTTGTCTAGTTTCGTTCCAGTATCTATAACAATTTACAGACCAGTCATAATTTGAATGATCTCCATTACTTGAATCATAAGCCATTATATTAACCATATCCATCATAGCTAATGCTTCATCTGTAATTCCTCCTGCTCCCCATAATACTTGACCACTTTCAGTAACTCCACCCATTACAGCAGCTGAAAGTAATCCTCCTCTAAGGTCTAATTCTTGTCTTAATAAAGACATTAATGCATTATAATTTGCAGATGATGTACCTGGATCTGGATATTCCCAGTCTAAATCTACACCGTCTAATTTATGTTTATCATAAAGAGCCATAATATCTCTTACAAGATTTTCACGTCCTGTTGCTGTACTAGCAAGAGTTTCAAATCTACCATCTAACACTTCACCATTATCTGACCATCCACCAATTGCTATACTCACTTTTACTCCACTTGCTTTTGATAATTCTACTATTCTTGCAAGTTTAGCTTCATTATCAAGAGGTTTTAATGTACCATCTACATTAGGTATTGCAAATGAATAAATAATATGAGTTAATCTACTATAATCTATCTCTTCTGCACTTCCTGCCCAACTTGGCATATATCCAACTACACGTTTAGTATTTGTTGTAACCAAGTTTCTATTTATAAGATTATTTATTTCTACTTGTTCTTGTTCTTTTTGATTTTTATTACATGCCCCTAAAAAAACTAAAGTTAACAAAGCTAATAATGTTATTATTTTTTTCATTTTTCTCCTTTACTAAAAAAACTTTAAATGAAGCTGACCAAAGCCAGCTTCTACCCCATCTTCTACTCTACATATGCCTTCCCAATTGAATTTAATAAACTATTCATATCAGTACCTGGTAAATCTTGAGTTAATTCCCAAATCATAGTACCTTGAGTTCCAATTCTTTTTGCATATTTTACTTTTTCTGCTACTGCTTTTGGAGTATCATAATAGATAAGTACTCCACCATCACCAACAAATCCAATTTGTTTGTATGGATCTCTTGGGTCATAACTAGTTGGTGCATGTGGATACTGAGTAACTATATCTGAATATCCAATATATTTATATCCATTTAATCCTTGACCTATGTCTATTTTCTTTTGACTCAAGTCATAACCATAAAATGGTAATCCAACTATTATTTTATCTTTTGTTACATTTTGACCAGACCCTTGCCATGTAGACCAAACACCAGTCCAGTATTGCATTGCTGTTTCTACAGAGTAGATTGGATTATCTGCACTTTGACCAGGATATCCACTTGCTACTTCATAAAGAGCAGAATGAGGACCAATTGGTGATTTATCCCATGAACCAGTAAAGTCATATGACATTAATCCTATCCAGTCTAAGTAATTAACTACATCTGCATCATAGTTATTTCCATACCATGGTGTAGCAAATACTGCTGCTGAGATTAACATATTAGGTCTTTTTGCTCTAAGTTTTTTTGCTAACAAAGTCATACCATAAGCTGCTGGATCTGCTCCTGTTTCAACATTTCCACCCCACTTATCTGTACCACGAGTTCTTCCACCTCTTTCTGCTGTTCCTGGAATCTCAGGATCTTTCCACCAACATTCAAGATCAAGGTCTACTCCATCTAAATTATATTTATCAACAAAAGCAATTATGTTATTGGCTGCTGCTTCTATAAGTTCTGGATTAGTTTTGTATTTTTCAGCTAACCATAAGAATCCATAATCAACAGCACCACCTACAGCAATAGAAACAGTATTTCCATTTGCTCTAGCAAGACTAACAATTTGTGGTACCCATTTATCAAGGTCAGCAAGTGCTTTTGGACTAAATGTTCCATCAGCTTTTTGATCAAACTCTAAAAATGCAATATTAATATGTGTTGTATTAGCCCATGCAATTTGAGTCATATCAGCTTCTGGTTTCCATGTAGGCACATAACCTATTACTCTTTGTTTTCCATTAAATGGAGGTGCAAAAGGTGGGTCAAGTACTATACTACCATCTGGATTTATATCTGAACCTTTTAATTCTTCTTTATAATTTACACTAGTAATTACAGTTCCATTTCCAACTATAGTATGTGTGTCTGGTGTTACTGTTGCTATATACTTATGTGTTTCATTAGCATATGCATTTGCGACTACTTTTACTTCTGTTCCTCCAAGGAAAGTATTAAATACTACTTTTCCTCCCCAAGTTCCAGTTTTACTTAGTCCATTTACAGTTATAACTGGTGCAAATAAATTTTGAGCAAATGTAGGTTTCCCTATATTTACTTCTAATATTCCAGTTTGTGTTGCTTCTTCCACATATGATAAATTAACAGTTGATACTGTATCTTTTACTATACTTACAGGATTTACATCTAAAACTGGTCTATATGTTTTTGCTCCTATTATTACTGTTTCTACTTGGATATTATATGATTTACCTGCTTCTAATCTATCAAAAGTAAGACTTTGTCCAAACACTCCTTCTTTTGTAAGATTATCTACAGTTACTTTTGGTACAAAAGCATTTTCTGGGAATGTAGGTTTAGCTATATTTATTACTAAGTCACCTCTTGTTAATGACCCAGCTCCTATAGTTAATTGTTTTTTATCACTTATTCCATAAGCAATAGTTCCATTTACCATAGCTCCAAATACAACTTGAATATCGTGTGTACCTGCTGTCATATTAAGCTCAGTACTTAACATATTCATACTACTTCCACTTCTTACTACTTGTCCTTCATAAGCAAGTGTTCCATCTACATATATAGCCCATGTATCAAGTAATTCTTGTGTTGTCCAGTAAACTACTCCACCTACATATACAGGAGTATCTTCTGTATATTTTTCCCAAGTTTTTACTTCTACTGCTGGTTTATATGTAATCCCACTTGTATTTGTTGGTAAACTTGTTGGGTAGTTTCCACTTACAACATTGTAACTTCTACCTACAACAACTTCCCCTGTCGATATTTTACTTGCATAATATTTTGTTTCTCCCTGCTCAACAGTTGCAAATACCATTTGAGCATTTGAAAAATCTTTGTTATTTTCAAATGTAGCTTCTAAACTTACTGTTTTTCCATTATTAATAGTTACTATATTATTATTAACATAAACTAATTTACCATCCAAATATAAAGCAGCTTTTCCTTCTACAAATCTTGCATCTTCAAAACCTGCTACTATATCAAAAGTTTTTGCTCCTTTAGTCAGATTAAAATATAAACTTTCAGAAAACTCCTTTTTACTAGGTAGTTCATTTGGAAATTCAATGTTTCTATCTGTAAGAACAAGTGCATTCTTTTTATTTGCTTCTAAGATAGTTTTTGTTTCTTTCGAAAGAAGTTTTACTTTTTCTTCATCAACAAAATCTTTTTTACTATCTTCTTTTTCTATAGCAATAAGACTATTTTCTTTTGCTACAAGTGTTGTATTTAAACTTATCCCCTCTTTTATTAGATTAAGGTTTACAACTTCATCTGAAGTATTCTTAAAAGTATATCCTTCAAATGTTCCAACTTGACCTTTTTCAAGTCTCAAAGTCCCCTCAGTCTTCTCTTCTCCTCTGTTACACCCCATAACTACTAAAAACATAAGAGAAAGAAGTATATTAAATAATTTTTTCATTTAGCCTCCTATAATCTAATTCAATTTATTAATAGAGTCACAGAGTAAAACTCTGTGACTTTTGCCTATTTTAAATTAAAATCCATAGTTGCAAGATCTGTTTTAAATCCATTATAGATTACATCAAGTAACTCTGTTCCACCTCTTGCTGGTGAATCTCCAGTTATTTCCCAAACTATAATTCCACCATATTGATTTTGATTTACATAATCAACTTTATCTTGTAATGAAATTTTATCTTCATATGTATAGAACTCTCCAAGTTCTGCACTATATAGATAAGGTGAATTGTTGTATGGATCACGATATTTTACAAATCTAGGATCTCTTTCCATTTCTAATAAATGATAGTATGGATTGTTACCTGCAGCAACTCCTCCATCCCATATTCCTTTAGCTCCACCATTTGCACTTGCAAATAATCCTGGATATGTGTCTGGATATGGTCCATCATTTTTTACTTCTTTCCATCCTCTTGAATAAAATGGTGAACCTATTACTAATTTTTCCTTTGGTATACCAAGTCCCAAGAAGTTTTCTAAACACTCTGCAACACTAAGACCAGTATGTGGATCTCCTGGATTTTTGCTAAGTGCTGAATGGTGTCCAGTTATAGGATCCCATGCACCATGTAAGTCATATGTCATCAAGTTTATGAAATCAACATATTTTGAATATTCAGCTGGTTCAGTAAATTGTACTTTTCCTGCCGAAGCATTTACTGCAGTTGCAAGTTGATAATATCTTCCATCTTCTTCTCCTGCTTTATTAAGAGCTGCTCTTAAATCTTTTAATAATAAAGTGAAGTTTTGTTTATCTTCAGGTTTTGCATATGGATTTCCTTGGTCATTTGGATTGTCTTTTATATCAGGTTCTCTAGGTACTCCTGGGAATTCCCAATCTATATCAACACCATCTAACTTCCATTCTCTAAGATAAGCTACAACACTGTCTGCAAATATTTTTCTTTCTGCAGCTGTATCTGATATTAATGGGAAATTAGCCGATTGTGACCATCCACCAACAGATACTAAGAAACTAACTTGTGGATATTGTTTTTGAAGTAATCTTAGTTGTCCTAAGTTACCTGAATCTTTTCCACCCCAGTCAGTATGTCCACCCATAGATTGATTGATTGCTGCATCTGTATCAAAGTGAGCTATTTTCCCATCTTTAATTGTTGCAAATGCATAGAATACATGTGTCAATTTATCAAGTGGCATTAAGTGTGGATAATACTGGTTATGTCCACCATATATTCCCCATTCTGGGAAGTACATTACGATTTTTTTCTTATCAAGTTCTACTGGTCTAGCTGTAGTACCTTTCCATATAAACCCTTTATCTTCTACTCCTGGACCAATAAGTTTCCATTCAGCTGCTGTATCAGGCGTTTTACCTTGTGCCCATCCAGTTGCTTCATAGATATTACCATTATAATAAACTCTGTCTCCTTGAGTATATACGTATTTAGCTTCCCAAGGTCTTGCACTTGGTAAGTTAAGAGTACTTTCTGTATAAGAAACTGTAACTGCTTTTGCTGTAAGTTTATCTACTATAACACTTACTGGATTTACAGTTGCTGTATATTCATTTGTTGTATTTGCAAAAGTAGCTCCTTTTACTTCTACTACTTCTCCAACTACCTTAGTTAATGTTTTTGTTTCTCCCCAATTAAATGGAACAAGTTCACCATTTATTGTTATTTGTGGAGTAAATATAGTTGTTGCAAATGTTGGATTTGCAAGTGTTACAGTAACACTTCCAGTTTCAACTATTTTTTCACTATATGTAACAGTTACTTCTTCAATAGTTGCGTCAGATACAACTACTTGATTTTTATCTGCTAAACCTACATATGATTTGTTTCCTTCTGTAAATGTACTAGAAAGAACACTATAAGTATTTCCAGATACTAAATTATCAAAAGTAATACTTTGTCCAAAATTAACAGCTTTTGTTACACCATTCACAGTTATTTCTGGTACAAAATTAGCTGTAAATGTACTTGGTGCTACATTTACTTTTAAGCTAGCTGGTTTTGCATTTCCAAGTGCTATATTTAGAGCTTTTGCATCTGATATACCATATTTGATTTGACCATCAACATCACTTGCAAAAACTACTTGGATATTATTTAGACCTTGAGGAAGATTTACATCTCCGTAGTGCATATTCATACCACTACCTGCTCTTGTTACTGGTCCTTCATAGACTAAATTTTCATTTGAATAAATAGCCCATTTATCTAAAATGTTTTGAGTTGTCCAATAAACAACTCCCCCTATTTTTACCATATCATCTGTTGTATAACTATTCCATGTAGAAACTTCTATTGCTGGTTTATAAGTTATACCTGTTGAGTCTTTTACTAATTTTTGTGGGAATGAGAATGTACTTCCAGTTACATTTTTCATAATTACATTTTTATTCACATTTTCATTAATACTATAAGCTTTCGTCCCTAGGAACTTTACTCCCTCACCATCATTATTAGCAAAAACTACTTGCACTTTGTGAGGTGGTTCATTTGTATTAAATGCGAATTTAAGTGTAGCCCCAACTCCGTTTATAACAGGTACTTCTACTACTGCTGCTAATTTGTCATTAACATACAAAGCACCTTTTCCATATAGACTATTTTGTCCATACACACCTGCTACAACTTCGTAACCGTCTTCAACTTCTACCATATTAAAAGTTGATTTTCCTTCATAAACACCTTGGTATTCAGAAGCAAATTTAATCGTAGTTTCGTTATTTACAACTTTTACTTTTTCATTAAAAGCAAGTGTAATTAATCCTTTACTAGTCAAATTTGATACTAAATCTTTGTTTACATAGTCCTCTTTAGTAAGAGAAACTATCCCCATATTTACTGCCCCTTGTTGACTATTAGCTTCTTTCACTAATGCCAAACCATGTTCTTCTTCACTAGCTGTGATTTCAATTAAATCATCTTGTAGATTAGTAATTGAAAAACCACCTAATGAAATTGACTCTTGTGAGTTCAAGGTAAATTTACCTTGTACTTCTTCTTCTGCTTTTTTCCCAAAACAACCTGTTAATAGGAATGTAAGAAGTAGAAGTAATGCCCATAAACGTTTCATAGTAACCTCCTTGATTTTTTTGATAAATTAGTTTAATTAATTTATCTAATACATTTATAACAGATTATCCAGGAAATTACAAATTTTTGTGTACTGATTTTGTATTTTGTGTACTAAAATGGTTTTAATTGCTTCTGAGTTAATGAATTTTATCTAATCTAACCTTTTTTTTACTCTTTTTTTTATATATAAAAATAAAAAAAACCAGACTATGTCTGGTTCAAAAATTAACGAAGTAATTTTTCATATATTTTTCAATAGAAAAGCATCTCTTGGGAAGTTGAGATGCTTTTCTTTTAGTTTTATTCGGTGTTGAGAGTATTTACTCTTCACAAAATTTATACCACATATGGAGGAAAATTTCAAGATAAATAAGGAATAGTATTATTATTTGTGAAATTTATAGTTTTATTTTAACAAAAAATAAAGTCTTTTTTTATATTTTTACATTTTTTTTACAATTTTAGAGTGTTTAATCAAAAAATAATACCATATTATCATTTTCTTCTTTTAAGAAAAAAATAAAGTTATTTAGCTCTTTATAAAGTTTATGTTCATTATAAAAAGAGATTATACTATAAATAAAATTACTTTTTATCTTTTCACTTTTGAGACCATTTAGTATAGGAAGGTAATTTATTATCAAATCTCTCTCTTTTCTTTTCATATCATCTAAGAGAAGTTGAAAACCTTCTAGATACTCTAATTCTCTAAATATTTTAGGCGATCTCATTTCAAAATCAAAAAAATCCAATAAAAACTTTTTCCCATCATTATTTTTATTCAAGTAATAAGCTATTTTTCCTAGGGAAAAACTTCTAAGACCATACAAATGATCTTTGCCTTCTTTAATATTTTTTTTCAGTATAGAATAATTCTTTTTTATCTCTTCTTTTTTCCCTTGTTCCATGTATACTTCACATAAATTAAGTTTTGCCCAGTAATAATACTCTTTGCTTCTGTCTCTTTTTTTTATTATGTTTTTATATACTTTAATAGCTTTGTCATAATCTTTCATTTTATAAAGTGTATAACCTTTTGCCATTAACATATCTAATCTTTGCTCATTTGACAATAACAATTCTAACATTTTTTCCAAATAAAATAAACTTCTACCATAAAAACCTCCTGTTCTATATATAAGTGATAGATTTTGGTAGATAGCTTTTCTCTTTTGATCAATTTTTTTTATTAAAACTTCTTCATATTCTTTTTCAATAGGTTCTATGTATTGTGGATCTTTCAAAATTGCACAAGCTCTAGTTAATTCCAAAAGAATTTCTACTCTCTCTTCTACATCTTCAACTTTATTAATTAGAAACGTACTTAATTCTCTTTGTAATCTATAATTTTTTACTTCAATACTTTTTTCAAGCATACTTTTATAGATAAAAATTTGCCTTTTGCTATTTAGTTTTAATATAGTTAGATTTTCTCTTATAAAAAAATCTTTAAGTTCTTTGTCTCCTTTAACTTCTTTTAGTTCATCAATTATTACATCCAAATATTTTTTTTCATCATCTTCTTTACTTGCTAAAAAATAGTCTATATCTATTTCTTTATCAATTTTTCTTTTTAATAATATTTCGTTGATTTTTTCAACTAATAATTTTATATTTTCTTCTGTTGGTTTTTTTATTCCTCTTTCAATAGATGTTATATATCCTTGAGTATATATACCAAAAGCCAACTCCTCTTGTGTTATATTGTTCTCTTTTCGTACTTTTTTCAACTTTTCATTGATATTCAAAAATTTATGCATTATCCCTCCCAAAAATAAAAAAAATCGTCATAGTGACGATTTTTTATCCTCCAAAGACTACCGTACGCATCAATGTAATAGAAGGTCCACCCCAAGTAACATGAGCACTTACTGCTCCAACGATCATCATAAATATTCCAATTTTTAAAACTAATTTTTTCATTTTTTATCACCCTCCTTAGTTTAAATATACTTTAAACCCATAAAAAAATCAAATTAATTTTTCCAATTTTAGAACAATATGTTCTATTTTTGGTTTTATTTATGCGTGTTATATTAAATTTAGCATTTTTTTGAAAATAAACTTAATTAATTTAACTTTAAAGAGCAAAAAAAAACTTCTATTTTTTTCAAAATAATTTCCCCTTTAAAATTTTGTATAAAAATTTCTAATATTTTATGAAAATTATGCTATAAATAAAAAAAGCTAAAATTCTATAAACTACAGAACTTTAGCCTCTTAAATATCTTTATTTAATTAATCTATTCTTCACTTAAAACTATCTAAAAATCACTTATTTCTTTTTATATTTCAAGAAAAATCTGATAATTTTTTATATAACTTTAAAAATAAATCTAAATACTCATAATGTTTAACTCTTAAATAATAAGACATAAAAGCAAAACTCCCTTTTTGTCTATTACTATCTTTTGAAACTTTATTAAATAACTCTTTGTATTTTTCCACTTTATCTATATCTTTTTTCTTATAAAGTACAAATAACTTATCAAATGTTTCTATATATTCATTTTCTCTAAACCACTGAAAGTCATCTAAAGCATAATTTAATGACTTTTCATAAAAATTAATTGCATCATTTTTTTTCCCCAAAAAATTTGCTATATCTCCCAAGGAGTTATAGCTAGCACCTTTTATATAATCATTACCTTCTTCTACTTCTTTTTTCAAAAAACTATAGTTCTTTTTTACTTTTTCTGTGTTATTTTCTCTCATAAATACACTGGATAAATTTAGTTTTGCCCAAATTAAATAATCTCTATCTCTATTATTTTTCCTAATTATATAATTGTATATTTGTTTTGCTTCTTCTTTTTCTCCCAAATCAGTAAGAATATAAGCTTTTTCCATTAAAAGGTCTACTTCTCTTTTGTGACTATAATCTAACTTCATTAATTTTTCCAAATAAAAAAGAGATTTTCTCCTGTAAACAGTTCTATTAAAAACCATTGCTAAATTAAAAAATATCCTCTCTTTTTCATAAAGGTTTGTATAATCTAATTTTTCAAAATAATTTTCTTCAAAAGGATTTATATAATCAGCATCTTCTGTCATAACACAAGCTCTTGTAAGGTCTAAAAAAGCTTTTCCAAAATTTTCCAAATGCTCTTTTTCTTCTTGTTTCATAATAAGTAAAGCTGTTATTTCCTTCATTTCTTCCCAAAGGGCAAACTTCTTACTTAATTCAAGTAGTTTATTAAAAAGACTCACTTGAGATTTTTCATTTATCATATTTAGTTTTATCTTTATTTCTCTGTATTTTTTCAAAAATTCGTCTTTATCTTCTACTTGCCCAAAAGTTAGTATGAGATTTTCTACATACTCATTTTCAATGTCGACTTTATCTTTTTGAATGTCTTCTATTTCTACTTTATAATCTATTCTTTTTTCTCTTAATATATCATTAAATCTTTTTACCAAGTCAATTATATTCTGCTCTCTAATTCTTTTTACTCCACGTTCAAGGGAAGTTATATATCCTTGAGTATAAACATCTCCAGCAAGTTCTTTTTGAGTAATCTTAAACCTTTTTCTAAGTTCCTTCAAACGTTCATGTGGTTCTAAAAATTCCTTCATACCAGGCCCCTTTCCTGCTAATCTATCCTTTTCTTACTTTTATAATATCAGATTTAAATCTTCAATTCAAATCATTAATATTATAAAATTTTATACTTAGTCAAGAGCCTTTGATTTATATAGTTTTAAATAGAAAATTATTTTAATCTTTTTTATTAATGTAATTTAACATCATTTTCATAAAGAAAAATTGTTAAAAGTTCTAATTCTCTTTCATTTATTTCATCAAATTGACCACCATTTAAAAAATATCTTTTACCATTGATATTTATTGGTCTTTGATTCATTACTTCTACCCAAAGTTCCACCCCACCTAATTTTTTCGTTTTAATTAAGAGTTTAATGTAATCACCAACAGAAAATAATCTATCTGTATAAGTAACAAAACTTATTCCACCCAAACTTATGTCATAAGAAAAAGATTCAATTTGAGTTTCTCCTATAAATGCATCTAAAGCTATCTTAATCTCAAATCTTTTATGTTTTCTTCTATGAAGCATATTAATCTCTTTGGGATACTCAATAGTCATTATCCTTTCTAAAATATCAAAATAAAGTATAGGACTACTAAAAGTATACAAATCTTGATTAGCAGGTATTAACACATCTACATTTCTATTTCTTCTAAAAAATACATTTTTATATTCATCTATCAAAACTAGTTTTATTTTTTTTTCTTCTTTTTCAACTTCTACTATACGTGCTAGGTGTTCTTCATTTGTTTCTTTACTCTTTAATATCAAATAATTATCCACTTTACCTATCATTTTTTAACCTCCATTTATAACTTATTATTTTTATTAATCAAAAATCCTTCTTTTCTTTTATTTTTTTATAATTTTATTTTTATATATTAAATTCACTTCTCTCTAGTATAATAAAAACAAGTAAATAAAATGAAATAATTATTGCAAAGAGAGAGCATGTAGTGTATAGTATCTTGAATAGTAACTTGGGAGGTAGTATGAAATTAGCTAAAATTTTGAATATTGCCACTTATGCAGGTAGAGTAATGCTTGAAAATGGTGGTGAAACTTATAGGGTAGAAGAAGTAATATATAGAATTTGCCATGCATATAATATAGAGATAGACTGTTATGCCACAATTACAGGTATAATGGCTACTGTACGTGATTCAGAAGGTGAACACGAATCAACAACAATAAGAATAATACATAGAACTATGAATCTTGACATTATACACAAAGTAAATGACCTTTGTAGAAATGTCCACCAATATGATTTAGATGAATTTTATAAGAAACTAATAGAAATAAAAGATAAACCAAGATTCAGTCCAAAAACAAATTTGATTGCTTATTCATTAGCTGGTGCATCATTTACACTATTATTTGGCGGAAATTACAAAGACTTTATTGCTTCTATGCTTATAGGTATTGTTCTTTTTTATATAAACAATTATTTTGAAAATTTTGATGTAAATAGTTTTTTTGTAAATTGTATAGGAAGTTCTCTTCTTGCTTTTATGGCAGTTATTTTTTACAAATTAAATTTGATAGACAATTATGATTTGGTAATTAGTGGAACTATAATGTTACTTGTTCCTGGTATGGCTCTTACTAATTCTGTAAGAGATCTTATTGCAGGAGACTATATGGCTGGGATAGCAAGGGGAGTAGAAGCTTTCTTAATTGCAACTTCTCTGGCAGCTGGTTCTGGAGTAATGTTAGCTTTATTTTTATAGGAGAATGTTATGATTATACAAAGTTTAATAGCTATTTTAGCAACTTATTGGTTTGGAATTATATTTAATGTTAGGGGAAAAAAACTTTTATATGCCAGTTTAGGTGGAGGACTTAGTTGGTTAATATTTGTTTTTGCCTTAGATTTTAATATAGCTAATCCTATTGCATATTTTATAGCTTCTATATTTCTAACTATTTATGCTGAGATACTTGCTAGAATTTTGCAAACACCTGTAACAACTTTATTAGTTCCAGGTCTTATACCACTTGTTCCTGGTGGAGGTATCTTTTATACTATGTTATATACTGTACAAAATAATACTACAAAAGCAATTTTACAAGGTTTAGATACTCTTTTTGCTGCAGGATCACTTGCTTTTGGTGTTGTTTTTGTTTCATCAATAACAAAAATTATAAAAGATATAAAACGTGGTAAATCAATAAAAGAAATGTAATTTCATTTGATTAATTAATAAAAATGAAATATTCACATAAAAATAACTTTATATTTTTATTAAAGATTGGTGTTACCAATCTTTTTTTATTAATTTTCTTCCCCTTGTATCCCTTGATTTTTTATTGTACTTATCATATAATTAAGTGTTATAAAATTGTGTTGGTTTAAGGAGAAAGAATGAAGGTTAAAAAACGTCTATTGCTAAAATTATTACTACCTATTACATTAGCCCTATTACTTATTAATCTATATACATTTAAAATAGTTAATGAAAGACATAAAGAAATTGCAAATGAAAAAATAAATATTCTAAATATTAGTCTCCAACAAATTATGGTTGACCCTCTTTGGAAATATGACATAGATGTCTTAAAAGATGCTGTAGATACTTTTGGAAAACGTGAAGAGATTAGTAAACTTATCATCTACAGTGATAGAGATAAAGTTCTTGCTAGATATGTTTCTACAAGTGGTCATGAAAAAGTTTACGAAGCTTTTCAGCTACCTATGGTAAAATTGGGTAATTATATTGGTTACATCCAAGTAGAGTATTCAGACCAGATAATTGCACAGACTAGTAGTAAATTAAAAAGTGATTTATATAATATACAAATTGTTTTTGTACTTGTATTTATAATTATTATCTCTGTTTATTCAAGGGGTATACATAGAACACTTCAAAAACTTATTGGTGGTATTAATGAATTATTAAATGAAAATTTAGATTTCAAACTTAGTCTTAATAGAGAAGATGAATTTTTAATCATAGAAAAGTCCTTTAATGATTTAACTAATAAATTGAAAGAAGATAAAATAAAGGGTAAAAGAAGTATTGAAGAATTTAATAATACAAAAGAAGAATTAGAAGCTGCTTACAATCAGATGATTTCTATAAATGGTGTTTTAGAAACTACACTTAGTAACCTTGAGTTGTCTGAAGGAAAATATAAAAATATATTTAAGTATTCTCCTTTTGGAATTGTTTTATATAATATTGAAGGAAATCATATTATCGAATGTAATAATGAACTTTTACGTATATTTGATGTCGAAACAGAATATAGTCTTGAAGACTTTTTTGAAAAAGAAGGTATTTCTAGAATAATAAAGAGTTTGTATCATAGTCGAGAAATCGAAGAAGAAGAACTATATTTATCTTTAGTAAATAAAACTGTTATTGTATCTGTAATTCCATTTAAAAATGAAGATAGATATATACAAGTTTTCTTTAAAGATATTACTGAAATTAAAAATTTACAAATCAAATTGCAAAACTATGCTAAAGACCTTGAAAGAGAAGTTGCTGTACAAACTAGAGATCTTAAAGAAGCAAATGATAAAATCAAAAATCAACAACAAAGGCTTGTTGAAGATGCATATAACAAAGGTTTAGTAGAAGTTACAAGTGGAATTATTCATAATATTGGAAATATAGTTAATGTTATTAGTCTTAACTTAGATGAATTAAAACATGCTTTTGAAAATAATGAGCAAGTTTTACCAAGATTTTACGAAGAAGTTTTATTAAAAGAATTAGAAAATCTTGAAAACTTAAGTCCAAAACTTAAAAGAGCAATGGAAGTAATGCCAGATTTACTCAAAGTTTACAAAGAGTTTGATTTGGCTACTAATCATAAAGTTGAATATCTCTACAAAAAAGTTGATCATCTAAAAGAAATTGTTCAGCTTCAACAAAATTTTGTTGGGTCATTAGGAACAGAAGATTATAATGACTTAAACAACATAATTGATGAAGTACTTGAAATTTATGAATCTTCTCTAAGTAAAAGAGGCATAGAAGTAAAAAAAGAGTACGCAGATGATTCAGCTCTTCTTTGTGACAAAGCTCAAATGATACAGTTATTTAGTAACTTTATCAAAAACTCTTATGAAGCAATTGAAGAAGGAGATAAAGAAGATGGACATATTAAAATCAAAACTAAAGTTAAGAATGACTATCTAAATATTACTATTGAAGACAATGGTATAGGAATTAGAGATGAGAGTAAAAATAGGTTGTTCGAATTTGGCTATTCTACTAAAAAACACATGGGCATAGGGTCTGGATTTGGATTACATAGTTGTAAAAATGTAGTTGAAAAATATGGAGGTACTATAGAATACCAATCTGAATTTGGTAAATATACTAAATTCATTATTAATTTCCCTATTGCTAGAAAGGAAAAAAATTGAAAATAATTATATACTTACTTCTACTCACTAGTCTTTTCGCCAGTGAAAATGCATTAATCGCTTCTTTTAATACTCTACATCTTGGTTGGAAGGGAAAAAACTATTACAAACAAGCTGAAGTTCTAAAAGATTTTGATATAGTTGCTCTACAAGAAGTTATGAAAAAAGACGGATTAAAAAGACTTATTAAAGAATTAGAGAGAGTTTCTGGTGATGAATGGGCTTACCACATGAGTAAGGAAGGATTGGGTAGAAGTGATAGATACAGAGAATATTATGCTTTTATCTATAAAAAAGACAAAGTTCAGTTTATAAAAAGTTTGGGAACTTATAAAGAACTTAATGATGAATTTATCCGTGAGCCTTATGGAGCTATGTTCAAGATTAATAATTTTGATTTTGTTCTTGTTAATAATCACTCTATATTTGGAGATAGAAAAGCTGATAGACAAGGAGAAGCTCTTGAACTACTCAATGTATATGAGTATTTTCAAGATTTAGCTGGTGATGAAAAAGATATTATAGTTTTAGGCGATTTTAATTTGCCTGCTTATGACGATAGTTTTGCTGATTTATTCAAGAGTTCATATGAAATATTTTATGCAATCGACCCTACAAACCTTACTACAGTAGGAAAGAGTAGTTTATCAAGTGCATATGACAACATCTTCTACTCATACCTCTACACCAAAGAATATACAGGTAGAAACGGTGTTTTGGATTTTACATCTTTTGATAAATATATAGAAAAATATGGTGATGATAGATTTTTAGTTTTACGAAAGCAACTATCAGATCATTTACCTGTTTATATAGAAGTAGATACAAGTTATGATGATGACTAATGAAACTGAAAAAAACTTTACCACAGATTCGTGAAACTTAGAGATTTCTCTCTCTAGTTAAACAATGCACAGCCTATTATAATAAGCAATAAAGCGTAGTTTTAAAGGAATAGTAACGCAGACTTTTTATGACTATAACGTACATTTATAAGAAATTTAGATTAAGTTAACGGAATGAACGTTAAGAATTTCAA
>CAZHXU010000017.1:0-8504 GCA_964536535.1 uncultured Fusobacteriaceae bacterium
TGGACACAAAAGAGGTAATGGAGCTGACCCTGAATTCTTAGAATTTGTTGGAAAAGGTATACACGATATGGATGTTACTATCTTCAAAATGGTAGATGGTTTACATAATCCAAAATCTTGTATATTAGAGGCTCAGCAACTTGCTGCTGATGCTTATGGTGTTGACCATACTTTCTTTGCTGTAAATGGAACAAGTGGTGCAATCCAAGCTATGGTTATGTCTGTTGTAAAAGCTGGAGAAAAGATTTTAGTACCTCGAAATGTTCATAAGTCTGTGCAAGCTGGGATAATCTTAAGTGGTGCAGAACCTATATATATGGAACCTGAAATTGATCCTGAATTAGAAATAGCTCATGGTGTTAGTTATAAAACTGTAGAAGATAATTTAAAAAATTATCCAGAAGTAAAAGCAGTATTACTTATTAACCCTACTTATTATGGAGTTACAGCAGATATAAAAAGTATCGTAAACTTAGTTCATAGTTACGATATACCACTTATAGTTGATGAAGCTCACGGACCACATTTGCACTTTAATGAGAATCTTCCATTATCTGCTGTTGATGCTGGTGCTGATATTATTGCACAAAGTACACACAAAATATTGGGTGCTCTTACACAAATGTCATTACTTCACATACAAGGTGATTTGGTAGATGTAAAAAGAGTAAAAGCTATACTAAGTATGCTTCATACAACGTCACCTAGTTATCCTCTTATGGCTTCACTTGATACAGCTAGACGACATATTGCTGTAAATGGTAAAGACTTGTTGGATGATACAATAAGAGTGGCAAATTATCTTAGACAAGAAATTAACATGATAGAAGGCTTCTATTCATTCGGAAATGAAGTTTGTGGTAGAGATGGAATATTTGATTTTGACCCTACTAAAGTTACAATTACATGTAAAAAACTTGGACTTAGAGGACAAGAGTTAGAAAAAATATTAACTGATGAATATAATATCCAAGTAGAATTATCTGACTTTTACAATGTTTTAGCTATAATTACTATTGGAGATACATATGAAAGTGTTGACAAAATGATTGCTGCACTAAAAGATATAAGTGAAAAATATGCTGGAAAAAGCGAAGCTCTTAATAATTTAAAACCTGCTTTACCAATAAAAGTAGAGCAAGTATTAATACCAAGAGAAGCATTTTATTCAGATAAAATAGTAGAAAAATTTGAAGATAGTGTTGGTAGAATAAGTGGAGAGTATATAATGGCTTACCCACCAGGTATCCCTATAATCTATCCAGGAGAAAGAATCACTAAAGAAATAGTTGATTATATAAAAGCATTAATGGCTGATGGACTAGATGTTCAAGGTATGGATGACCCTACACTAAATGAAATCAAAATAATAGATGAAGAAGATGCAATGTACATTTACGTAGAAAAAATGAAAAATAGATTATTAGGAACTCCTCTTAATCTTGGAGCAGACGTGAGTGGTATCGACTTTGGATTAGAAACATTATTACATGATTATCCAGATACATTTGCAGAACTTGATATAATTCCAATTCAAAGAGAAATAGAAGACTTTAATAATAAAAGTATGAAATATAAAAATAGTATTTTAAGAACTTGTGAGAAGTTAGCTGAAAAAGTTCATGAAACTATTGAAGAAGGATATAGACCAATTACAATTGGAGGAGATCATTCATTAGCTCTTGGAACAATCTCAGGTGTAAGTAAAGCAAAAGGAAATAACATAGGTGTTATTTGGATAGATGCACATGGAGATATGAATACAAAAGATACAACAATAACAGGTAATGTTCATGGAATGCCTCTTGCATTATTACAAGGGTATGGAGATGAAGATTTGGCAAATTGTTACTTTGATGGGCCAAAAATCAAAAGTGAAAATGTAGTTCTATTTGGTGTAAGAGACTTAGATCCATTAGAAGCACAATTTATTAAAGATAAAAAAATAAAAGTTTTATCATATAACTATATTGAAGAAATCGGATTACAAGCAGCTTTAGAAGAAGTTAGAGACTACTTAAAAGTTGATGAGTTACATATAAGTTTTGACCTTGATGTAATTAGTCCTGAAGTTGCTCCTGGAGTAAGTGTTCCAGTTGACTTAGGATTTAATATGGAAGATACAACTAGAATCTTTAGTTACCTATTAAGAGAATTCTTTATTTCTTCTGTAGATATCGTTGAGTTTAACCCTATCTATGATAAAGGTGGAGTTACAGCTGAACATGTTGTAGAAATCGTTGAATTTATTAAGAATCCAGATTAATAAAAGAGTGAAGTTAACTTCACTCTTTTAATTTACATAGATATTTAGAAGAATTATATAGTTTTAAATTATAATTGTCTTTAGTTTTGAGAACAAAACAAATAAAATGTGTTTTATTTTGAAAAAAATATAAAGGAAATGAATAGTTTTTTCTAATAATAAATTATAATTGTCTTTTGGAACAAAAAATAAATCTGGTAATATTAGGAGAATAAGATGAACATATACTATTTGACACCTATAGAAGAAAAAATAAAAGATATAACATTCAATTCTATAAAATCTATCTTTAATCAAATAAGATATAAGTTTGGAAAAGAAGAAGTTTTTAGAGGAGATACAATGATAATATATAAACATTGTGATATCTTGAGGAAAAATGGTTATAATGCGTCTCCTATTTATATTGGAAGAGAAAAGCATAAAGAACCTAATTGGTTTTTTCATAAAAGTAAATTAACAAGATTTCAATATGAAGATTTGAAAAATCTTTCAGATGAAGATATTGTTATATGCCCAGATTCATCCCCAGAGCTTATTTGCAACTTTAATAGAGGTAAAAAATTCTTGTTTGTACAAAATTGGGCAAAATATAAAAATTTATCTGCTGAAAATTATGGTTTTGATGGGATATTAACTTTTACAGGTTACTGTGCTAATTACCTAAGAAGTCTTACTAATTTACCTGTATATGAAATTAGAAATGGAATTGAACTAAATCATTTTAGTTATTCGGTAAATTTGAAAAAAGAAGATGAAGTTTTGATACTTTATAGAAAAAATACAGATGTAATTGATAAGTTTTTTTCTGAACTTCCCAAAGATTTAAAGGAATTTTATAATTTTAAAGTTATATATGAAAAAGTGAATAAAGCCAAATTGATATCATTATATAAAGAATCAGATATTTTTCTAAATTTTAGTTATCCAGAAGGTTTTGGTCTTATGCCACTTGAAGCTATGGCTTGTGGATGTGTTGTATGTGGATTTACAGGCGGTGGTGGAAAGTCCCACATGATAGAGGATGAAACTGCTTTGGTAGTAGAAGATGGGAATATAAATGGTATTTATAAAATATTATTTAAGTTAATGAAAAACGAAAAATTGAAAAGTCATATTAGAAAAAATGGTTTATTGAAAGTAAAAGAATTTTCTTTAGTTACTATGGAGAATAGTTTATTAAATGTTATAGAAAAAATAAAATAAAAATATTTTTTTAATATTAAATCGTTAATTATACAAATTAAATAAAAATTATTTAAGAAACTAAAGTTAGGTTTAATTAAACTTTAGTTTTTTTTCTGATAATAATCTTTCTTTTATATTTTTTATCACATTAGATAAAACATTTAATTTTTTTCAAAATATGTATTTTATTCTTTTAAAGGCATATAATATTAGATTTAAATAGGATTTGTTTTCATAAAAAAATCCTCTTAAAGCAAGTGAATAATGTCAAAGAAGATTTTAGCTCCTTTTTATTATTATTTACTTTAAGAGGACTATATAAGTCTAAAAACTTTTTATTTTTATAAAACTTCTACTCTCAAATTCTTTTCAATATTTGACATTTCCCTTTTGTACATAATACTTGTAACAATAAAGCTTAATGCATCAGCAAGAGGGAAAGCTAACCAAATTCCTTTTAATCCAAACATTTTTGAAAGGATTAATACAAATGGAATTAAGAACAAAATTTGTCTTGATGATGAGAGTACAAATGATGGTAATGCTTTTCCTATAGCTTGGAATAAACTTGCTGCAATTACTTGGAATCCAATAGTAGGGAAAACAAATACGATTATTCTCATAGCTTCTACTCCCAATTTAGCAAGCTCCTTATCTGAACTAAATATTCCAATTAGTTCTTTTGGGAAAATCATTAGTAATAAGTATGAACCAATAGACATAATAGTAGTTATTTTAATAGATAGTTTTAATGTTTCTTTTATTCTTGAAGAATTTTTTGCTCCATATGCAAAACCAACCATAGGCATAACTCCTTGAACAATACCAAACATAGGCATAAAAGTAAACATAAGTAATCTATTAACAGCACCATAAACAGAGATAGCTAAATCTCCACCATAAACTCTAAGAGCATTATTTACTACTATTGCAGTAACACTTCCACCAACTTGCCTAGCAAAAGCAGAAGAACCTACTGAAAACACTTGGAAAATAACTTTTTTCTCTATAATAAAATCTTTTAGTTCAAGTTTCAATTCTTTATTTGTAAAATAATAGAATGACAAGAATATTGCTGCAAAAGCTTGAGATATAACTGTTGCAATCGCTGCCCCTTTTATTCCCATTCCAAAAGTAAAGATAAAGATTGGATCAAGAATAATATTTAAACCAGCAGAAATCAAAAGACTAAACATTGCCACTTTTGCTTTTCCTTCAGATCTAATAATATTATTAGAAGTCATTCCAAATATAAAAAATATACTTCCTAACATAATTACACTCATATAATCTTTAGCATAAGGGAGAATGTTTTCTGTTGCCCCAAAGATTTTTAATATTTCTTCTAAAAACATCATTCCAAATATAGTTATAATAATAGATATAATAATAGCAGAAGAAATAGAGTTTCCTATTGCTTTTTTTGCTTTGTCATAATCTTTTTCACCTAAACTACGAGAAACTAACGAAGCTCCTCCTATACCAATCATTTGCCCAACTGCAGATATTACCATTTGTATAGGAAAAGCTATAGCAATACCTGCTATTGCAAGTACTCCTCCTCCTCTTCCAACAAATATTGTATCAACAAGGTTATAAAGTCCCATAACTATCATACCAATAGTTGCCGGTACAGATAGTTTAATTAAAGTTTCTGAAACTTTTCCTTTTCCTAAATCAATTTGACCTTTCTTCATATATCCTCCTATAGCTTTTTTATTATTTTTGTTAAACTATCTAAACTTTTTATAAATTCATCCAATTCATCTTCAGATAGTTTTTCAAAAGCACTTTTTACTTCTTTAATATAAAGTTTATCGATTTCTTCTACCATACTCTTCCCTTTATATGTAATTACTAAAAATTGCTTTCTTTTATCAACTTCACATTGTTCCTTTGCTACATACCCTTCTTGCATGAGATGTTTGACTAATGTTGTAACACTCCCTCTCTCTAAACCAATAAGTTTACCAAGTTGTGATGATATCATATTGCCCTTGTTACTCAAAAGGAATAATGCTCTTATGTGATTTTTATTAAAATGTTCTTTAAATCCCTTTTCTTCCAATTCTTTTCTTATTTTTTTTATTCTCACCTTAGATTGAAATAAAGGCATTAATTGATACATATTCTTGGCTATATGCATAAAATTATCACTCATATATTCCCCTTTCATTTGTTAGATTTCTAACATATTTTAATAATGATACCATACTTTTCTTTTTTATACAATACTCTTAAATTTTAATAATATTAAACTATTTATTCTTTTAATCTTATGATTTTTAAGGGTTTTTAAGAATGACTACTAAAAAAGTAGTAAAATAATTTTACTACTTATCATTTGCAATTTTTTTTATACTGTCAATAATTAAATCTGGATCATCAATTTGTATATTATGACCGCTAATATTACTTTCTATATATTCATTATTATTTGAAAGTCTTAAATAATCTTTTTGTAACTTTTCCCATATTTCATGAGCTTTTTCTTGTTTTTCTTTTGGAAGATAAAAATATCTGTTTTTTTTACTCCCAACTAAAACTATTAATTTTTTATTGTGTATATTATCTATTTTTCCAACTTTTTCTAGCATATTATAAAAATTTTTATTTTCTTTATCATAAGTATCTAAACCTTTGTAATAATTATTTTCAATTTCATCTAAGATTATTTTATCAATATTTTGATAAAATCTTGGAATATACTTCCTAATTATGCCAATTCTTGCTAAAAATTTTTGATAAAAAATATTAGGTAATTTATCGATTATTCCTAATTCTTCTTTCATAGAAACAAACTGATTTGGATGGGAACTATCAACTAAAACAAGACCTTTAACTAAATGAGGATATTTGTAAGAAAAATTAATTAGAACTAAACCGCCCATAGAATGTCCAACAAGTATATAAGGTTTCGGTATATTACTTACTTCCAAAAGTTCTTTTAATTCAGAAGTTATATTGTCTAATGTTCTTTTATCAGCTGATTTGTCACTCCACATATATCCTTTTCTGTCATATGCAATGAGATTAAAACCATCTAATTTATCAAATATTTTATACCAAAACAAATGACCAGAAGGGTCAAGACCTGATTCAAAAACAACAGAATTTCCATTTCCTCTTTTTATAAGAGCATGTGTATAAGTCCCTTTTACTTTAAATTTTTCTCCTTTATAAGGGGTTTTATATGAAAATCTTTTATATTCTTCAAATACAGCTAAAAAAATCAAAATACTAATTAAGATAACTAGAAAATAAAAAATAATTTTGATAAATGTTTTTCTTAGGTTCATTTCTTTCCTCCTTCTCTTGATTCTATTTAGATTATACTTTATAATATCTTAATTACAAATCTAATAGATATTTTAAATTAAAATATAATTTTTTAATAAAAGGTACCTAACAGAAAACTTACTTGGGTATATTATATTAGTTAAAAAGATATTGGGGGTTACAAATGAACTTAAATGAAAGAGTTTTTAATATAAAGTCAAATAATGACTTGGAAGAAGTTAATAATTTAATTGAAGAGTATATACCATTTATTATTAATACTATTTCAAAATTAACAGGACGGTATGTGGAAGTTGAAAATAGCGAAGAACTTAGTATTGGGCTTATGGCTTTTCATGAAGCTATTAATTCCTTTGACACAAGTAAAGGTGCTTTTTTAGCATATGCAAAATTAGTTGTACAAAGTAGAATAAAAAACCACTTTAGAAAAGAAGCAAAACATAGAAGTACTTCGTCTATAAATGAAATAAATAGTGAAGGTGAAAAAAAACTTGAAGGAATGTATTATACTAATGAAAAATCTGATTTAGCTTTTGAAATAGAAGCTTTTGAAGATGAAATAAGGAAATTTGGATTTGATTTGGAAAAGTTAGCTGATGAAAGTCCAAAACATAAAGAAACAAGAAAAAAACACATTAGTTTAGGAAGTAAAGCTGGAAAAGATGTAGAAGTAACACAAACACTCTATGAAAAATTACGTTTACCCATAACATTTATTAGTAATAAATATAAACTTACTATAAAAGTTATTAAAAGTCACAAAACTTTTATAACTAGTACTATAATTATATTTTTCAAAGATTTTATTGTGTTACAAAATTGGATAAAAGATGGTGATGAATAAAATGGATTATAACAAAGGAATAATAATGAAAATAGAAAAGGATTATGCTATTGTAATGTGTACTAGCGGTAGTTTTATTAGGCTAATTCTTAAAGACGGTATGAATATAGGTCAAAAAATATATTATTTTAAAGAAGATATTTATGAAAAAAAATCAAATGTAATAAAATTTGATAAACAAATTAGAAACTATCTTTCAATAGCTGCTGCCTTTTTACTATTCTTTATGGGGCAATTTAGTATGAATAATTACCTTGTAAATACATATGTTGGAATTGATATAAACCCAAGTATAGAATTGGGGTTAAACAAATATAATAAAGTAATTAAAGTAAATAGTCTAAATGCAGATGGAGCAAAAGTTATTCAAAAAGAAAATATAAAAGGATTAGAAATTGATAAAGCTGTTAATAGTATAATTAAAAGTTCAAAAGAATTAGAGTATTTAACTGATGAAAATAATGAAGTTTTAGTAACTATTGAAACTAGAGGAAGAAAGAAAGAAGTTTTAGAGGAAAAAATAAGAAATATAAAAAATGACGATAATGTAAGTGTTGATTTGATTAAAGTAGAAGAGTTGAAAGATAAAAAGAGCAGTTATGGTAAACAGGCTATTAAAGAAAGTCTAAATGTTGATGAAGAAGATTTGGGAACTTTAATAAATCTTGGTAAAGAACAAAAAATTGTTAGTTCTCTAAGTAATAAAGTAGTTGAAGAAAAAAAAGAAAATAGAAAAGATGAAATTAAAGTAGAAGAGAAAAACAAAGAAGATGTAAGTGTAATAGAAAATGAATCAGAAGAGAAAAGCTCTGAAACTTTTGATAAAGAAGAATCTCAAGTAGAAGATAATTTGGATGACGAAAAAGATGAAGAAGATGAAGAAATAGAAAATGAAGAAATAGATGA
>CAZHXU010000017.1:8604-25829 GCA_964536535.1 uncultured Fusobacteriaceae bacterium
AAGAAATAGATGAAACAGAAGATGAATCAGAAGAAGAAATAGATGAAGATGAATCAGAAGAAGATAGTGAGGACAACTTTGATACAGATAAGGAAGATTTGAAAGAAGATGAAAAAAAATATGAATCTGAAACAAATCATATAGATGAGATAGAAAAAGATCAAGAAGAATCTGAGAATGATTTTGAACATATGGAAGATAGTGAAGAAGAAAATGATGAATTAGAAGAAGTTGAAAATGATGAAAACAAAGAAGAAATAGAAGAAATAGAAGAAGATGAAACATTAGAGGAGATGTTAATTGATAAAGGAGATTATAGTAGTACTATAATTGAAGAAGATGATGAGTTTGATGAAAATGAAGAAAAAAATGTAATAATAGAAGAAGTAGAAAAAGAAGTTATCTTAGATGAAAAAATTGCTTCTACTTCACCTTCTACTCTGAAAATCTCCAAAGAAGAAATGGAAAAAATATTAGAAGAGGGTTATTTTGATGATGAAGGTAACTATGTTGAATATGAAGAAGTAGAAGAAGAACCTTCAGATGAAGAAGTAGAAGAAGAAAAAATGTCTTGGTGGGACAAATTTATAAACGGTGGAAGTAAGAGTAATACGAGTAGTAGAAGTAGTAGTAACAGCAGTAGTGATGACGACGACGATAGTGATGATGATGACGACAATGAAGTAGGAAGTGGAAGTTCGAGTAGAAGGGAAGAGAGTAGTAGCAGTAGCTCAAGCTCTAATTCAGATGATGACGACGATGATAGTGATGATGACGACGATGATGACAATGATTAATATTCTTTAGAAGTATCCCAAATTTTGTGTAAATTATCCAAATATTTATATAAGAGAGTTCCATTTGGAACTCTCTTTAGGTTGAAGACTAAAGACTGATTTTATAGAAATTAGTCTCTTTTTTGTGGAATAAAAGTTTTATTCTCCTCCTCCTCTGTCACTTTTATTTTGATACAAAAGTAACCAAGGTCTTGAGGAAATAAAATTTTACGTCAGATAAATCTTCCTTATTTAGCAAAATCAAGTATGTACAAGGTACTTTCATTAAAAAATAATTAGAATTAAGAAAGCATAAGAAATAAGATTAAGTAGACTTTATATTCACTAAATTTTAAAACTCGCTTTTAGGAGCTCAAATAACTTACAGTTTGTAAAGTTCATTTCGTTAATTTAATCTAAATTTCTTATATGAGTAATAAAAATTTTATCTAAATTATTATTAGTTACATGAAAGAATTCCATAATAAAAAAGAACGAAGTTTAACTTCGTTCTAAAAAACTTATCTTTCTTCTACTAAAACTTCATACTCATAAACTTCTACTTTTGTAACATTTCCCTCTTGGTCATAATATGTACTTTCTCCGTGTAAATATCCTTCTGAATAGTTAGCAATTAATTTTATTTTACCATTAGGGTAATATTCTTTAACTTCACCTTCATAAAGGTTATAGTATGCATCTACATTTCCTTCAATATTTATATTACCATCTTGATCATACACAACCATTTTTCCATAGTCACCATCAAAGTCTATCTCTTCTTCTAAACTACCATCTTCATAATAGTATTCCCATCTACCATAGAGTTTCCAAACTCCATTTTCATCTTTCCCTTGACCCTTTAGTCTAATTTGATTTTGTTCATAATCATAATAAGCTACAGTAGTGTATCCGTCTAAAGTGTAATTTTGAATCTCTTCTATATCGTTATAACTGTTATAATAGATTCCTTCTCCGAATAATTTTCCATTTTTATAATTTCCAATAAATGTATATCCATCTTCATAATACATACCATATGGTCCGTTGTATACACCATCTTTTATATGATTGTAGTAATAAATTCCGCCATAATAATTATATGTGTTATAAGCTATAAAAATAGAAGTTTCATCTTCAAAATACACTTCTTTTTCAGCAACCATTCCATTTTCAGAATAATAAGTGTATTCAACAAGTCTACCCTCTTCAAAATAAGAACTTTCTTCCATAAATCCATCTTTGTTAAGACTAATAGCTACACCAGTAAATAATTTCCCATCTTTTTTTGCAATTTTATTATCTAATTCAAGTTCATTAAAATTAATAATATCATTTTCAAAATTAGTAACAAAATTAATATTTAATCTACCTTTTTTACCCTCTTCTAAACCATTTGAAAATATTTTTTCTTCTATCAAATCAGTTTCATAATTATAGTATTTTACTAAACCATCAACTAATCCATAATTAAAATAAGCTTTAACTTCTTCTTCTCCATCTACATAGAGAGTACTTTCTCCATTTTTTATTCCAAAAGCATAATTATCTACATATTTTTCACCATAATAATTGTCATACTTTACAACTAATCCATTAATTGCACCAAAATCATTAATTTCCAAGTCATAAACTAATTCTTTATTTTCATCAACAAGTTTTTCTTTTACTTTTTTTCCTTGTAAAAATGTAGAATATTTTATGTTTCCATAATCCTCTTCTACCAAAATTCCTTCCAGTAACATATCGTCTACTATGTTATAAGCTAAACTATCTTTAAAGTAAACACTGTTTTTTTCTATTAAAGGTAATCTTTCAGCTTTTTTTTCCACATTAGTACAAGCTCCCAAAACTAATAAGAGCAAAAACAATAATTTTTTCATAATCCCTCCCTTAAAATTCTTCTTCAAAAATATAATAATGACACTGATTCATTCCCAAATTTTTATATGATTTTTGAGCTTTTTCATTGTCAAATTCTACATATAAACGCAGTCCACAAACTTCCTTATCATTTTTAGCAATTTCTTTTAAGTTTTCATATAAACTTTTAAAAATTCCCTTTTTTCTATAGTTTTTGTGTACATAAACACTCATAATCCACCAAAATTCACCATTTCTCCAGTCAGACCATTCTTTGGTGTGCATAAGTTGCCCAACAACTTTATTATCTTCTTCATAAACATAATAAACACCTTTACTATGGTCTAACAAACATCTTTTGACCCCTTCTTTTACTTTCTTTTTGTCCAAAGTCAAATTCTCAGTTTCTAAAGCTAACAATAAATTATATTCTACTAAAGTGTCCAAATCCTCTATTTTTCCCAAACGAATCATATTAACCTCCTTGTGATATTATATCTTTTTACCATTTGAAAAGCAAGATATCTTATGAGGAACAAAAGAAAAAGAGGTTAAATAACCTCTTTGATTTATTATTAAAATGAATATGTTTCTCTTGGTTTTAAGAATATTAAAGCAATTACAAAATAAGATAGAATAAGTAACATATTTGATACTTGAACAAAATACATTGAATAACTTAATATTAAACTTTGAGAAGGAATATTTATAGAGAATATATCTAAAATAATAAAGATTATATTTCTTAATAACTCAAGTATCCTAAGTATCAAAGTTAATCGAAATAAAAACATACAAAATTGATAAGCTGTATCTTTTACTCTTTTTGCCAAAATATTGTAAATGTTATACTCTAACATATATCGGACTAAACCTATTAAAAGTATCATCCCTAAAGATAATAATAGTGTTGTTGAATCGTTACCATAACTATTTGGAATAAAATAGACAGCTAATTGATTAATAATAAGTACAATATACAGTACTATAAATTTGAGCTCTTCACTATGCACATAATATTTAAAGTTTGCATGTCTTTTTAATATATATAAAAAAACTATATTAAGTGTCAAAAAGATTTCATTTTTGATGGGTAATTTTACTAACTTAAATAAATAATCTACTTTGTCAGGGAAAAATAATTCTGCACTTAAAAAAAATGACATAATCAGTGCAATAAATCCACCTAACCTAAACAGTCTTTTCATCATGCCCCTCACTTTCAAAGTCTTATTACTATAATCATACAATATTTTCAAGAAAAATAAAAGAGTATATTCAAAAAAAATGACATATTATAGTTTGAATTGTTCTAAAATGATATTTAAATATAAAATTTAGAACTTAATGTAAAAAGAAAATAAGAGATATGATGAAGAAAAAATATTTTCTAAAAGAAATTTAGCTTCTATTTTGCTCAAATTTAAAAATACTTTCTACTAACTTTTTCTTTATTTAACCTATGAAAAATGTTACAATATCCTGACTAAAATAATAGGAGGTATTGTAGGATATGAATCCTAAAAACAGGGTTATTGGTATAGTTGGTGGGGGCCAACTTGGGAGAATGACTATCCAGGAAGCTAGAAAAATGGATATTGAAGTAGTGGTACTTACACCATCACATCCATCACCTGCAAGTGATATTGCAGATGATTATATTATTGGAGATTTGTATGATTCAGAAAAAATTGTGGAACTTTCTGAAAAATGTGATATTTTGACATATGAAATAGAACATATTAATGTAGAAACTCTTAAAAAAATCGAAGAAAAAGGGAAAATTGTAAATCCTTCTTCAAAAGTTTTGGAAATTATTCAAGATAAAAGTCTTCAAAAAGAAGTTTTATTAAAAAATAATTTACCAACAAGTAGATTTGAGAGAATTACAGATGAAAATTTAGAAAGTTTATTAGAAAACTTTACTTTTCCTCTAGTGCAAAAAGCATGTAAAGGTGGTTATGATGGAAAAGGAGTTTTTGTTTTAAAATCAAAAGAAGATATTAAAAATATGATTAAAGCACCTTCATTCTTTGAAGAGTTTGTTCCATTTGAAAGAGAAATTGCTACTATGGTAGCAAGAAATAAAAATGGAGAAATAGAGATATATCCAATTGTAGATATGGTTTTTGATGAAAAAACTAATATGTGTGACATTACTGTATGTCCATCTTCTCTTAATGAAAAGTTACAAATAAAAGCAAAAGAAATTGCTAAAAAAGCTGTTGAAGCTTTAGACGGTATCGGTATTTTTGGAGTAGAAATGTTTGTAACAAAAGAAGGAGAAATACTAATAAATGAAGTAGCTCCAAGACCTCATAATAGTGGACATTATACTATTGAAGGGACTCTTACGAGTCAATATGAACAGTACATAAGAGCTATTATGAATCTTCCATTAGGTTCTAGTGAAATAGTAAAACCTAGTGTTATGATTAATTTATTTGGTGAAGAAGGATATGAAGGGAAAGTAGAAGTTAAAGGCTTTTCAGAAGCTCTTTCAATAAAAGGAGCAAATATTCACCTATATGGAAAAAAAGATACAAAAGCACATAGAAAAATGGGACATATTACTGTTTTAGATGATAATATAGATTTGGCTTTAGAAAAAGCAAAAAAAGCAAAAAGTTTAATAAAAATAATTAGCAAATAGAGGGGGAGAATTGTGGTAAAAGTTGGAATAATTATGGGTAGTGATTCAGATTTGCCTGTAATGCAAAATGCAGCAAAAATACTGGAAGAGTTTGGGATAGAATTTGAACTAACTGTTGTTAGTGCACATAGAACAGTAAAGCGTATGTATGACTATGCAGAAAGTGCCTATGAAAGAGGAATAGAAGTTATTATTGCTGGTGCTGGTGGAGCAGCTCACCTACCAGGAATGGTTGCAGCAATAACACACTTGCCAGTTATAGGCGTTCCAGTAAAAAGTAGTAATCTTAGTGGAATAGATTCATTACTTAGTATAGTACAGATGCCTGGAGGAGTTCCTGTAGCAACTGTAGCAATAAATAATTCTAAAAATGCAGGAATACTTGCAGCTAGTATTTTGAGTAACAAATATGATGATGTTAGAGAAAAACTAATTGATTATAAAAAAACTATGCAAGAGGAAGTAGAAGGTAAAGCTTCTAGAGTAGAAGAGCTAGGATATACTGATTACTTAAAACAAATGTAACTATGTAAAAGACTAATTTGATTAGTCTTTTTTTCTTTGGTTAAAATATGGAAATTAGATATTTTATGATTTATAATTTATGTGAGGATAATAGGAGGATAAGATGAGTAGAGGATTTGATTTGAATATTTGGGATTTTATACAAAATTCTTTAGTAAATGGAAAAAATGAATTTTATTTTGACATTGGAGATACTCATAGGGAATTACTTGGGAAAATTGATAAAAGAGAATTTTCTTTAGTAAAAGAAGTACTATTTGATTTTGGGTGGATAAGGCTAATTGATCCAATGGGAGTAGAAGGAATATCTGATAGTCTTAATAATTTACAACTTGTTGCTTATGACGTTGTTGGCGGATTTTATTTTATCAATTGTGGATATTTTGAAACGAAAATAGGTACTATATATTATTTGAATCCAGAAAGTTTAGAATGGATGAATCTGAATATAGGATACAAAAATTTTTTAGTATGGCTTAATTCAGGGGATATAGATTTGTTTTATAAAGACGAAAGATGGTTTGGCTGGGAAGAAGATGTAAAACTTCTCCCTAAATATAAAGTTTTTGAATTTAACCCTCCTCTTTGGAGTCAAAAAGGTTCTATAAAAAATAGTAAAAAGAGAATATTATCGTTAGAAGAAATGCTTCAATTAACTATTTTATATCAAGAAAAATTTGGATAATATTTGTGGTTAAGGTTTAAAAGAGAAATATTTTAAATATTAAATACTTCTATTAGATAAAATTTATATAACTATTCTAAAAGGTTTTTACCCTTTTTCTTAGTAATAGTTTGTAAGGAGGTCTATATGAAATATTTATTATGTTATCTCTTTCTAATTTTGAATTTGTTTTCTAGTACATTAGTATTTTATGGTGACAATAAATTTGCTCCGTATAGCTATGAAGAAAATGGTGAATTAAAAGGAATAGATATAGAAATCATTAAAGAAATAGGAAAACGTTTAGATTTAGATATAAAAATTGAGTTAGTTCCTTGGAATCGATTAATTGAATTAACAAAACAAGGAAAAGTTCATGGGAGTTTTTCATTATTCTATAACAATGATAGGTCAAAATACGCATATTTTACAAATTATCCTATTCATTATAGCAAATATAGCTTTTTTACCTTAGATGAAAATGGCTATAAATATAATAAATTTGAAGATATTTATGGAAAAAAAATAGGTTTAAATAGAAGTTTTTATATAAATGAAGCTTTTGAAAATTTAGTTGATGAAGAAGTAATTTATTTAGACCAATCAGAAGACATAGATAAAGGAATAACTCTTTTATTAAATAAAAGAATAGATTTATACTTAGGAAACGAAGAAAATGTTTATAGATTTTTGGAAGAAAATAATATAACAAAAATAATACCTCTTTCAAAAGATATATTTGAACATTATGCTCCAGCTTTTTTAGTATTGTCTAAAAAAAGTGATTTAACAAATAAAAATATATTGTTAAATAAAATAAATAAAACATTAGAAGAATTATATAATGAAGGAACAATAGATAAAATAAAAGCAAAATATTTGTTATTAGATCATTAAAAAAAGACTGATGAAAGAATCAGTCTTTAATTTTTTTTACTATAAAAATATCTTCTACATGTAGAGATTAATTTTCTTTTACACTTCCGCCCCAAGACATAATTTTTTCTGAAATGAAAGTAACAATTTTTTCGTGGACTTCATTTCCTTTACCTTCTATATTCATCTTTTGACCAACTTCAAAGAATATTTTTTTATCTCTGTCTATTGGACCTAAATCTTTAAGTTTAGTTTTAGAATTTCCCCAAAAATCTGTTTTTAATGCAATAGGAACTATGTTAACTCCCGCTTTTTTAGCAAGTTTAACTCCTAAAGAACCAAATTTTTTAGGATCAAACTCTAAATATCTTGTACTTTCTGGAAAGATTATAATCGAAGTTCCCTCTTTTAGAAGTCTCATTCCTTCGTCCATTACTGTTTTATAATCTTCTCTAGGATTAATTCTGTTAACAGCAATAGGATTACAAGCTCTCATTATATGACCAAAGAAAGGAAATGTTAATAATGATTTTTTTACGATAAATGTTGCTGGTTTTACAGGAGCAATTAGTGATGGTAACACCATACTCTCTAAGGTACTCATGTGATTTGCAACATAAACAGTTGGTTCTTTATCATTTATTATATTGTTTAACCCTTTAATATCAACTCTTCCACCACAGTCTTCAATTAAATCAAAAATTTCTTTTGAATTTTGAGCCCAAGCATTTCTATCATATAAACCTTTGATACAAAGTTTTCTATATTTAAGTATTATCTTTATATATCTTATAACAAAATATGCACGTGTATTAAAAAATAGTTTATCCCCTAATTTTCTTCTACCTTCAGGTGTAGTATACGTATCCCTACTAAAATATAAATTTTCCATAATAAACCTCCTTATGTTATTATACAACAAAGTCGATAAAAATGGTAGAAAAAATTACATCTGTTATTTTTTCTTTCTTTTTAAACTTTTGTCAATATATTCATAGGCTAAAGGAGTTTTGCAACTAGTATCTCCATGGTCAACTTCTACTCTGCCTACTTCCTTACTTATATCAATTACTTCTTTAGTGTATTTGTCCAAATAGACACCAATAGCGATTAAAGAGCTATTCATAGAGTATTTTGCTCTATTTTTTCTTTGGTGAATATTATTTTTAATATATAAAAGACTTTTTTCTATAATCTCTTCGGATACTTCTTTTTTATCTTTTAACAAAATACTCAGTATATCAAAAGCACAAGCTTGATAATACTCTTTATCATCATTTAGAAAAAGTTTTAAAAAGTCTATAGCAATGTTACTTTCTGAAATTGCTTGAGCTAAATAAAAACAAGTCATATAATTATGGACATTTCCAATTAATTTTTTTCCTAAAGTTAGATTAATATCTTTAGGGTTTAATATGAGCATAGCCAAAATCATAGCATCATAATTTCCATACTCCCACAATTGAAGGGCTAAGTTAGAATCATATTTTATTTCTTTTTTTAATTTTTTCAAATTTGCAATACTAACTCCAAATAAAGGTTCTTTAACTCCATGTTTTTTATATGTTTTAATATTCTGTTCAGTTCCCATTTGTTCCAATTTATAGATTATCTCATCTCTAGTCATTTAATCCTCCATTCCTAATTTTATTTTACTATTTTAATCTGATTATTACTATAAAAAAATTAAAGTGAAAATCAGATTTAATTTTGAAAAAATATTGCATTTTTTCAGTTGTTATGTTAAACTTTACATCCTTTGCAAAAGGAGGGAAAGATGAAAAAAATCCTATTTTTATTTAAATTACTGTTATTTTTAATAGTATCAAAATTGATTTTTAATATATTTCTTGTTCCGTATTTATATGGGGATATAAATAACATTACTTATACTAATAGTAAAGGAATATTAAATATTTTTATTGGTAGAAGCCAACGAGATATGAAAAAAAAGATATATATTATAGGAAAAGATGGCATAGTAGAAGAATTGAGATTTTTTGGGGATAATGAGGAAGAAATTGAAATGAATGTAGAACCTGTAGAGTATTTGAATATGAAAAATGGTTACAGTATCGTTTTTTATAATGATAAATACAAATGGCAAAATAAAGGTTATTTGATTAGTCATAAAACAGGTAAAATTTTTGATTTGGATTTTATAGGAACACCCAAAAATATCAATTATTACAAAAGACAGCTGGAAAAAAATAAGATTAAAGTTGATGAAAATGATAATATATATTATGTAAAAGATAATTGGACTAAAGGAATAGTTGCTTCAGCAATTATAAAAATCAATTTGATCGATAGTAAAAATATTATAATTGAGCAACTTACAAAAGGAAATGAGTATATAGAATCTTTTGCTGTAGATTTTGAAGGGAATTTGGTATATAGGTCTCATCCAAATAATGATTGGGAAGGTGCGAAAGTTACCTTTCGGAAAGTAGAAGGGACAAAGATTAAATTATCCAGTAATATCAGTACTTATTGGCTATCATACGAAGGATATTTTGAGTATCTTAAAGATGGACGAGTGAAAAAGCTTAATTTAAATTTTGATTCATTCTAGTAAAAAATAGACCCTTTAAGTTTAGAAAAATTTTCATTAAATTTCTTCCTTAAAGGGTTTTTATATTAATTATTAATTATATTTTTTTTGATATATTTTAGCATATAAGTTTCTCTCTCTATACTAATTCCCATATTTTCTTCTTTTTCTTTTAGTACAGATAAATTATGATTTATAGCTTCATCTATTTCTATCCATCTTGCTTCCATACCATTTTTTATTTCATAATCTTCCAAATTTGCTTTTCCAAGTTTTTTATCCATAGTGCATAAATAAAAATAATTAATCATTTTTATATAATCATATCCTTCATATCTACTTTGTCTATATTCATCCATTATACCTATTTCTCTAAGGACTTTTATATTCTTTCCACCAGTTTCTTCCTTAAGCTCACGTAACAACCCTTCTACTCTATCTTCTCCTATATCAATACCGCCTCCTGGAATACTATAGTCGTTGTATCTCTTAGTGTAAAGTAACAAAATTTTACTTCCATCAAGAACAATTCCCCTACTAGCTTCTCTAAGATATTCTCTTCCTTTTATTTCATTTAATGAACTGTGTATAAATTCTTTAATAACTTTCATAAAGCTCCTTATTGTTTTTTTATTGATTTTATTGTACTATTAATAGCAAAGGTATATTTTACCATATAATTAATGAAAGGGGAAGAAATGAAAAAGTTTAGATTATTTACAGTCTTTTTATTACTAACAATATCAATCTTAGGGAATACAAAGTACTTTATGTGGCAAGTAAAAGATAGTGATACAACTATATACCTTGCACCTACAGTTCATTTGTTACCAAATGATTTTTACCCTATTAATGAAAAAGTTATAGAAAAACTAGAAAATTCAGATTATTTAGCAGTTGAGTTTGATGTTACAAAAGAAGAAAACCTTCAAATAATTATTAGCCAAGGGGCAAAATATATGTATAATGAAGGTTTTGCAAAAATAAGTACTATGATAAGTGAAGAAGAGTATATTAATTTAAGTGCAGCTTTTGAAAAAAGAGGAGTTGATTTGAGACCACTTGAGTATTTATCACCTTTTTTCCTTAGTCAGACTCTTATTCAATTAGAACTTGGAAAAAAAGGATATACAGCTAATACTGGTTTAGACAAATATTTTATTCAAATTGCAAAAGAAAAAGGAATTGAAATTCTTGAATTAGAAGATCCTATTTCTCAGTTAAAAACATTATCATTAGTAGATAAAGACTATATGCTAAAATCTCTTGTAGAAGGAAGTAAAGATGATGAACTGGCAAAAGGAATAAGACTCTTAGAAGAACTAGTTAAAAAACTTCAAGAAGGAAATATAAAAGAATTTGAAGCTATTTTTAAAATGATGACAGAAGAAGAAAAAGAATCTAGCCCATTATATGAAAAGTTATTAGATGAGAGAAATATAGGAATGACAGATAAAATTGTATCTTATTTAGAAAATGAAGGAGTATATTTTGTTGCTGTAGGTGGTGGGCATTATGTAGGCCCAAATAGTATTATAGAAATGCTTCAATCTAGGGGGTACAGTGTAGAAGAAGTTAATTTAGACTAATTAATTCTTATTAAATTCAAAATAGTTTAAAATGAAAAATGACCAATTTTTAAAGTTGGTCATTTCTTTATTTATCAAAATAAATTTATATATTATGCATTTTTTTTTCTAAAGCTATTTTACTTTCTAATTTGTTTTTGTATAACCACTGGTCTGCTTTTGCAAAAGCTTGACTTAATTCTTTGAAATCGCCTAATTTAACAAAACCAAAGGATACACTTAATCCCAAATTATACTTTTCATCTTCTTTAGTAAAAATTTCTTTTAGTTTTAGGAGTTTTAACATAAGTTCTTTTTCATTAGCAAGAGAAACAAGAACAAACTCATCTCCACCCCATCTACCTAACATATTCTCTTCTTTATTAAATTTTTCCCTTATAAGAGATGAAAAATATTTTAATACATTATCACCTTCTAGATGCCCATAATTATCATTAACTCCTTTAAAATTATCAAGGTCAAATAATACTAAATTCATATTTTTATTATCTTTGATTTTGTTCAATTTTTCATTAAAATATCGTCTGTTATACAAACCAGTAAGAGTATCAAAATTTGCTAATTTATATAATTCATAGTTTGTATCTTCATATGCTTTTAAAAAAGTTATTAAAATAAAATATGTAAATAAAAACATTATTGGCACTTGGATTATTTTTCCTAAATCATGAGATTTTTCGTGATTTATTGGGAGTAGATTGGGATAATAAAATTCGATAAGATGAAGAATGATGTAAATAAATATAAGAAAAAAAGTAATAGAGCTTCTTTTAACTCCTCTAAATAAATAAGTTGAACAAATCAAGACTATAAATATATAAGCCAAAAGATTATGATGATTACCATTTGAATTGAAAAATGAAATAGGCATAAATAAAAAGATTATGAGTAAAAAAGGGATATATCTTAAACTTTCTTTTTTTTCCCAATTACTTTTATCTAAATAATTAAAAAACATAGTAAATATAATTAATAATATCCACTTATAATTATAACTAAAAGGAAGGGAAATAATAAAATTTATTATTATATTAACACCTGCTACTAAAGTGCAAAATATAATAATATACCGATATAACTTGTCATTTAACTTCTCCAAAATAACCACCCACTGTTCGTAAAAATTTATGTAATAGTATATTTATACCATACATTATTAATATAAACAATAGTTTACATATATTTATTTTATTATATTTGATTATTATTAAAGAAACAAAAGTGATGCAAAGAAATCTTTATTTCTCCTAAAAGAAAAGTATTAAGAAAATAAAAAAAGACTAATTAGATTTTAATTAGTCTTTAGATTTTAAGATAAAAACTGAGATTAGTTTTTAGATTCTTTCACTCATGAATTTTTCTATTTCATCAGCTGTTTTAGGTCTTTTACCACCAATTTGGTATGAACCTCTTTCTGTAATTAAAAAATCATTTTCATATCTCATGCCGCCAAAATTTATATACTCAAAAACTTTATCAAAATTAATAAAATCTTTATTTGTCCCTTCTACCTGCCACTTCCTAATTAATTCAGGAATAAAATAAATACCAGGTTCAACAGTTATAACAAAACCTTTTTCAAGCTCTCTAGCTAACCTAAGATTAGCTAGTCCAAATTGTTTAGATTTTTCTTCGCCATTATAACCTACTATCTTTTCACCAAAATTTTCCATATCATGTACATCAAGTCCTATCATGTGACCAAGTCCATGTGGCATAAACAAAGCATGGGCACCATTAGATACTATGTCATCAATATTTCCCTTTAAAAATCCTCTAGCAACAAGTCCTTCAGCAAGAATTTTACAAGTTTCTAGATGTATCTCTTTATAACTAATACCAGGTTTCAAAAGTTTGACTGCACCATCATACATATCAATTAAAAGATTATATAAATCCCTTTGTTTAGGGGTAAATTTTCCACTAACAGGTATAGTACTCGTCATATCACTGCAATAACCATTTGAATGCCTAATTCCAGCGTCAACTAATAATAAACGCCCTTCTTCAAGAATACCATTATAATTGGGATTATGAAGTGTTTGACCATTTACACTAACAATAGATGGAAAACTAAGTTGTCCTCCATGGTTTGTTGCAACAGCTTTTATAGCTGATTCTATCTCATACTCAAACCTTCCCGGTTTACATACATTTAGAGCTTCAAGATGCATTTCTACACCAAATTTACAGGCTTCTTCTAATAACTCTACTTCTTCATCTGATTTGTAATTTCTCATATTAGCAATAGCAAATAAAAGTTTTTCATCAGTATATCTATCTAAATTATCTATATCTACCCCTAACAATTTTGAAAATTTGATTTTATTATCGCCTCTATATTGTGGTAGTATCTTTATCCTATCAAGATTTTCTTTTAGAAACATAGATAAATGATCAATCTCTATTACTTTATCTGTTCCTATTCTTTCTGAATAATCTCTCAAACTAGGAATAGGTCCTTCCCAAATAAGGTCATCTATACTAGGATCATGTCCAACAAGATAATCAATATTATTATCACAATCTATAATTCCAATTAAACCTTCTTTTTCTATTCCAAAATAATATAAAAATGTAGAGTCTTGTACAAAATGATATACATTATGTAAATAATTCATTGGTGACAAGTCATTTCCATTTATTATTATTAGTCCATTTCCAAATAATTCTTTTAATTTATTTCTTCTTCGTTTATAAGTTTCTCTTGTAAAAATCATATCTTAATCCTCCTTGATTCTCTCCATAATATTATTATACACGACAGAATTGTAGAAATAAAGAAGATTATTTATAATAAGCTCTTTATTTTTAAAATAAAATTAATTTAGACATTATTTTTATTAAATCTATTAATAAAGAAAAAATTAAAATTATTTTGACATTTTTAAATATATTTGATTATTATATAAATGAGGTGAAAAAATGATATTAGTAGTCGAAGATGAAATGAATATTAGAAAACTTATAAAAATATTCCTGCAAAGAGAAGGATACAGCATCATAGAAGGAAGAGATGGAGTAGAAGGAATTGAACACCTTAAAAAAAATAAAATCTCTCTTGTTATTACAGATATTAATATGCCTAATAAAGATGGATTTTGTTTATTAAAAGAAATTAGAGAAATAAGTGATATTCCTATTATTATACTTAGTGCTCATGACAGTGTAGAAAATCAAATTAACTCATATAATTTAGGTGCACATGCATTTTTACCAAAACCTTTTAAAGGACCCCTATTAGTATCACTTGTAAAAAGGTTTTATCCTATAGATGAAAACATATTAGTGGGAGATTTGTACATTAACAAAAAAGAAGGACGAATCTGTCTTGATGGTGTAGATTTAGACCTCAGTCCACGTGAATATGATTTGTTACTGTATTTTGTAGAAAATCAGAATATACTACTGTCTAGAGAAAAATTATTAGATGCAGTATGGGGAATAGATTTTTGTGGGACAGATAGAGTAGTAGATAACCATATAAAAAAATTGAGGAAAAAATTGGGAGAGAGTAGAAGTTATATAGAAACAGTTATATCAAAAGGTTATAAGTTTGGAGTGAAAGATGAAATTAAGAAATAAATTATTTTTATTAACTTTATCAATTTTTGGATTTTTATTATCTTTGGAGTTTATCATAGGAAAATATTACTTAGATGACATATATGAATATATAAAAAAGCGAGAAATAAATAATGTTTTTAATAAAATTAATACTAAACCAACTAAAGATAAAATCGATTATTATGAAAAAAACCTAAATAGCAAAATTTTTTATCTGAATGATAATATAAATATTAATCAGTTAAATTACCTAAAAGTAGAAGTAGATAATGAGTACATATATATAATACTAGATAATTTGATAGATGATTTTCATAAAAAAGAGTTATTTCAAAATGGAAACCATATAGAATTTAGAGGGATAAACTTCTACTCTAACTACTATATTCCAATAGTTATAGGGGATTATATAGATTATGAAATGGAAGGAATAACAGCTAATGAAAAAATCTATTATTTTCAAGGGAAAATAACAAAAAGTAATATACATAATGAAGAAGCAGATGAATTTATTGAACTTATAGCTAGTTATAAAGACAAAATATTAGCCAAAGAAGAATTTGATAAAGTCATAACTGAAGTAGATGGAGACAAATATTATATAGGAGGTAGAAGGGTAGAAGATGATTATCTTTTGATTTTTTATAATTTTGCCCCGATAAAAGATACACTTGATATTTTTGCAAGATTTTTATTTTATATTTTTGTACTAAGCCTTATTTTAATAACAATTACTACTTTTATTTGGACTTCATATCTGACAAGGTTTATAAGTGAACTTATTATAAAAGTAAAAGCTATGGCAAGTCTTGATTTTAGTAAAAAAATAGATGAAGATAGGAAAGATGAATTAGGCAAACTTGGTTATTATATCAATAATCTTGGTGAAAAATTAGAGGGTACACTAGAAGCTCTTGATAAAGAACTTGATAAAAAAGAAAAAGAAAAAGAGATTATAAGAACTTTATTATCAAATCTTTCTCATGAATTTAAAACTCCTCTTACTCTCATAAGTGGTTATACAGAAGTATTAAAGTTAGAAGGAGAAAATGAGTATTTGGACATAATAGAAAGTGAATGTGAAAGATTAGGTAAACTTATTGATAAAAGTTTGTATGCAATGAAACTGGAAAGTTCTATAGGTTTAATTGAAAAAGAAGATGTTAATTTATCTTCTTTGGTAGATGAGATATTAGAAACCTTTTCTTTGGAAATAAAAGATTTTGAATTGCTGAAAAATATTAATAAAGATATATATTTATCTTGTGATAAAGTAATGATAGAACAAGTTATCTACAATTTACTTAGTAATAGTATAAAACATTCTAAAGGGAAGTTAGTAGTAGAAGTAGGAAATAATAATGGTAAAGTAGAAGTTGTAATTGGAAATGACGGAGAGAAACTGGGAGAAGAAAAGGACAAGATCTGGGAGAAATTTTATAGGGGGAAAAATCAAAAAAGAGGTGGAATAGGCCTTGGTTTATACATTGTTTCAAATATAGTAAAAGGTCATATGGGTGAGATTAGAGTAGAAGAAACAAAAGATTTTACACTTTTTAAAATAATTTTCTAATTGGATACACAGAGGATACATGGATTATATATACTTATCATATAAAATAAGGAGGTATGTATATGAAAAAAATATTATGTATAATGTCTGTGATGGTTATGTTTGTTGCTTGTGACGATAAAGATGATAGACCAGAAATAGTTAGAGAAGAAGTTTTTACTAAAGTAGCTTTTGCTAATGGAACTAGGATAAATTACGAAGGTCTAAATTTGGTTGTTCCTCAAGGTATGGAGGGAAAAGAAGATAAATTAGATAGAGAATATGAAATAAGGGTAAATAGAGAAGAAATAATTACTATTGATAGTAGACCAGATGGACTACCATTAGAGAAAAAAGACATTGATTTAGGAGTATATTATGTAGAAGCTGATGGTGATTTATTAGCTTATTATACAAAGAATAATCAAGTATTTGAAATAGAATATGACAGTGAAGAAGGAAATTATAAAGAGAATTTTATAAAAGTACTTTCAAGTATAGTTGAATTAAATTAAAGAGAATCTATAAGTTTTTACTTATAGATTCTTTCAGATTGAAGACAAAGGACTAATTTGTAAGAATTTAGTCCTTTTTTTGAATTAAAAG
>CAZHXU010000018.1:0-24836 GCA_964536535.1 uncultured Fusobacteriaceae bacterium
TACTTCTAAATATACTCATTTCTTCTCCTCTAGATCCTTGATTCTTCTCGTGTGTGAAATTAAAATACTTCCTACATAAGCTGTTACAGGAACGGCTAATAAAATTCCCAAACTTCCCGTAAATGCCCTCAAAATTTCAACAACTATAAATTCACTATTCAAAATTCTTATTAGTGGAAATTCATTTCTCTGTTTTAAAAATAATATTATAGTAAAGATTGAACTACCTAAGTAAGCTAAAATTAATGTATTAACCATAGTACCAATAATATCTTTTCCTATGTTAATTCCAGATACAAAAATTTTCTTTCTAGTCAATTTATCAACATGATTATCTATTTCAAATAAAGCAGCAGAAATACTTACAGCAATATCCATAGTAGCACCTAAACTTCCTATAATAATTCCAGCAGATATAAGTTCTTTCAAATCTATACCTTTAAATAAAAAAGCATAATTTTGTGTTTCAACATCAATATAACCAGTTAAACCAGTTAAATATATAAATATTTGAGATATTAAAGCAGCTAAAGCAACTCCACCTAAAGTTCCAATAAAACTTGTTACACTCTTTTCACTCAATCCACTTATTGCAAATATTGTCACTAAAGAAGAAAATAAACATAGTAATAAACTTGCTAATACAGGTGGAACCCCATTAATTATTAATGGAATAAATATTAAAAACAAAAACAATATTGTTGATCCTAATGATATCAAAGCTTTTAAACCATTAAATTTTGCAAGTATAATTACAAAAGAAATAAAAATTAGGACTAATGCAAATAAAGGTTTGCTACGTACTCTGTCAATTATATAATATTCGTCCATTTCTATATCATAGTATAAAAGGACTTCTTTTTTTTCTCCTAACATTAAATTATAACTTGTTTCTTTATAAAATGGCATCAAAAGGTCCATTTCTTTTCCTTTATCTTTTCCACTTAAAACTTTTACTTTATATAATATAGAATAATCTAATTCTTCTTCAAACTCTAAAGGTTCTATTCGTTCTATTTCTTTTATTATTTTCCCTTTTTCATATGTGTTACCACTTGCTAATATAGATAAAGTAAATAGTAAAAATATAATTATCTTTTTCATAAATCTCCTTTTATAAAAAGAATAGGCAAAGCCTATTCTTTATTTATTATTACATATCTTCCAAAATCTTTATTTTCAACATAAAGTAAAAGATTTTCTCCTTCTCCTACTTTATTATATTCTTTATTAAAATCAACTAAATTATTTATTGGAACTTTATTTACTTCGGATATAATTATTCCTGCCCTTAAGCCTAACTGTTCACCTAATGATCCTCTTTCAACATTAGTTATAATAACACCTTTTCTTTGCTGTGAATAACCATATTCACTTCTTTTTTGGCTATCTAATTGATTTATAGTTAATCCCATAACTTCTACTCCTTGAGAATTAATCATAATATCTCTTTCCGCCAAAGTAATAAGGAATGTTCTATTTTTACCACTTCTTAACAAATCAACTTTTATCTGCTCTCCTGGATTATATGTGCTAATAACAGCTTGTGCTTGACCATAACTTTTAATTTCTTTTTCATCAATAGCTATTATTATATCACCTTTTAAAATACCTACATCTTCTGCAGGAGTTCCTTCGATAACTTGAGCAACTAAAGCACCTTTACCATTTTCCATACCAAATTCTTTAGCTATATTAGAATTAAAGTCATTTTGGAATATAACTCCTAACATTGGTCTTTTAACTTCGCCATATTTTATCAAATTATCAGTTACTCTTTTTACTATAGATGTAGGAATTGCAAAACCTATTCCTATATTCCCTTGAGATTGGGTCATAATAGCTGTATTTACACCAACCACTTTCCCACTCGTGTTAATAAGTGGTCCGCCACTATTTCCAGGATTTATACTAGCATCAGTTTGAATAAAATTTTCATATGTTTCTATACCTAAACCACTTCTACCTGTTGCACTTACTATTCCAGCAGTCATAGTGCTATTTAACCCAAAAGGATTTCCTACAGCAACAACCCATTGACCTATTTTCAAGTTTTCGCTGTCTTCAAATTCTAAAAAGTCAAATTTATCATCTGTTTTAATTTTTAAAAGAGCAATATCTGTACTAGGGTCAGCCCCAATTATTTCTGCTTCATACTCTCTTAAATCACTAAATTTTATGATTATTTCTGCTGCATTTTGTACAACATGATTATTAGTTACAACCAAACCATCTTCACTAATTATAAATCCTGATCCAAGTGAAGAACCTTCTCTTTCTACTTCATAAGCTTCTGCTTCACCAAAGAATAAAGAATTAAATGGGTTAACAATAGTTTCTTTTATTACTATTTTAGTACTAATATTAACAGTTGCAGGTAAAACTTCTTGTGCTACTCCTGTAAAATCAGGAAGTGTTACAGCTGAAATATTAAATATTATTAGAAATAAAAAACTAAAATACTTCATAATTTCCTCCTTAAATTAATCTTGTATGTTTATTATAACAAATTTACATACACTTTAGAATAATTATCGAAATAATTTCTAATATACTTAAATAAAAAGAATGGATTTCTCCATTCTAAATATCTATAACTATTTGATTTCGACCATTTTTTTTCGCTTCGTATAAAAGTTTATCAGCTTCAACCATACTTTTTTCTAAACCTTTTTTAAATTCTACTAAACCACCACTTACAGTTACTTCAATTCCTTTTTCTCTCCAATTTAAGTTTTCAATTTTTTGTCTAAAAGCTTCAGCAACTTTATAAGAATCAACTAATTCACTATCTAAAAATACTACTAAAAATTCATCGCCACCATATCTCACTGGAATGTCATTTTGACCTATGAGACCTCTTAAAGTACTTCCAATTCTTTTTAATACACCATCACCTACATCATGACCTAAGTTATCATTTACTTGTTTAAATTTATCTAAATCAAATAAAAGTAAAGTTGCTTTTTCATGACGTTTAACAATATCTTCCAAATGTTTATTTAGAAAATTTCTATTGTATATTTTGGTAAGAGGATCAATAAATGCTTCTCTTTTTACATTTTTATAAGATTCTAATACTCTTTCGACTTCGGAATAAAGTTGCTCTAAGTTGGTATTTTCTTCCATAGAACCTTCTGTTTTTCCCGTTACTTTTGAAACTAAATCTTTAATTAATTTGTCTTCGTATTCTAGCTTTTTTAAAATGATAATAGATATAATTATATATAATAATGTTCCTATTATTAGAGTTATTACTACTTTTTTTAAAATTCTTTCTTTATATGTATTAAAAATCTCTCCACTTATTTCTCCTATTAAATTAAGGCTAAATGTGTCTAAAGGAAATTGCAAATAAAATTTTCTTTTTATAACTTGAACATTTGGTAGTTTTTTTACTTCTACCTCTCCCACCATAGTTCCTAAATCAACATGGTCATTAAATACAATTTCTTTATTATTATCAGTTAAAAGATAATTATTTATATTAGAAGGACCAATATTATTCAGATTATCTATTAATTTATCGATTGATAAACCAATTGCAATAACCCCTAATAATTTTTCATTATTATCAATGATAGTTTTACTTAATATAATTGTATTTGTTGTATTAAAAGGATTTTTATAAGTTTCAGTATATGTAATTTGATTACCTAATTTTGTATTTTTATACCAGTCGGAATTTCTAGGGTCTAGTACTGGTCTTACATTTTTTTTAGGAAGATAAAATAAACTTCCATCACTTCCTCCATAATAAAAATTTAAGATTTCTTCATTAAAATTAAGAAATGTAAAGTCATTAGGATCAATTTCTTCCTTTTCTAAGATAACATTTCTAGCTTTTTCATATATGTACTCAAAATTATTTTCTATTTTTTTTATATACTCATTATAATCTTTTTGATAGTATAAGTTAGATTTATTATTCAAACTAATATTTATCTCTTCTTTAACAAAAGCCAAAGCAAAATAGTAAAAAAGTGATGAAGTTATAATTATTGGAATAAATAAATAAGTCAAATATATTCTTATTTTATATAATAAACTATTTTTTTTCATTATACACCTCTTTTCTGTAATTATTATACTATATTTTATGTATAAATAAAAATTATACATTGATTTTTTCTACAAAATATATTATGATGTGTAAAATGAATATAACTCCAGGGGTGCCTTTGGCTGAGAAATACCCTTATAACCTGTTAGATAATGCTAGTGTAGGGAGAGAGTCTTTATAAGACCCCTCTAGGGTCTTTTTATTTGTTTACTAAATTTATAAGGAATGATTTGATGGAAGCATATTTATTTTTTGCAGGAGAAATTAGTGATTATGAACAGATAAAAAATCTCATTAAATATAAAAAAAATATATTTTGTGCAGATGGAGGTGCTAATCACTTATTAACTCTTGATTTAGAACCACAATTACTACTTGGCGATTTTGATTCAATTTCAGAAGAAGCCAAAGTAAAATTTGAAAATTGTAAAAAACTAGTTTTTTCAAGTGATAAAGACTACAGTGATGGGGAACTTCTTATAAAAGAAGTTTATGACAAATATGAAAAAATATATATTTTAGGTGGTTTTGGTGGAAGGTTAGATCATAGTTATTTTAATCTACACCTAATGGAAAAATATCCTAAATGTGTTTTGATTAACCATGATGAAAAAGTATTTTTATTAAATGAAGAAACTATATTTAAGAGTAAAAATAATAAACGTATTAGCTTTTTACCACTTGATAAAGAAAATATTATTAATTTAGAAGGATTTTTATATAATCTTTATAAAAAAGAAGTTAATCGTGGTGAATGTTTAACATTAAGTAATGTAATAACAAAAGATATTGCTACTGTTAGTATAAGTAAAGGAAGTTTTTTATGCAGTATTCAAATATAATAGATAATCATGTACATATTGATTTTTATAATGATCAGGAATTAAAAGAAATCTGCTCTAGAAACTATAAATTATTTGCAGTAAGTACAAATTATCAATCTGCTCTAAAACTTTTAGATATACAAAAAAAATATCCTAATGTTCAGATTGCTTTTGGAATACATCCAGAATATTTTGATTATTACAATCAATTTGAACAAATAAAAAAACTTATAATTGAAAATCAAAATTCTATTTATGCCATTGGTGAAGTAGGATTGCCATATTTTTATTTGGAAAAATTAGATGAAAAAGAAAAAAATATTATCAAGAAAAAAGGTGAAGATTTATTTGTTGAATTTGTAAAATTAAGTAAAAAAATCAATAAACCATTACAAATTCACGGTACTGGAACGAGCACCAAAAAAGTCCTTGAAATACTCGAAGAATATAAAATTAAAAGTGCTTTATTTCATTGGCTTAATACAGATATTGATTTACATAAAAGCCTTATTGAAAAAGGTTTTTACTTTAGTATAAGTTTAGACTATCTTTATAATGAAAACTATAGAGATTATATAAATAAATTGCCTCTTAAAAATTTTTTATTAGAATCTGATGGACCTTGGAGTTATGATGATATTAACAAATCTTATCCATGGGAGATTGAAAATTTAATAGATAAATTAGCTAAAGATAGGGGTATAAGTAGAGAAACTATTATTGATTTGAACAACTGTTACAACAAAAAATTATTTGGAGGTTAAAATGAAAAAATTAATACTATCAGTATTTTTACTGGTATCTATAGGTTTATTTGCTAAAGAGGAAATTATAGTATATATTCCAGACAGTATGGAATGGATGAATGAATTAGTTGTTCCTTTTGAGGAAGAAAATAATGTAGATGTTAAATTTGTTAAATTTGAAGGAGCAAATACTATTTTAACAAGATTGTTACTGGAAAAAAGAAAGCCAAAAGCTGATGTTGTTCTTGGTTTAGCACAGTCAACATTTGCTAAAGCAAAAAAAGAAGGTTTATTAGCTCAATATAAACCTGTGGGAGCTGAAAAAATAGTAGAAAATTTTGTAGATAAAGATTATTACGGAACTTTATTTGATTATGGTGGATTAGCGATTATTTATGATAGTGAAACTATGGAAAACCCACCTAAAACTTTTGAAGAAATTACTAAATACGAAGATATTTTGATTATTCAAGACCCTCGTACTTCATCAACTGGACAAGACTTTTTATTATGGACTATAGCTTTATATGGTGATGAATGGCAAGAGTTTTGGAGAAGATTAAAGCCAGCAATTAAAACTGTTACTCCAGGATGGTCAGGATCATTTGGAAAACTTACTGCAGGAGAAGCACCTATGATGGTAAGTTATGCTTCAAATGAAGCTTATTCTCACGAATATTATGGAGGAACTAAGTACTTAACTATCATACCTGAAGAGGGAGGATATGTACAGGTAGAAGCTAGTGGACTTGTTAATAAGAAGAAAATAAATGATTTATCTAAAAAATTCATTGATTTTACTTTAACTGATGATTTCCAAAAAGAAATTCCTTTGAAAAACTGGATGTTACCTGCTACATCTGTTGAACTACCAAAATCTTTTGAACACTATAAAACTAGCGAAAAATATTTAAGTATAGAAAATGATAAACTTGTTGAAAATCTTGAGAAATGGTTAGAAGAATGGGAAGAAATAATAAAAGATTAATATATTTAGATTTTGCATATTTGGGGATAATACTTATCCCCTTTATATTTTTTGCTAGAGATTTTTTTCATTTCAAAGATTTTCTAAAAGTATTTAATAAAAAAACATTTGATATTTTAGTTTTTACAAGCAAACAAGCATTTATAAGTGCAACAATAGCTTTGATTCTTGGAATTATTCCTGGAGTTTATCTTTCTAAATCAAAAGGAATTATGGCAAAATTAGTTGATTCAAGTATTTTTATTCCTTTTTTCTTTCCAGTTATGTCAACAGTAATTAGTTTTACTATTGTTTTCAATTGGTCAGTATTTAAAAAAATGAATATATTATATAGTTTAACAGGAATAGTTATTGCAAATATCTTTTATAATTTGCCTTTATTTGTAAAGTATATTGGTGATGGTCTTAAGAATATTGAAAATTCTTTAAAAGAAGCTTTTATATTAGAAACTGACTCTAAATTTAAAAAATTTATTTACCTCTATTTACCATTAATTAAAGATTCTATATTAAAAGGTTATTTTTTAGCTTTTTCATATTGTTTTTCATCTTTTGCTATTATATTGTCAATTGGAGGAATAAAATTTACAACTCTTGAAGTTGCAATTGCAACTACATTAAAGGGAACATATGATTTTTCTAAAGCATTTAGTTATGGTTTAATTCAATTTTTAATTCTATTTTTAATAAATTATTTTATAAATAGGAAAAGTAAAAATATTGAATTAAATAAAGAAGAAGTCATTGAAAAATCAAGTATTTTTGAGAGGTTTTATGTTCTATTATATATACTATTTGAATATGGCTTAGTACTAATAAGTATAATTTATGCATTTTATAATTATTTAGATAGTAAATTTACTTTGATTTATTTTAAACGTTTATTTGAAAAAAGTTTTAATAATAGATTTCCAGTTTTAATTGCAATTAGAAATTCTACATTAATTGCTTTTGTGACTGCTTTTATTACACTTGTAATAATTTATATATTCTTAAAAAATAAACATAAATTTACTTCTACTATAATACTATCTTCCCTTGGTATATCAAGTGCCTTTTTAGGTATTGCTTTAATCTATATGAATATACTTTTTGACCTTAATTATCTTTTACTTTTAATTATAGGATATTTAATAATTACAGTTCCTATTGCATATTCATTTATGTATTATCACATAAATTCTTTTAACAAGAGTTTATTAGAAGCTTCTTATATTGATGGTTGTAACTCGTTTAAAACTTTTATACATATTGAATTTCCTATATTAAGAGGAGTATTTTTATCAACGTTTTTACAAGTATTTGCTGTTATTTTTGCAGAATTTACAATATCATACACTATGCAAATTTCCGATTATTTGCCTACTATTAGTATAGTTAATTATTCAATGGCAAATAGCAAATATATTTTAGAAAGTTCTGCTCTTAGTGGTCTTAATACAATAATTATTATTATCATCTTTTTCATAAGTAATAGGCTCTATAAAAAACTACAAATTTAGTGAATTTTTAAAATCTAGTTGTGCTTTTTTTGAATATGTAGTATGATAATAATGTAAACATATAGAACTTAGGAGGTGGCTATTATGTTTTCATTAACGCAGATTATATTAATTATTTTGGCAATTGTACTTTTTTTGTTCTTCAATACAAAAAAGGGAAATGCTATACTTGAAAAAAATATACTTTTAAAATCATTGCTTTTTGCAGTAAATTTATTTATAGAAACAGAAGAAAAACAAGAGCCAAAATTGAAGAAAAAAATCAAAAATTTCTTTGCAAAATTTATTTTAATTTTGGATATGTGGTTTTTGAATAGTAGAAGTAACGGTAGAAAAAAACAAGAAATCTATATTAAAGAAAAAAAAGATAGAGAATAAAAGCTGATTTGTTTAAAATCAGCTTTTTTATTTTATTAAATTTAAAATTCACTTTTTACGATATTTCCAAGATCTTTGTATACTTTAATTTCATTAGATTCAAATCCTAAGGAAATTGTTGTTATTGGCATAGTTTCTTCACTTATTTCTTCTTTTACACCTAATATAGACAAATTATTAAATATACTTTCATATACTAAAACTTGACCGTAATAAACTTTTATCTTGGCTTCATTCATTTTTTCTTTCTTATATAATTTTTTTTCTAAATTATAAGTTTCGTTATTTGTATAAGACTCAATTTTTAATAAACCATATAAACTATTTGTTTCATTTGAGTTTATTTCCTTCTGACTTCTTAATATTGACCACTCTTTCTGTCCATCAAAGGAAATTCTAATGCTTTCATTTATTTGATACATACTATCCCCTCCTTTAATATTGATTATAATACATTTTTTCAATTATCTCCACTTTTATTCTTTATTTAGAAATATTGATTTAATTGGAATTATATGTTATAATCAACAAAATTTGTATTGTGGGGGTGGGAAGAAGATGCCTATTGTAATTCCAAAAAGATTACCAGCATATTCTGTCCTTAAAGGGGAAAATATATTTGTTATGACAGATAATAGGGCTAATAATCAAGATATTAGACCTTTAAAAATATTAATACTTAATCTTATGCCAAATAAGATAATTACAGAAACTCAGTTATTGAGGCTATTAGGAAATACGCCACTTCAAACTGAAATAACTTTACTTAAAACTGCTACGTACCAATCCAAAAACACTGGTGAAGAGCATTTAATTAGTTTTTATAAAACATTTGAAGAAATTAAAGAACATACCTATGATGGGCTTATTATTACTGGTGCTCCAGTTGAAACAATGGATTTTGAAGAAGTCGATTATTGGGATGAGTTGACTAAAATAATGGAATACAGCAAAAAAAATGTTACTTCTACTCTTCATATTTGTTGGGGTTCTCAAGCTGGTTTATATTATCATTATGGTGTAAAAAAATATCCTTTAGAAAAAAAATTGTTTGGTGTTTTTAATCATGATGTAAAAGAACCAAAAGACAAATTAGTAAGAGGTTTTGATGATGAAGTAATGATACCACATTCTAGGCATACTACTGTTTTAGAAGAGGAAATAAAAAAAGTAGAAGATTTAAAAATTCTTTTAACTTCTGAAGAAGCTGGTGTTTGTATAGTAGCTTCGCGTGATAAAAAACAAGTCTTTATAAGCGGACATGCTGAATACGACAGAGACACCCTTTTAAATGAGTATACGAGAGATATAGATAAAGGTTTAGATATTGAAATTCCTATAAATTATTTTAAAAATGATAATGTAGAAAAAGGAACAAAATATAACTGGAGATCACACGCTCATTTATTATTTTCCAATTGGTTAAACTATTATGTTTATCAAGAAACACCTTATATATTAAAATAAAGCTGATATAATCAGCTTTTATTTTTTACACTTATTAATTGTGCTAGAAGAGCAACTACTTTTTCACCATCACTTTTATATTTTATGTCATAATAAAACGGTGCATATATTTTTTCTTTATTGTATTCCAGTTCTTTTGGATCTAAACTTAAACTTTTTAGTTTTTCATATGAAACTTTTAAGCCTAAATAATCAAAATTTCTTTTTATAATCAGTTTCAAAATATTTTTCAATTCTTTTTCTTCTTCTACATCAACTATAAAATATACATGTTGTTCTTGCTCTAATTTTTCAAGTATTTTTATAATATCACCTGAAATAATCTCTTTACAACATTCTTTATCATCAATTTTTTTGTTATTAATAAGTGTCACATCAAAGGGTAGTATTGGTATTACTTTTAATAACATTTGGATAAATGGATTATATCCTATAATAATCAAATGAGACTTTGGTCTAAAAACTTTAAAATATAATGCTATGCTATCTTTAGTTTCTTTTTCAGAAAATTCACCATTTTGATAATATAACTTTTTACTCTCGCCATTCTTTATTAATTTGGAAGCAATTTGAGTAGAAGCTTTTTCTAGACTTAAATTACTTATTTTCCCTACAACTATATCTTTTTCTAATAAAACAAATATTTCTCCTTCTGTTATTCCATATTCATTACTGTTATTTAGGATAGTGACTAAAACTGCACTTTTTCCTTTACTATTTTCATCAAATATTTTTTTTAATAAAAAACTATCCATATCATTCCTCTTTCTTAAAGACATTAGTGATCAAATTACTATAATAACCTGAGTCATATTTACTCAAAGCTTCTTCTAGAGGTACAGCTCTGTCAAAGTAGAAACCTTGAAAAATATAACATCCTAATTCAATAAGCCTCTTTATATGTTCTTTATCTTCTACTCCTTCTGCTATAACATAAAATCCAAGTAGTTTTCCTAATTTGACTATCATTTCTATTATTAATCTATTTTCTGCTCTTTCATTCAATTTATTTACAAATGTTTTATCAATTTTTACTTCATTCATAGGTAGAATACTTAAATATCCCAATGAAGAATACCCCGTTCCAAAGTCATCTAAAGAAAATTCAACATTTAGTTTTCTAAATAGAATCATTTTTTCCAATGTTAAATTAAGATTTTTTATTGCTATTCCTTCTGTTATTTCAAAAGTAATATGATCTCTATATGGACATTCTTTTATTCTATTTATTAAACTGTGATAAAAAGTATCTTTTTCAAATATAACTGGAGAAATATTTATTGATACGTGTATATTGTATTTTTCTATAGCATCAATAACTTTATCCAAAACAAATTTTGTTAAAGTAAATATTAGATAACTTCTTTCAGCTACAGGAATAAATTTGTCTGGAGAAATAAATTTTCCGTCTTTTTCCCATCTAATAAGGGCTTCAAAAGCTACTTTTTTAGTATTTATATTTACTTTAGGTTGGAAAAAGACCATAAATTCTCCTTTTTCTAAACCTTCTTTCATCATTTCTTGTAATGTTAAATCATAAAATGAACCTTTCTTTTTTTTGTTTTCTAATTTTTCAATAGTACCTTCTAAATAGTCATCTAATCCCTGTCCTCTATATTCTTCATAAGTTACGTGAACTCTTAATAAATAATCATTTCTATTTTGACTATTAAAAATCGAAATTTTCTCTAATAATTTTTCCGTAAATATTTTACTAGTTTCTTCACTGCAATCAGATAAAACAACTATAAAGTCATCTTCACCTAACCTTATAACTTTATCGCTTCTTCTAAATGTATATTTTAAAATAGCACCTAATACTTTTATTAAAATGTCTCCACGTTTTATACCTTGATTCTTGTTTACTTCTTCCAAATTAGCTATATCTACTAGAAAAATTGCAAAATTTATATTATATTTATCATATAATTTAATGTGGTTGTTTATAATACTTACTCCACTATTTCTATTGTAAACACCCGTTAACTCATCATACGTTCTAAGTTTATTTACTTTTAACTCAAATTCTTTATGATTAACTCTCATAGTTTTTAATGCCATTAATAAAGGTAAAGATGTTAGAATTAATAAAAAAATATTTGATCCAACTAAAACTAAGTTTATTAATATACCTCTATAAAGATTTTTGGTAAGAACATCTGCACCAGCAATATAAAACTTACCATCAATAGCTCTTTGTGGTAGATAAACTGATCTATATTCACCCCATTTATCTTTAGAATCAATAAAGATGATTTCAGGATTTTCAAATACTTCTGTAATTTCAAGGAGTGTATCATCACCTGAATCACTTAGAGGAAACCAATAGTAATAATTGGGGTCATCAGCTAATTCTTCATAGGTACCAGACATAGATGCATATCTAATCTCTCCCTTGTCTATAACTAAAGTATATAAATAATCAACATCAAGTTTTTTGGCTTCCAATTCTAATTGCTCAAATAACTCTAAAGAATAGTCTTTATCATAACTGTTTTTATTCATGCCCAAATAGTGATAATCATTAGGTAGAAGTTCTTTTATCTTATTTGCAGCAAAAAGAAGTTTTGTATCTATACTTTCTTTATTATTTTTATTTATATAATTAAACCAAATTAAAACTTGGAATAATATTCCTAAAAAAAAGAATAATGTTGGTAATAATAACGACATTATTTTTTTATCTTTTTCCATATTTGCACCTCACTATTCACTTAAAATATTCAAGTTTTACCTATAAAATCCTTTAAATATACTATTTTTTTATTGTTTATTTTAAAAATTTTAAATCTAATTTCTTTATTTATTCTATTTTTTATGCTAAAATAATAAAGATTTTTATTTAGGAGGAAATTATGGAAGATAATAACAATTCATATATATTAGTTTTTGGTGCTTCTGTTGTAGACATTTTCGGATTTACCTATAACAATTACAAAAGTCACGATTCTAATCCTGGAAGAGTGAAGATGTCTTTTGGAGGAGTATCAAGAAATATTGCTGAAAATATGGCAAGAGTAGGAGTTAATACAAAATTTATTTCTATTTTGGGAGATGATGAAACAGGTAGAAGTATGCTTGAACACTCAGAAATGATTGGGTATGACATGAATGACTCATTGATTTTACAAAATGGTAGAACTCCAACTTATATGGCTATTTTAGATGAATGTGGAGAAATGGTTTCTGCTGTTGCTGATATGGAAAGCATTAGTGAAATGAACCCAAGCTTTATTGATAGTAAAAGTTCATTAATTGAAGGAGCATTATATACATTTTTGGACGCTGATGACCCAGAAAATTTAGAGTACCTACTTAAAAAATTTCATGGAAAAACTAACTTTATCTTAGATCCTGTTAGTGCAAAAAAAGCTGCTAAAATCAAAAATTTAATTCATTATTTTCATACTATAAAACCAAATAGAATTGAAGCTGAAGTATTATGTGGTTTTGAAATAAAAACAGATCAGGATATGATTAGAGCTGGTGAATACTTTTTATCTTTGGGAATAAAACAAGTATTTATTAGTTTAGACGCAGAAGGAATATACTACACTAATGGGAAAGAATCAGGTAAAGTAACTGCTCTTAATCCAGTTGTAAAAAACGTTACAGGTGCTGGAGATTCTTTTGTTGCCGGACTTGGATATGGATATATTAATAATTTATCTATATTAGAAACTATTATGTTTTCGGTAACTATGTCTAACATAACTATTTCTCATGAAGAAACTATACATCCTGAAATGTCACTAAAAAAAGTAGAAAATACAATAGATTTGATTGATTGGAAAGTAACTAAATTTTAAGCTTGAGCTAAAGGTCAAGCTTTCAGATTGAAGATAAAGGACTAATTTGTGAGAAATTAGTCCTTTTTTTGTGAGTTAGAAGTTTTTTTATATTCTTTGTCACTTTTGTCTTGATACAAAAGTAATTAATGTCAGATAAATCTTCCTTATTTAGTAAAAATCAAGTCTTATTATAAGAAATAAGATTAAGTAGTCATAAAAACTTTGCGTAACTACTCTTTTAAAATTAGGCTTTCTTGTTAGAATATTTTTACTTCATAGTTTTTTAATAAATCACTTAATTCTTCTGATAATTCTTCTTCTAAAATTACTCCATATAAATCATCTAACTTAGAAAATTTATAAATACCATCTCTTTCTAATTTTCTCTTTTGACTAAGAATATAAACCTTTTCGGCATTATCAATCATAGCTTTTTTAGTAAGACCATCTTCTATATTCGAAGCACTCACTGTATTGTTATAAATATTGATCCCACAACTTGCAATAAATGCTTTATTTACTTTAAATTTGTTTATTGTTTCTATTGCTGTAGAACCAATAAAGCCAGTTAAAAGTTTATTGTATTCTCCACCAGTACAGATAATATTACTTTTATTTTCTGAATATGTAAACACACCTAAAATATCTATCATATTAGTTATTATTGTTAGAGTTTTGTCCCCTTGAGCTATTTCTTGTGCTAAAAAAACATTGATTGTACTAATGTCAAGAAATATAGTATCTCCATCTTTTAATAAACTGTATGCTTTTTTTGCTATTCTCTCTTTTTCTTCTACAAAAACATACTGCCTATCTCTAACACTGACAATGCTAGTTGATAGGTCTCTTTTCAAAGTAGCTCCACCATAAACTCTTTCAATTATTCCTTCTTTTTCAAGGTGTTTCAAATCTTTTCTTATACTATCTTCTGTTAAATCAAATTCGATAGCTAGCTCTTTTACTAATACTTTCCCTTTTCTTTCAATTATTCTTAGTATTTTATTTAGTCTTTCTTTTGCAAACATAAATCCCCCCTAAAGTAATAATTACATTCTTATTTTATTCTAACTTTCTTATTTTTTCAAGGTTTTTCAATAAAAATAATAAAAAAATTGAAAGAAACAATAATAAATGATAAAATGATTTGAGAAAAGTTAATTAGGAGGACTTATGTATAAATTGGTCATATCGGATTTGGATGGTACTTTATTAAATCAAAATCACGAACTTTCTGCTGTAACAAAAGAAACAGTTGGAAAATTGGTTGATATTGGAGTAAAGTTTTTTATTGCTACTGGACGTCACCATGTTGATGCTGTTGAAACAAAAGCACAACTTGGACTTGAAGATGCTTACCTTATTACAAGCAATGGAGCCAGAGTTCATGATGCTAATGGGAACTTGTTAGTTTGTCATAATCATAAACACCATATTGCTAAAGAAATACTTGAACTTCCATTAAATGATGGAATACATATAAATATCTTTTCAGAAGATAAATGGCTTATATTTGAGGATAATTCACTAATTGATGAATGGATAGAAAAAGCTGCTTTTAAATATACTAAAGGTAGTATAAAAGATGTAAATTTTGATAATGTAATTAAGTGGTATTACCTTGGTGACCATGAAAAACTTGTTGAGTTAAAAGAATACATTGACTCTAGGTGGGGTAATGAAGTAGAAGGTTTGTTCTCACTTCCTGATTGTTTAGAAATAATGCCCAAAGGAATTTCTAAAGGTAAAGCGATAGAAGAAGTAATAACTATTGAAAATATTGACAGAAATGAAACTATGGCTTTTGGAGATGGTTTTAATGATTTAGAAATGCTTAGTTTTGTTCAAAAAGGCTTAATTATGGAAAATGCACATATTAAACTGAAAAATGCTTTACCTAATAATGAGATTATTGAATCTAATGAAAATGATGGTGTTGCAAAATATCTAAAAAAAGTTTTTAATATATAAAAGAGTTAAGTTTTATCTTAACTCTTTCTTTTTATTATCTTTTCTGAATTTTATTTATCTACTTTTATACCATATTGTTTTAATATCTCTTCTACCCTCCCCTTCCTATTTAATGTGTCGTATCCTTTATTAAATTTTTCTAGAATAAACACACTATTTGTAGCTTTCTTACTAATTATGAGATATATTTCATCTACACTTAAAACATTTCCAACTTTTTTTATAGCAAATTTTTTATTATCTTTTTTTTCATTATAAGCTATAAGTTCTTCTACTTCTGCAATTATATCTACTCTTCCTACTTCCAAGAATTTTATCAAAATTTCCGAGTTATTAACATAAAGATATTCTTTAAAGTTACTTTTGGATAATTCTTCTGGATAATAGTAGTCTTTTACATAAGCAATTTTCATCTTGGAAAAATCTATATTATCTTCATTTTTTTTATTTACATATAAAGACAAAGTACTCTTTCCAATAGGAGGTGAGTAGTAGAAGGATTCTTCCCTTTCTTTACTATACCATGCTCCAATTAGCCCTGTTACTTTACCCATACGTCCATCTTCCATTGCTCTAACCCAAGGAACAAATTTTACTTCAATTTCAATTCCTTCTTCTTTAAAGGCTTCTCGAACTATATCTACCAAATACCCTCTATTATCTTCTTCTATTTGATATGGTGGTGAATCCATAGTATAAAAAATTAATTTTTCACTATAAATCAAAGTTGAAATTAAAAAAAATAAAATCAAATTTTTCATAATACCTCCTTTAATTAAATTATACGTCAAATTTAGTTAAAGAATGTCTTTTACTTTTTATACTTTATAAAACTAAACAAATATATTTTTTACAAATGATTCAATAAGAGGGTGTATATTATCCTTTTTACTTTGTGATTGAGGTACAAACAAAGTTCCTATAAAAAATGGGTGGTTTTTGAGTTCTAAAATTCTAATTTCATTATCTTCATCTAAGCCAGAAAAAATTAGTTCACTTTTTTCTAAAATACTTCTGTATTTATCATTAATTGCAAAAGAACAATAATAATCTTCTACTACTTCTACCCTTTCATATACTCCCTTAACTATACTGTTTTCCATTAATTTTACTTTCATACTTTTACCCCTAAGAGAACAAGTTAATCTTTTAATAAAAATATTTTCACCATTATTATCATATTCTTCATGGCTAGCGTCTTTTATACCCATAACATTTCTGACATACTCAATAATTGTATGCTGAAAACCTCCACAACAAGCAAGGTGTGGAATATTATTTTCTCTTGCATATTTTATTGCATTTAAAGCACCTTGAAGAGATTTGAAAGGGGAACCAGGTGCACTCCATATACCACTATATAATCCTAGTTTTTTAGAGTAATCTCCTAATAACTCTTCGGTACCTATCCATTCATAATCAAATAAATACTCTTCTTTTAACCATTCTAAGTTTTCATTTAACATCCTATGAGTTATTTTGTCCTTTGAAAACTCACCTACTATTGCAATTCTTTTCATATTACCTCCTAAAATCAAAAAATAAAAAGACGAAAAAAAAATCCGTCTCTTTTTAAAATTATTCTTTTATTTATTAAACTAAGTATATTCTATATTGGGTAAAAAATCAATATTTTTTCAAATTATACTAATCTTTTAAATCTCTAATGTTCTTTTGTACAGTTACAGAAGCAAATAAACTTAGTACAAAACTCATTGCATAAAACCCTTTTTCGCTCTTTAAAAGTGTTGCATTCCAAAGACCAATAGCAAGAAGTCCTACTGCTGACATGATTCCAAACCAACAAATCATATAATAAATATTTGTAACTGGAATTCCCTCTTCTTTGTCTCTTACAGTTTTTTGCAGAGAAATGGCAGAAAATAGCCCATATAACATTACTGTTCCATAATATCCCTTTTCATTTAACATCATTGTAGCATTATAAAGACCAAAACCATATGCGCCTATACCTGCAATCAAAGATGCCCAAGCAGCTCCAACATAAGCTTTTGAAGGACTACCTTTTTTTCTCTCCTTTTTTGCAATTTTTATATCTTTTTTCTTCTCTTCTTGACTAGCAAAAATATCATTTAATTTATCCATAATTCCCCCTTATAAATTTATTAAATTATACTATTTTATATAATAGTTTTCAAGAGGAAATATGAATTTTTATTTGTAATGTTCTAATTTATATATTGAAGGATTAAAGTGATATTTTTTCCTCTTTTCTTCCGTCATTCCAAAGTAATACAAAATTCTTGTTTGATAAGGCTAAATCATCTTTTATTCTTTCCAAAACTTCTATATGTATATTTTTCAACTGATCAAGTAAATCATTACTTTTTTTATCCAAATTTAAATCTCTATATTCTCTAAGTAATACTAAATAATTATTATACTCATAATTAACATCATACAAAATATCATAATTAGATAGTTCATTTAGTTCTTCTATATTAATCTCCATTTTACTAGAAGCAAAAGGTAGAAGTTTATTAAAACTATATAAATCAAAAACAAAACCATACACTAAATTTTTCTCATTTTTTAATGTCAAAAATATTTCTTTTGTTTTATTATATATTTCTTTCTTATGATTTGTTAAATCATAATTTATACTTTCAAAAAATTCTTCTTCAAATTTTTTATGTGCTTTTTTAGTATTTAATCTTTTTGACCAGTTTAATAAATCTGAATTTTCTTGTTCATATGACCACATATTGATAATTATATTATCCAAATTTAATCTATTAAAAAAACCTTCGTTTTTTAATGTTTCTAAAACACTAAGAGCTATTTCATTTTGAATGTTTATTAAATCCATAATAAAATCTTCTTCTTTAAAATCTTTCTCTAAGGACAAATCACTTAATAAGTCATTTATCTCTTCAAATGCTACATATTCATATTTTTCAAAACTATCTTTTTCTGAATATGACCATTTTATAATAAATTCATTTACTTCTACTCCAAAAACTTCTTTACTTTTAATATAGTCCTTTTCTGTTAAAATACAAGGCATAATCCAGTTCCAATCTAATCCACTGTAATAATAACCAATACCATAGATTTTTTCACTTTTGTTTTCTTCTATTATAATATCTAATATCCTTTTTGTTTCTATATAAAGTTTATTATAAAACTCTTTAAAGTCTATCATTACATATCATCCCCTATTATATTTCTTCTGTTTCTTTGTTCCACCAAATATATCTTTTTTTATGAGAAAAACTAAGTTCATTTGATACTCTAATTAAAACTTCTTTTAAAATATCTTTTAGATCTTTTGTTAATTTATCTACTTTTTCATTAAAACCAAATTTTCTATACTCATCTAAAAGTAGGAAGTAGTGGGTAGAAGAGTAGTTTAACTCATCAAAAGAATCATAAAAAACTTCTCTTTCTATTTTACTAATGTCATAATTCTCATCTTTAAAAGCAAGTGGTAAAATTCTATTATTAGAGTACCAAGAAAATTTAAAACCAAAAAATTCATTATCTAATAACTTATTAAAAACTTTCTTACTTTCTATATACAACTCTTCTTTAAAAGTACTTAAATCATATTCTAAACTTTCCAAAAAGTCTTTTTCTAATAGTTCGTAAGCTTTTTTATTATTTAACCTTTTTGCCCATTCTAACATCTCTTTATTTTCTTGTTCATACCACCACATATTTATTATTGTTTTATCAAGGTCTAAACTATCAAAAAATCCTTCTTTTTTAAGAGTTTCTAAAACACTTAATGCTATTTCATTTTGAATATTTGTAATATTATTTATCTCTTCTGTAGCTGATTCATTCAAAAAATCCATACCTAATTCATATCTACAGTTATTAACTTCATTTAAGACATCATCTATCTCTTCAAATGATTCTTCATACTTTTCAAAACTTTCTCTTTCACTATAGGACCATTTAATTATAAATTGATCCATTGTTAACTTTTCTTCTACTTCTTCTCCACTAAGTTCCAAATCTTCCTCATACTCTTTTTTTGTCAGTATACATGGTGTAATATAAGACCATTCGGGACTGCTATAATAATACCCTATACCATATATCTCTTCATCTTTGTTTTCTTCTATTATTTTTCCCAAAACTTTTTTTGTTTCATTATAAAGTACATTTTGGTAGTTGTTAAAATCTATCATATTTTTCCCCTTTAAATTCAAAATTTACTATAAATATTATATATATTTTTCTATAAATTTGATAATTCAAATTTTAAATACTTTATTTTAATTTTATAAGTTAAAAATAATATTTTATATTATAGATAGCTTTTTTATTATCCCAAAACCAAAAAGAGCCAACCACAATGGTTGACTCTACATTAAAATAACCCTATAATATTTCCATCTTTGTCTATATCTATTGCTTCTGCAGCTGGTACTTTTGGTAATCCTGGCATAGTCATAACACTTCCTGTTAAGATTACTATAAATCCAGCACCTGCTGACAAACTTAACTCACTTACATCAACCGTAAACCCAGTCGGTCTATTTTTTAGATGAGCTTTATCCGAAATAGAATTTTGAGTTTTAGCCATACATACTGGTAACTTCCCAAATCCTTTTTCTTCCAAATCTTTAATTTGTTTTTTTGCTTTAGCACTAAATGCTACCCCATCAGCACCGTATATCTCTTTAGCAATTACTTCTACTTTTTCTGCTATTCCCAAATCTAAATCGTAAAGTGGTTTAAAGTCAGCTGTTCCACCTTCCACTGCTTCTACAACTTTATTAGCAAGAGCGATTCCACCTTCGCCACCTTTAGCCCACACTTCAGATAAAGCTACTTCTACTCCTTGGCTATTACAGATTTCTTCCACCAAATCTAATTCAGCTTTTGTATCAGTAGGGAATGCATTAATAGCAACTACTATTGGTACATTAAATTTTTGCATATTTTCTATATGTTTTTCTAAGTTAGCCATACCTTCTTTTAATGCTTCTAAGTTTTCTTTTGCAAGTTCTTCTTTAGCTACACCCCCATGCATCTTAAGAGCTCTTACAGTTGCAACTATTACAACAGCATCTGGCTTTAGATTAGCTTTTCTACATTTGATATTAAAGAATTTTTCAGCTCCAAGGTCAGCAGCAAATCCTGCTTCAGTAACAACATAATCACCTAATTTCATAGCTGCTTTAGTTGCAACTACTGAGTTACACCCATGTGCAATATTTGCAAATGGTCCACCGTGTATTATTGCAGGTGTATTTTCTACTGTTTGAACTAAGTTTGGTTTTATAGCTTCTTTTAATAAAACAGCCATAGAACCATGACCCTTAAGTTCTCTTACTCTTAGAGGTTCTCCACTAGTATTGTATCCAAATACTATATCTCCTAATTTTTCCTTTAAATCAAATAAGTCTTCTGCTAAACAAAGTATTGCCATAACTTCACTTGCTACTGTAATTTGAAAACTATCTTGTCTTGGTATTCCATTAGCTTTTCCCCCTAAACCAATAGTAATATCTCTAAGACTTCTATCATTAAGGTCAACTACTCTTTTAAAAGTTCCCCTTGTTATATCTATATTTAATCTATTCCCCCATTTAATATGGTTATCTATCATTGCGCAAAGTAAATTATTTGCAGCAGTTATTGCATGTATATCACCAGTAAAGTGTAAGTTTATGTCCTCCATTGGTACTACTTGAGCATATCCTCCTCCTGCAGCACCTCCTTTTACACCAAAACATGGTCCAAGTGATGGTTCTCTAAGAGCAATAACACAATTTTTTCCAATTTTGTTAAGTGCCATTCCTAGTCCTATAGAAGTAGTTGATTTTCCTTCACCAGCTGGTGTAGGAGTAATTGCAGTAGTCAAAATTAATTTGGCATTTGCTTCTAATCCTTCTATACTTTTCATATCAATTTTACCCTTGTACTTACCATATATATCTATATTATCTTCAGTAAGTCCAATTTTATCAGCAATTTTAAGTATGTGTTCTAGTTTTGCTTCTCTAGAGATTTGTACATCAGTTTTCATTTCTTCACCTCGTGTATTTTGATTGATCTAACTTTTATTCTCTATAGTATATCTTATAATCCCCCAAAGACAAAGTTATTTAATCTCTCCTATATCTTTCCTAAAGTATGCACCATCAAATGTAATTTTTGCTACATCAGCATATGCATTTTTTCTTGCATCTTCCAAAGTGTCTCCAAGTGCTACAACATTAAGTACTCTTCCCCCATTAGTTCTAACTCCATTGTCGTTTTTCCCACCTGCAATGAATACTTGATTTTCCACTTTATCAAGTCCTTCAATTAAATCACCTTTTTTATAACTTTCTGGGTACCCACCAGCAGCCATAACTACGCAAGTTGCACTTTTTTTCTTCCATTTTACTTCTACCATGTCAAGAGCCCCCTCTAATGCATGTAGAATTAAATCTAAAAGATCAGTTTCCATAAGTGGTAATACTACTTGAGTTTCTGGATCTCCCATACGCATATTGTACTCAAGTGAATAAACACCTTTTTTAGTAATCATTAATCCAAAGAAAATAACTCCTGCAAAATCAAATCCTTCTTCTTGTAAACCTTTAAGAGTTGGATTTAATATCCCCTCTATAAAAGCATTATTAACTTCTTCTGTAACATAAGGGTTTGGAGCTATTACTCCCATTCCACCAGTATTAAGACCAGTTTCTCCCTCACCAATTTTTTTATGATCCTTTGCACTTACAAATGGTACAATTTTTTTCCCGTCATAGAATGAGAGTATAGAGGCTTCCACTCCGTCTAAAAACTCTTCAATTACTACTTCTGCTCCTGCAGTACCAAATTTAGAATCTAACATTATGTCCTTTAATGCATCTTCTGCTTCTACTCTATTTTGTGCAATTATTACACCTTTTCCTGCTGCTAATCCACTTGCTTTTATAACTAATGGAAACTCACATTGATTTAGATATTGGTGAGCTTTGTCATAATTATCAAAATTTTCATAAGCTGCAGTTTTTACACCGTATTTTTTCATAAAGTCTTTAGCAAAAGTTTTACTTCCTTCTAACATAGCTGCTTTTTGATGTGGTCCAAAGATTTTTAACCCTTCAGCTTTGAATCTATCAACTATACCAGCAACTAATAACTCTTCTGATCCTAAGATAGTTAAGTCTATCTTATTTTCTTTTGCAAAACTAAGCAAATCATCTATGTTAGTAATGTTTACATTTTCAGCAATACTAACAGATTCAGTTCCTGCATTTCCTGGTGCTACAAAGATTTTTTCTACATTTTCATTTTGTGCCAATTTCAAAGTGATAGCATGTTCTCTACCACCAGCTCCGATGACTAATAGTTTCATATAAACCCCTTTTGTTTTTAGTAATTAGTAGGTAGCAGTTAGTAACTACCTACTTTTATATAAACATTATTTTCAACTACTAAATACTAATTTCTAGTTACTAATTATTTTAGTGTTTGAAGTGTCTCATTCCTGTAAGTACCATAGTGATTCCATATTTGTTACAAGCATCTATAGAATCTTGCATTTTCATCCCACCACCTGGTTGGATTATAGCTGTAATTCCAGCTTTTGCTGCTGCTTGTACACAATCATCAAATGGGAAAAATGCGTCTGATGCAAGTGATGCTCCCTTAAGTGCTTCTGCTCCAAGGTGCTCATGTGCATGAGCTATAGCTTGTTCACAAGCCCAGATTCTATTAACTTGTCCTGGTCCTACTCCTATAGATGTTTCATCTTTAGCGATAGCTATACCATTTGATTTTGCATGTTTAACTGTTTTCCAAGCAAATATTAAATCTTTTAATTCAGATTCAGTTGGTTGCCTATCTGTAACTACTTCTAATTCACCATCAAATAATTTATTATTTACTTCTTGTACTAACATACCTCCACCAACTTTTTTCATATCATATACACCATCTGCATATCCTTTGTCGATGTTAGCTAGTTCTAATAATCTTATGTTTTTCTTAGACTTTAAGATTTCTAATGCTTCAGCTGTAAATGATGGAGCAACAACTATTTCTATGAATATTTTGTTAATACCATTTGCTGTATCAGCATCTATTTCTCTATTTGCTACTACTATTCCACCAAAGATAGATTTTGGATCTGCATTATATGCTTTTGTCCAAGCTTCGAATATATTAGCTCCAGTTCCTACACCACATGGGTTAGCATGTTTACAAGCAACTATAGTTGGTTCTGTAAACTCTTTTAGTAACTCAAGAGCTCCATTTGTATCATTTATATTATTGTAAGATAATTCTTTTCCGTGTAATTGCTTTGCAGCAGTAAGGAATCCATCTGCTTTTCCTACTTCTTTGTAGAAAGCTGCTTTTTGATGAGGGTTTTCACCATATCTCATATCTTGTACTTTTTCATAAGTAACTGTTAGAGTTTCTGGTAAATCTTTAACTCCTCTTTCTTTTCTCATATATGTAGCTATTAATGTATCATAACTTGAAGTATGTTCAAATACTTTTGAACATAAGTAGAAGTTTGTATCTACACTTACTTTTTTATTTGCTTTTAATTCGTCGATTACTATTTGGTAATCTGCTGGGTCTACTACTACAGAAACATCTTGGTAGTTTTTAGCTGCTGATCTTAGCATAGTTGGTCCACCAATATCTATATTTTCTATAGCTTCTTCTCTAGTTACCCCATCTTTTAAGATTGTTTCTTTAAATGGATATAAGTTTACTACTACTAAATCGATAAGTTCAACGTTAAGTTCCTTAACTTGTCTCATATGATCTTCATTTGATCTCATTGCAAGTAATCCAGCATGGATATTTGGATGTAAAGTTTTTACTCTACCGTCTAAACATTCAGGAAATCCAGTTACATCTGATATTCCAATTACTGGAACTCCAGCTGCTTCTAATTGTTTTGCTGTTCCTCCTGTAGAAATAATTTCTACACCTAACTCATGTAAGTTTTTGGCAAATTCTACTATGCCAGTTTTGTCTGATACGCTTATCAAAGCTCTCATTAAACTACCTCCACTTAAATTTTTATTAATAGTTAATAGTTAGAAACTATAGTTCTCTAATAATTTGTAACTATTAAATATTAATCTAGAAAAATAAAAAAACCGCCCAGACGAAATAG